>JBFHRI010000124.1:0-8699 GCA_041591755.1 Oleiphilaceae bacterium
ACACCTTGAGCAAACAGGATTGACGCCAGAATGATGGTTAATATGATCAGAGTGCCACTGAAGGTGGTGACCAGGCTGCCGCTGGCCCAGTACATATAGGCCGCAACACAGAGCAGCGTGATCGCAAACGCCAGGGGCACGACGCTTTTCAAGTCGTTGATGGCCGCTTCCTTGAATGCATTGTCCATCATCACTTGCCCGGTAAGATGAAAGTCTATGTCCGGATGTTGTGCGAGGTAAGGCGCGAGCATCTCACGGGCAAACGTGGCGACCTCGGGGGATTCCTTGGACGAATCGACGCCGGGTAGTTGGATCTGCACATTGATGGCAGTCACATCGCCTGCCGAAGAAATCATACGCTGCACCAGGGTCGGCTCATGCACCGCGACCTGTTCAGCGGCAGCGATCTGCTCGGCCGGAAGAGTCAGTGCATTTTCGATCAAGTTGCCCACACTGAGATCATCCTCAGTCGCGACCGTATGCTGATAGTTGGTAATCGAGTCGACCCGTACAGAATAGGGAATGTTCCAGGCGGCCTCGGTCAGTCGTTCGATCAAGTCCAGAGTGCTCGGGCTGAAAACCTTGCCGTCCTGAGGCGCGACGACAATCATGACATTGTCAGTGCGAGTAAAGGTTTCCTGTAGCTCCTCGTAGGCTTGCAGGTGTGGATTGTCGTCACTGAAATAAGCCCGATAATCGGTGCTGAATTTTAGCCGATCTAATCCACTGCCGGCGATTGCGACTAAAGCCAGCGAAGCCAGGATAAAGAAAATGCGGTATTTGAGTACGCTTTGACTGAACTGTTCCAACATGGCCGGGGTGTCCGTTTGAACGAGTTATTATCGTAACGACTTATCTCAGCGTCATCATTAGCGCCACTGGGATAGTCTGTTGTTCTGGTGTAACGATGACACTGCTAAAATTGCGTGACTGGCGGTCACGCAAAATAAGACTACTGGTTTGATGGCTTTTTGCGCAAGCATTCCAGGCCTATGAAAAATGGAAAAGTGAATTTTGTTTGGGCGTGGGGCACGATGTGAGTGGCCCGGGGGGAGATCCCGCGATCGAGTCGCGGGATGACTAAAGTTGCCTTAGCGGGATGACTAAAGTTGCCTTAGCGGGATGACTAAAGTTGCCCTAGCGGGATGACTCAAGTTGCCTTAGCGGGATGACTAAAGTTGCCTTAGCGGGATGACTCAAGTTGCCTTAGCGGGACGACTAAAGTTGCCTTCGCGGGATGACCTCAAACCCTTTGCGGAGCACCCCCATAAGCTTCGCGAGAGGGTCAAAAAACTAAGGCTGGAGGCTCTCCGGCGTGACCCGCAGTACCTCGTCAATGGTCGTCAATCCCTGCGCGATTTTTTGTGCGCCGCTGAGGCGCAGGGAGTGCATGCCTTCTTTTATGGCTTGTTTACGCAGCGCTGCGGCGTCTGCCTGGTCGTTGATCAGGTGATGCATATAATCCGTTAAGGGAAGGATTTCATAAACGCCGGCACGTCCTCGATAACCGGTATTGCGACACTCCAGACAGCCCACCGGCTTACATGCCTCGCTTGGGAGGGGAACCTTCCAAGGACGCGTTAGCATGGCCCAGTCATCAGGATCGATTTGGTGTGTTTTTTTACAGGCGGGACACAGCGTTCGCACCAGGCGTTGTGCCATGATGCCGATGACGGTGGCGCGAATCAGATACGGCGGTACGCCGAGCTCACGTAAGCGGATGATGGCGCTGGGCGCGTCATTGGTGTGTAAGGTCGTAAACACAAGGTGGCCCGTCAAGGCCGCCTGAGTGGCCATTTCGGCGGTTTCCAGGTCGCGCACTTCGCCCACCATAATGATGTCGGGATCTTGTCGCAACAAAGCGCGCACCCCCGAGGCAAAGTCCACGCCAATCCCCTGTTGAATTTGCATTTGATTGAATGCGGGCTCGACCATTTCAATCGGGTCTTCAATGGTGCTGACATTGACTTCGGGGGTGGCCAGTTCTTTGAGGGTGGAGTAGAGCGTAGTGGTCTTACCCGAGCCGGTGGGGCCGGTGACTAAAATAATGCCATGCGGGCGGCCAATCATTTCGCGCCAGCGACGCAAGTCTTCCTGGGAAAACCCAAGGTCACGAAATGAGCACTGCAGCACCTGCGGATCAAAGATTCGCATCACCAGTTTTTCGCCAAACGCAGTGGGTAGCGTCGACAGCCGAAGCTCAATTTCTTTGCCCTGTTGATTTTGCGTCTTGATCCGGCCGTCTTGTGGCTTGCGTTTTTCAGCCACATTGAGGCGCCCGAGTATCTTCAGGCGACTGGTCACCGCGAGTCCGACTTTGGCTGGGAATTCATAGACATTGTGCAGCACACCATCGATACGAAAACGGACCTGACCGATATCACGGCGTGGCTCTATGTGAATGTCACTGGCACGCTGTTCGAATGCATACTGCAGCAGCCAGTCCACAATATTGATGATGTGTTGGTCGTTGGCATCGGGGTTGGTTTGCTGCTTTCCAAGCTCGAGTAGCTGCTCGAAATTTTGGGTATAACCGCTGCTATTTTCCTGGCCCGCTTGGGTGACGGAGTGTGCCAGCTCATAAAATTCGACGGTGTAGCGGCGTAAGTCGGCGGGGCTGGCGATCACCCGCACAATGTCTTTTTTGGTCACGTGCCGCAGGTCTTTTTCCCAGCTATCGACGAAGGGTTCGCAACTCGCGACGACCACTTCATTGGGGCGCACTTCAACGGCTAATATTTGATGTCGTTGCGCAAACGCGAAAGACATCACCTTGGCAATTTTTTGCGAATCGATTTTCAAGGGGTCGATCACGACCAGCGCTTGGCCCGACCAATCGGCGAGCCACTGGGTCAGTCGAGCCAGGGTCAAGCGCTCGCCTGAGGGCGCGCTTAGATCTGCGTCGGCAATCGTTTCCAGGGCGTGCTGCTTCGCATGCTTCACCCCTTTAGGGGGGGTGAGCAAGTTGTCGGCGTCTTTTTGCGTCAACAGGCCATCGCGGACCAGTTGATCCGTCAGGTTTCTCAAGCTCAGGCCAGTTTGGTTGAGTGTTGCCGCCATTCAAAAAGCTCCTTGTATCAAAGGGTGCGCCCGGCTGCTTTTTCCCATTTGATATACATGATCGCGCTGCAGAAGACCAATACGGATAGCAGTAATGGCAGCCAATACAGCAAAGTGCCTGGGTGTAAAAACACGTCGACTACCGCGCGGGTAAAGTAAAACAGATCAATAAAGCATAGCCAGATCATGCTGCGCAGGCTGTCTTTTATCAAACCGGGCAAGACCAATAGCAGCGGCAGCAGTTTGACGCTAAGCATTAACCACAAGGGGGTCTCGGTGTTGGGCGGATTGAGGACGCTGTCAGCGAGCAGGAATATGAGCAAAAGCGCATAGCTAACGAGGCAAAGACGACGGGCAAGCGGCGGTGAGATGGTCGGCATGATCAGGACTTCTTAGCAGGATTTAGTTTTAGGGCCAGTTCAGCGAGGCGCTTGCCTTGGGCGAATGCGAGGGCTATTTCGTCGTTGCTGAGTTGGGGGTATGCCGGATCGTCTGGTGCAAAGTGGCTGACGCCATAGGGGCCGCCACCGGTGCGTGTCTGATTCAGTTCGGCATGGTCATACGGTAGGCCGCACAGCACCATGCCGTGATGCAACAAGGGGAGCATCATCGACAATAGTGTACTTTCCTGACCACCATGCAAGCTGGTCGAGGACGTGAAAACGCAGGCCGGTTTATTCACGAGAGAGCCGGCGAGCCATTGTGCGGCGGTGCCGTCGAGAAAATACTTCATGGGCGCGGCCATGTTGCCAAAACGGGTCGGACTACCCAGGGCCAGCCCAGCACAATGGGTCAAATCTTCGGCTTCGCAATAGATTGCGCCGTCGTTCGGCACTTCGGCTTGCGTGGCCTGAGTATCGGGCGACACAGAAGGGACCGTTCGAATGCGGGCCTCAATGCCACTGGTGGACTCCACGCCGCGCGCTATATGGAGTGCGAGATCGCGGGTCGAGCCGTGACGACTGTAATAAAGTACCAAGATGTAGGGTAGCGCAGCAGCCATCATGAGTTCTCCCAAGGTATGTCTGTTAAAGCGTTAGATCGGGGGGAAGAGGCTTACAGCAAGCTCAGCACATTCTCCGGTGGGCGGCCTAAAACAGCGCGCTCGCCTTTTACCACAATCGGTCGCTCGATCAATTTGGGATGTTGAATCATGGCTTCCACCAGCGCCGCTTCGCTGAGCGTTGGGTCGTCGAGTTGGAGTGCCTTATATTCATCCTCTTTCTTGCGCATCAAGTCTCGAGCACTCATGCCCAGTTTGCGCAACAGCGTTTTCAGACTTGCGGCGTCCGGGGTCTGTTCGAGATACTTCACCACTGCGGGCTGCACGCCTTTTGCTTCAAGCAGAGCGAGTGTCTCGCGTGATTTGGAGCAGCGCGGGTTATGGTAAATCGTCAGCGAGTCAGTCATGGCCTTCCTTACGGTAATCCAGCAAATCAGTCTCCGGGCACAGCCCGAGCCTTACAAGAACAAGGATTCTAACAGGACTTTTCCATGAAAATAAAAAATCTTGCGGCCGGTTTGTGTGTCTGGGTGCTCCTCGGTTGCTCTTCCGAAAAAGCTGTTCAATTGGAGCTGCATGCTCAGCCATCGCAAAACCTGCAGGATTACCGTGGCCAGTGGCTACTTATCAATTACTGGGCAATATGGTGTAATCCTTGCCGCGAGGAAATTCCGGAGTTGAACCGTCTGCATGCGGCGGACGATATTGAGGTCTTGGCCTACAACTTCGATCGTGCCCAGGGGGATGAGTTGACGCGACAGGCGAAAGAGCTGGACATCGCTCTGCCGCTACTGATCACCGACCCAGCGCCCTTGTTTCATCAAAAAATGCCCAGCGCTCTGCCGGCGACCATGGTGATTGATCCACAGGGGCAGTTCCGGCGCTGGCTGATGGGGCCGCAGGATGAAACGATGGTGCGCGCGGCCTTGGCAGAGCTGAAATAGGGTTGTTCGTTTTTTTAATGTGTTGGCCCCTCGAAGGGGTCGTGGTTGGACGCTGTTCTGTTTAGAATGACCCATCTCGCAGTCTCTTCAGAAGTTAATTGAGCAGCCACGGTTTCGCATGCCCCAAAAATTCGTCCATCTGAAAATTCATACCGAATACTCACTCACCAATGGCCTGGTGCGCATTAAAGGCTTGGTCAAAAAACTGGCCGAAGATGAGATGCCCGCCGTCGCTGTGACCGACCAAAGTAACTTGTGTGCGCTGATCAAGCTTTACAAGGCGGTGCGGGGCGCGGGCATTAAACATATCGTTGGGGTCGATATCTGGCTCGACAATCCCGATGATCGCGATCAACCCAGTCGCCTGACCTTGTTAGCGATGAATGATTTGGGCTATCGCAATTTGGCGGAATTGGTCTCACGAGGATTTCAGGAAGGTCAGTATCTAGGCCGCGCGATCATTCAGCATGCCTGGCTGGAAGCTGCTGCCGAAGGTTTACTTGCGCTTTCAGGCGCCAAAGAAGGCGAGATTGGTCGTCTCTTGCTGAACGGCAAAATGGATCAGGCCCAGTCACGTCTGCAGTATTGGATGCAAGTCTTCCCGAACGCTTTTTACCTTGAGTTGCAGCGCACCCGACGCCCAGGTGATGAAGAGCACGTGCATGCGGCCGTGGAATTGGCCAGTGCGTGTCATTGTCCCGTGGTGGCGACCAACGATGTACAGTTTCTGACGCGGGAGGATTTCGATGCGCATGAGGCGCGGGTCTGCATCGCCGACGGCGAAGTGCTCGACAACCCGAAACGGGTGCGACGTTACAGCGAAGAGCAATACCTAAAATCCAGTGCCGAGATGTGCGAGCTGTTTGCCGACATTCCCGAGGCCATCGAAAACACCATTGAAATCGCCAAACGCTGCTCGGTTGAGTTGCGCCTGGGCGAATATTTCCTGCCTAATTATCCGGTGCCGGAAGGCATGACGATGGACAGTTTTTTCCGTCAGATCTGCAAGCAAGGCCTGGATGAGCGGCTTAAGGTCATTCTGGCGCACGAGGACGGCTCGCTGACGCCGGCGCGGCAGGAGTACTACGATCGCCTCAAGTTTGAGCTCGACATCATCTTGCAAATGGGCTTTCCCGGCTACTTCCTGATCGTGATGGACTTTATTCAGTGGGCCAAGAACCACGGTATTCCAGTGGGGCCGGGACGAGGGTCCGGTGCCGGCTCGCTGGTTGCTTATGCGCTGAAAATTACCGATCTCGATCCGCTGGCCTATGACCTGCTGTTCGAACGTTTCCTCAATCCGGAGCGGGTCTCGATGCCCGACTTCGACGTTGACTTCTGCATGGATGGCCGCGATCGGGTGATCGCCTATGTGGCGGACCATTATGGCCGCGACGCCGTATCTCAGATCATTACCTTCGGTACCATGGCCGCCAAGGCGGTAGTGCGCGACGTGGCGCGGGTGCAGGGCAAGTCTTATGGTCTGGCTGACAAGCTGTCGAAGATGATTCCGTTCGAAGTCGGCATGACGCTGGAAAAAGCGATTCAGGATGAGCCTGCGCTCAAGGCCTTCATTGAAACCGATGAAGAAGCCCAGGAAATCTGGGAAATGGCGCTGAAGCTCGAAGGTGTGACGCGCAATGTCGGCAAACATGCTGGGGGCGTGGTGATTGCGCCGACCAAGTTGACCGACTTCTCGCCGCTGTATTGTGACGAGAATGGCGAGGGCCTGGTCACGCAGTTTGACAAGAACGACGTTGAAGAAGCCGGTCTGGTGAAGTTCGACTTCTTGGGTCTGCGTACGCTAACCATCGTCGATTGGGCCTTGAAAATGATCAATCCGCGCCTGCAGAAAGAGGGCAAGGAGCCGATCAATATCGATCTGATTCCGCTGGATGATGCGGAGTCGTTCCGACAGCTGAAAACCGCAGAGACCACCGCCGTATTCCAGCTTGAATCGCGCGGCATGAAAGATCTGATCCGGCGTCTCCAGCCGGACAACATCGAAGATATGATCGCACTGGTGGCGCTGTTCCGTCCCGGCCCCTTGGAATCGGGCATGGTCGACGACTTTATCAACCGTAAGCATGGTCGCGCCGAAGTCGCCTATCCCCACCCTGATTTCCAGCATGAGAGTTTAAAGCCGATTCTTGAGCCGACCTACGGGGTCATCGTTTATCAGGAGCAGGTCATGCAGATCGCGCAGACCCTGGCGGGCTATACGCTGGGTGGTGCCGACATGTTGCGCCGTGCAATGGGTAAGAAGAAGCCCGAGGAAATGGCCAAGCAGCGCAGTATCTTTTCCGACGGGGCGCAGAAGCAGGGCGTCGACCCCGATCTGGCGCTAAAGATCTTCGATCTGGTAGAAAAGTTTGCGGGCTATGGTTTTAACAAGTCACACTCCGCCGCCTATGCCGTGGTGTCGTATCAGACGCTGTGGCTGAAAACACATTATCCGGCCGAATTCATGGCAGCGGTATTGACCGCCGATATGCAGAACACCGACAAGGTGGTGACGCTGGTGGAAGAGTGCCGGCGCATGAAGCTGTCACTGGTGCTACCCGACGTCAATACCAGTCAATATACCTTTACCGTTAATGAGCAGGGGCAAATCGTATATGGGCTGGGCGCAATCAAGGGGCTGGGTGAAGGTCCGGTGGAGAGTATCCTGCAGGCGCGCCAGGCAGACGGCCCATTTAAGCATTTGTTTGATTTTTGCGATCGCGTCGATCTGCGCAAGGTGAATAAGCGTGCGCTCGAAGCGCTGATCTACGCCGGTGCGCTTGATAGCATCGGCCCGAGTCGGGCACGTTTGATGGCCTCCATTGAAGAGGCGGTGAAGCTGGCGGATCAGAATTCGCGTAACCAAAATGCCGGTATGGTCGATCTGTTCGGGGATGTGATGCCCGAGGCGGATGATGTCGATGTGTATCAGAGCTCTGTCGGCATGCGCGAGTGGAGTGAAAAGCAGCGCTTGAGCTTGGAAAAAGATACCTTGGGTCTGTATCTGACCGGCCATCCCTTCGATGAGTATGAAAAAGAGGTGCGACGCTTTGCGCCCAATGCGATCCGTGATCTGAAATCGAGCAAAAGTCGCATCACAGTCGCCGGGCTGATCGTGGCCATCCGGGTGATGAAAAACAAACGCGGTCAAACCATGGGTTTCGTCACACTGGATGATCGCACCGGTCGCATCGAGGCGAGCTTCTTCGCTGAAACCTATGAGCGTTGCAGTCAGGTTTTGCAGAAAGACGCGATCATTGCTGTCGAAGGCGTGGCGGCGATTGACGACTATTCCGGCGAGATGCGCTTTCGCGCGAGTGATGCCTTGTCGCTCATTGATGCAAGGCAGCGCTACGCCAAGGGGATTGAGTTGAAACTGCGCGCCGAACAGGCACATTTAATCGATACACTAAAGGATATTCTGGGGCCCTATCGGAATGGGACCTGTCCGGTCAACTTGTGGTATCAAAGCCCGCAGGCCAGCACTCGCTTAACGCTTGGAGCGTCTTGGCAGGTGCAGCCAGATGATGAGCTGCTACAGGAGTTGAGCTTTCGGCTGGGGGCGGAGGCGGTGGGTTTGAGTTACGAGTAAGCAATAAGGTTATACTTGAGTTTTCCCCGTCAAATTAGGGACAATACGCGCAATTTTTTATCTAAATGGGTCGGTGCGCAGGCAATACAGCGTTTGC
>JBFHRI010000125.1:0-8620 GCA_041591755.1 Oleiphilaceae bacterium
GTGGCCAAACACAGAGCATACCTGGGTCGCGCCTTTTGGCGGATTAAATTCTGGTAGTCATAAGCCTCAACGCAAACCTTACTTGTCCGTGGCGACACAATGCGAAGGGCTTCGCATTGATTTTTTGGCTTGTTTCTCAGCCTTGAATGGATCTTTTTTTTAAGCGTGTTTCCTGTCCAGCAATGGCGCATAATCCTGTTACAAAAATTATACAAATAATCCGCTGAGACCCATTGAAGTGGTAGTGACTGGCGGGATCAGTTTTTTCATTCTTTAGCCGAACAGATCATTATGTCGCAAGCTGAACGCAAGGCCATCGTCTATAGCTCGCCCGGTCGCTCCGTCTATGTGGGGCGTGTCGAGCAGCATTTCACACGTTTTAGTGCGGTCTCCACCTTGATTGTGTCGCTAGACGGCGAGATGAAGTTGATCGGAGGTGAAGGTCAGCAATCGGCACTTAGCTCATCCAAACGGGATTGTTGGAGCAAAAGCTTTTTAGTTCCGGCCGGCAGCACGATCTCTCTCGATACTCAGGGCTCCCGCGTCGCGCTGAGCTTTCTGGATGATCTGTCGGGAGATGTCGCGCGGCTGGGCCGCTGTATGCGTGAAGAAGTCTGCCTGGATCAGGGTGTACACCTATTAAAGGATCTCAAGGATGAGGCCGTGATTATACGTGACGCGGAAGCGATTTTACGCGAGCGTCCTGCAGCCTCGGAGGTCATGCAGCAGTGCGAGCACTGGTTGGGTTATATGGGGCAGCCGCACCTGACGGATGATCGGGTCCTGCGCGCCGCTGCGATCCTGCGCGCACGCTATGCGGAGAATGTTTCGGTGGGGGAGATCGCCGCGCAGGTCAATCTGTCTGTCCCGCGTTTGATTCAGTTATTCAAGGCGGTCATTGGCACGCCCATTCGACGTTATCGTTTGTGGTGGCGCATTTTGGCTACTGCGGAGAAGGTTAATCAGGGCATGAGCTTGACCGAGGCATCGGTAGCCTCTGGCTTTTGTGATTATGCTCAATTCTCCCGCGTTTATCGCGAGCTCTGTGGCGGGAGTCCTGCTGCAGCCAAAACTAATACCGAGATTCGTATTTTTTCAGCGCAGTCGCCGCACCTAAGCCTTGTATGAACAAGACGTAACTGCGGCGGATTGCGTCTCTTCGTTACACTCTGCTTGTGGCGTCTGCGAGCTGGTGGCCGCGATAGGCCTCGCGCAATCTTACAGTGAGCTGTCCGCAAAAAATTAATCAGTCTAATAGGAGAATGACATGAATAAGGGTTTTCGTTTTATTGTGGGAATCGTGGCTTTAGGATGTTTGCCGGCGCTCGCGATGGCCAAGGACAAAGCCTGTTTGTTGGAAGGCAGTTTTACGCTGATGGGGCAAAAGATAGAAGCCAAAGATTGTATGTTGAACACGGGAGCGCCCCAGCAACATTTCATAGAGAGTTGCAAGGGATTGGCCGAGGCGGGAAAGGCTTTTGGGGCGCCTGCGGCCAAACTGACCTGGTTGTCTGCTTGTCCAGCCAAATCGCAGGGGATCTGTGAGGGGCTTTTGGGCGCACCCATGAATGTTTATTACTACAAAAAAGATGCGCAGGCCCTGGCCGATACCCAGCGAGCTTGCGTGTCACAAGGCGGTAAGTGGAAGAAGGGCTGAGGAGGGCTGGGGGTCGAGTCTGCAGTGGCCTGAAAAAGATCCCGCGGTCGAGCCGCGGGAAGACTATTCAAGGAGCTTTGGGAAGACTGATCAAGGTGCTTCGAAAAGACCGTTCGCTGAGCTCAATCTGAAAAATGCGCGGCTACATAATCTGCCAAGCGCGAGCGTTCCACGCTCTTCAGCGTGATGTGCGCGGAATGCTGCCAGTTGCGCATGCGGTCGATGGCAAAGCTGAAACCGCTGGTCGAGGCGCTCAGATAGGGCGTATCGATCTGTTTCAGGTTGCCAATGGCCACCACCTTGGTGCCGGGGCCGGCACGTGAGATCAAACCATGCATCTGCGCGGCCGTCAGGTTCTGCGCTTCGTCAATCAGGAAAAACTTGTCTGAAAAACTGCGGCCGCGCATAAAGCTAGAGCTTTTGATTTTGACCCGGCTTTTCAAAAACTCTACACCTGATTTGCGTTCAAAGTCATTGCCCTCCGGATTGCTGGAGAGCGTCTCCAGCGCATCGGTAATCGCCCCCATCCAGGGTTCAATCTTGGCTTCCTCTTCGCCTGGCAAAAAGCCAATGTCTTCACCCATGGGGACCGTGGCGCGAGTCACGATCACTTCATCGTAAAGCTTATCGTCATACACCATCTGCAGGGCGGCGGCCAGGGTCAGCAAGGTCTTACCGGTCCCTGCTTCGCCGGCGATGGTGACAAAATCAATGTCTGGATCGGTCAGGATGGCTAGGGCAAAATTTTGTTCTTTGTTGCGCGCCTGAATGCCCCAGCAGTGATAGTGTGATTCGAAGTCGGGCAAAAGTTCGACAGTAGCGGTGTGGCCATTCAGCTCGCGCAGAATGGAGCGAAAGTTGCGGTTGGTGGACGAATCCGAGAATACGTGGCTGTTCAAGGGCCAACTTTTTACCCAGGGTGCGGTAATGTGGTAAACGATCAGCGTGCCAGTCTCCGGAGAATCCTCGCGCTCGACTTGCACATCAACGCCTTCCGCCTGCCACATGGCATCGGTAATTTCGATCTGCCCGCCAAACAGCAGTTCGTCACCGGTGACGGCGACCTGGTCGTTGCGGTAGTCCTCTGAAAACAGACCATGCACACTGGCTTTAATGCGCATGTTGATGTCTTTGGTGACCAGAATTATTTGGGTTTCTTCGAAGCGCGGATCGGCTTTGAGTACCTTAGTGACATCGATGATTTCATTATCGGCCAGTTGGCGGCGTTCGATCTCAAAGGTTTGAAACAGGAGTTTGCCGCCCTGGTTGCTGAGCGCGACCCCGTCACTTAATTTATCGATATCGATGGTGGAGAGGAGTTCGTCGAGATAACGGTGAGCTTGGCGGGCGTTGCGGGCGATTTCGTTTTGTCCGCGCTTGTGGCCATCGAGCTCCTCAAGTACGCGCAGGGGGATAAATACCGAGTGTTCTTCAAACTTGAAAATGGATTCCGGTTCGTGCATCAGCACGTTGGTATCCAGGACATAGAGCTTTTTCTCGTGTTTGGATTTACGTCGGGTCATAGGCAGGCCTCTGCTGGTGAACTACACGTGTCCTGTACTGCGTAGGGCACTCATGAAAACTCCACAGGCCCTTGGGTCAATGATCACCCCGCGTTAATAATTTTAGCAGGTCAAAAGTGGTTATGATGCCTGCCAGTTGCTTATCTTTGCGCACGAAAACGCGATGCAAATGCTCTTTCATCATCAGCTTGGCCACTTCGGGTACGCTGGCATCTTCGTCCACAGAGATCACGATCGGTGTCATGATATCGCCCACTTCCACCGGCATCTTGGCCATGCCGTCGAAAATCATCATGCGTAGGCGACGCGCTTCTTTCAGCTCTTCATCGTCGAGCTGGGAGTCATAATTGGTCTCGACCGAGTTGAAGTGAAAGTCGGCGATGTCTTTGAGAGTGGCAATGCCGACGACCTCTCCATTTTCGTCGGCCACCGGGCTGCCCGAAATATCATTCTCAGACAGAAAGGCTGCAAATTTCTGCATGGTCCAATGTTGCGGCACCGACTTGATGTACGGTGTCATGATGTCCTTTGCAGTCAGCTGTTGTAACGATGTCAGGCTCATAGCAATCTCACAGGCGCCCGTGGCGCCTGGTCGGTCTAGCGATCGGGCAGGGTAACATTCAGTTCAAGTACAGAACAATGTTCGTTCTTATCCAATTGGACTTGAACTTGGTCTTGATCGATCGGTACATATTTTCGAATCACTTCCAGAATTTCCTGCTGCAGTTGCGGCAGATAGTCCGGTTGTTCACGCTTGCCTCGCTCGTGAGCGACGATGATCTGCAGACGCTCTTTGGCGATCGAGGCCGTGTTCTTTTTGCGGGTGGTAAAAAAATCTAGAAAACTCATGCTGTAGACCCCTTGAACATGCGCTTAAAGAAGCCCTTTTTCTTTTCTTCGATAAAGCGTTGGGGAATGTTTTCGCCCAGCAAGCGCGCGACCGCATCGGCATAGGCTTGTCCGGCTTCGCTGTTGGTGTCGCGTATCACTGGAACACCCTGGTTGGATGAAGTCAGCACGGTGGGGGACTCTGGAATAACGCCGAGCAGCTTGATGGCCAGGATCTCTCGCACGTCTTCCACGCTCAGCATCTCGCCGCGGGCCACGCGTGCCGGATTGTAGCGCGTCAGCAACAGGTGCTCCTTGACCGGGTCACGGCCCTGTTCGGCGCGTTGTGACTTGCTCTGCAGAATGCCCAAAATACGGTCCGAGTCGCGTACTGAGGAGACTTCTGGGTTGGTCACGACGACGGCTTCGTCAGCAAAATACAGAGCCATGGTGGCGCCATGCTCGATCCCTGCGGGCGAATCACAAATGATGAACTCGAAGTTCTTGGAGAGTTCATTCAACACCTTTTCAACGCCCTCTTTGGTCAGGGCGTCTTTGTCGCGGGTCTGTGAGGCCGGCAGTATGTAGAGATTCTCGACATGCTTGTCTTTGATCAGCGCCTGATTCAGCGTGGCCTCGCCATTGATGACGTTGACAAAGTCATACACCACACGGCGCTCGCAATTCATGATCAGGTCGAGGTTGCGCAAGCCCACATCGAAGTCGATAACGACGGTTTTATGGCCCTTCAGAGCCAGTCCGGTGGCGATGGAAGCGCTGCTCGTCGTTTTGCCAACGCCTCCCTTGCCCGATGTGATTACGATTTTCTTAGCCAAGGTATTGTTCCTGCTTAATAGCTGTTCGTTCTGTCATCAAAGTGATGGTTGATCGTTTATAGCGTTTTTTCCATCTGCTCTGTCTTTTCGCTTCCGTCTGCCTGGGCGCGGGTCTCGTACGCCCATCGCTCCCTCGCGCTTACCACTCCAGCTCCGCCAGCTTCAGCGCGTCATCCTCGAGATAGACCTGCATCGGTTTGCCCAGGTAACGGCGATCCAGGTCCTCATTAATTTTGTATTGCCCGGCGACCGATATCAGCTCAGCGGCCATGCTTTGGCAGAAAATGCGTGCATTGGTGTCGCCCTTCACGCCGGCCAAGGCGCGGCCGCGCAGTGTGCCATATACATGAATGTTGCCGTCGGCCAGAATTTCGGCGCCCGCGCTGACCGAAGCCAGAATGATCAGGTCACCATCGGCGGCATAAACTTGTTGCCCAGAACGAATCGGGGTGTGCACGACCTTGCTGATCTGGCGCTGGGTTTCCACCACCGTACGCACGACTTCCACCTTCTCAACAATTTTTTGCGCTTCATGGGGCTTGTCTTCGCGAGGCTCCGTGGCCGGTGCTGGGCGCTCTTTCTGCGCTGCCAGCGTGCCAAGACCCGCTTGGCGCGCAGCGTGCTGCAAGGCTTCGGGGCCGCCACGTATCGCCGCGACACGGATCGAAAACTGTTGGCACAGCTCCAGTAAACGCGTGAAATCGGGCTGATCCCCTTCGCGCAGCTTTTCCAAACTGATCACGATGGGCAAGTTTTCAAAGAAGTCGGGGGCCTGACTCACCTTGGCGCGCAGGTCATGCTCGAATTGCGCGGGGTCGTAGCGGGTCATTTCCAGCACGGTCATCGGGATCAGTGAGCCCTTGAGTTGCAGGCAAGGCGTAGCGGATTCATTCATCGTGGACGATCTGGACGCAGTGGGGTTGTTTTCGGCGGGGCTCGAAATATCAGGCCCAAGGCCCAGCTCTGCCTGCTCGGCAGCCTGTTCGCTGGAGATGATGTCCGAACTCATTTACACCCCTGGTTCTTCTTATTGGCACGTGCCGGCACGTGCATGCTTGGCCGAATTTTTAATTAATTGAATTACTTAGTAAGACGCAGGCGCGCTTTGCGTCGCCCTGACACCGGGAAGGAAGCGCTCCTGGTATCAATTAAGGGTCTATTTCTCGGCAAATTGGGGCCTATCTTAGCACGCAGATTTTGCTTTGTTGCAACTTTTTATTCGCATGGTGTGGCGGCGCGAATGGCACGCCTGGCCGCTATGAAAGGAACCACTCAAGGCCTATAATGCCCGCTGTTTTTTGTCAGCCGGAAATGAGGTTTCGCCCGTTCATGTGCAGCGACATCACTACTTTTGAAGACGGCATTGAGCGCGTCTCTTTGCGTGAATATACCGAGAAGGCCTATCTCGACTATTCCATGTACGTCATTCTTGATCGTGCCTTGCCGCACATTGGGGATGGTTTAAAACCCGTACAGCGACGCATTGTTTATGCCATGAGCGAGTTGGGCCTCAAGGCCGCCTCGAAGCATAAAAAATCGGCGCGTACCGTGGGTGATGTGCTCGGTAAATATCATCCGCATGGAGACAGTGCCTGTTATGAAGCCATGGTGCTGATGGCGCAGCCATTCAGCTACCGTTATCCATTGATCGATGGGCAAGGTAACTGGGGCTCGCAGGATGATCCCAAGTCTTTTGCGGCGATGCGTTA
The DNA here is from genome assembly GCA_041591755.1 of Oleiphilaceae bacterium. Taxonomy (GTDB): domain Bacteria; phylum Pseudomonadota; class Gammaproteobacteria; order Pseudomonadales; family Oleiphilaceae; genus JBFHRI01. The sequence goes on from JBFHRI010000125.1 coordinate 6,554, forward strand.
TACCGAGTCGCGCCTGGCGCCCTATGCCGAGGTCTTGCTGGCCGAGTTAGGGCAGGGCACGGTGGATTGGGTCCCCAACTTCGACGGTACGATGGATGAACCCAAGACGCTGCCGGCACGCCTGCCCAATCTCCTGCTGAACGGCACCACCGGGATTGCCGTCGGCATGGCGACGGATGTGCCACCGCATAATCTGCGTGAAGTCACCCAGGCCTGTATTCATATGCTGGATCACCCCAATGCCAGCACTGAAGAGCTATGCCAGTTTGTGAAAGGGCCAGATTTCCCGACCGGAGGTGAAATCATCAGCACCGCGGCCGAGCTCGCGACGATGTATGAGCAAGGCCGTGGCTCGATCCGCATGCGCGCCAAGTATGAGCGCGAAAACGGCGAGATCGTCGTGACCGAATTGCCCTACCAGACCTCCGGTGCCAAAGTGCAGGAGCAGATCGCGGCGCAAATGATTGCCAAGAAGCTGCCCATGGTGGCCGATATCCGCGATGAGTCGGATCACGAGAATCCAACTCGCTTGGTCATCATTCCGCGCTCCAATCGTATCGATATCGATGCCGTAATGAAGCACTTGTTCGCCACCACCGATCTTGAACGCACCTATCGCGTCAATATGAATATGATCGGTATCGACGGCCGTCCGTCGGTGAAGTCGCTGGCGACGATTCTGGGTGAATGGCTGACCTATCGGATCGATACGGTGACGCGCCGTCTGCGCTTCCGTCTCGACAAGGTCGAGCAGCGTCTGCACCTGTTGGAAGGGATGCTCATCGCCTTCCTTAATCTGGATGAAGTGATTCATATCATCCGCACTGAGGAAGAGCCGAAGGCCGTCTTGATGGCGCGTTTCGGCCTGACCGAGCTGCAGGCTGATTACATCCTCGACACCAAGTTACGCCAGTTGGCACGCTTGGAAGAGATGAAGATTCGTGCTGAGCAGGCAGAGCTGGAAAAAGAGCGGCAACAATTGCTGGAAACCCTGGGCTCAGACAAATTGATGCGCAAGCTGATCAAGTCGGAACTCAAGGCCGACATGGAAAAGTTCGGCGATGAGCGCCGTTCGCCGATTGTGGTCAGAGAAGAAGCCAAAGCTTTCTCCGAGGCTGAATTGCTGTCGTCGGAGCCGATTACTGTGGTGCTGTCAGAAAAAGGCTGGGTGCGCGCGGCTAAAGGGCATGATATTGATCCTGAAGGGTTGAGTTACAAAGCGGGCGACAAGTTTTTGTTAGCGGCCAAGGGGCGTAGCCATCAGCAGGTGGTCTTCCTCGACTCGACTGGGCGTTCCTATTCGCTGCCTGCGCACGGCTTACCCTCAGCGCGTGGGCAGGGCGAGCCGCTTACGGGCAAGATCAGTCCGCCCTCGGGTGCCAGTTTCACGGCACTGATCTTGGGCGAGCCGGAGCAAAAGCTGTTGATGATGTCGGATGCCGGCTATGGTTTCGTCAGTAGTTTTGGCGAGCTGTTGTCGAAGAACAAGAGTGGCAAGGCGAGTATTTCGCTGCCCAAGGGCGCACGTGTCATGGTGCCGCGTCCGGTCAATGATCTCGAAAACGAGTTCGTGGTGGTCGCCAGTACCGATGGTCGCCTGCTGGTGTTCCCGATCAAGGAATTGCCGGAACTGGCCAAAGGTAAAGGCAATAAGATGATTGGTATTCCTTCGGCGCGGCTGCAAAGTCGCGAAGAGTATGTGGTCGATGCGGCCTTGTTCCGTCAGGAAGATACGCTGCTGGTCTACTCGGGCAAGCGTCACCTGAAGCTTAGCTTTGATGATCTGACGCATTATATCGGCGAGCGTGGACGGCGTGGTCATAAGCTGCCGCGAGGGTTGCAGCGGGTGGATCGGATTGAGGTGGTTCCGGCCAAAGCGGAAGCGCAAAAGTCGCTGAGTGACGAGTTGGGTTTGGAGAGTGAATAAGGTCTCTTGGGCTTCCTTTAAGTCATCCCGAGGCCCCCACGGCCATCCCGAGGCCCCCACGGCCATCCCGAGGCCCCCACGGCCATCCCGAGGCCCCCACGGCCATCCCGCGGCCCCCACGGCCATCCCGCGGCCCCCAC
>JBFHRI010000126.1:0-8619 GCA_041591755.1 Oleiphilaceae bacterium
ATAGACAAGCGCACGATGCCCGATATTTTCACTTAGCGGCAAAATCGAAAAGCTAAAATCAGAGAGGAAGTCTTTGGTGTATTTCAACTGACGCTTATCGGTCGCGCCCTGCAGCAACTCCATGTAACTTTGGATCGATAAAAACCGCTGCTCGGCAGCGTCGATCAAGCGCGCAGCTTTTGTATTTCCGCGCTGCACCCAGATCAGGATATCCGTATCAAAAATCATAGCGCCCCCCGCGCAAGCGTTTCATTTCTTCTTCCACGCTCAGATTGTTCGCAATATCAGTCGAGTCGGCGGACCGCATACCAAAAAAAGGATGCTCACAAACCCTGCGATCACTGCCCTGAGAGACCGGACTCAAAATGGCCTTCACCTTGCCGTGATACATTACAGAGACGGTTTCATTTCTGGCCAACGCCGCCAGAATCTCGCGCATTTTGTAGCGCAGATCGACTACGGATGCTTTCATGCGCGCAGCTCCCTAGGTAATTAAAAATGACTATTCATTATAGACATTTTTATTACTACTCAACAAACAGTCGCTGCGATGAATCGAACCGCTACCAGTTATAAGCTGAATGAAAATCCTGTCGATCAGTTACACCCACGCCCACAAAAGCTGGCGTATAATACCGCTCCAGAATTCAGCCCCCTGCAACCCTCAACAGGAAGATGACGTGTCGATGAAACGAATTGGAATATTGGATGCATCCTGGCTCGCGGTCGAGTCCGATGAAACGCCCATGCACGTGGGCAATATGCAGATTTATCAACTGCCACCGGGGGCGCCGGACACCTTCTTGCGCGACATGGTCGCTCGCATGAAAAGCGACTGCGATGTGGTACCGCCCTGGAACTACAAGCTGGCCTACCCCAGCACCGTGGGTCGCATGTTGGCGCCTAATTGGCTAATCGACAAAGAAATCGACCTGGATTACCACGTGCGCCACTCTGCACTGCCCAGGCCCGGCAGCGAGCGCGAACTGGGGATCCTGATCTCGCGCCTGCATTCCAATCCACTGGACTTCAAGCGTCCGCTGTGGGAATGCCACATTATTGAAGGACTCGAGAACAACCGTTTTGCTATCTATACCAAAATGCACCACTCGCTGATCGACGGCGTCAGTGGCGTACGTCTATTGCAACGCGTGCTGTCGACCGACCCCAATCAGGTCAACATGCTAGCGCCCTGGTCGATTGGCCCACAGCGCGCGCCCAGGAAAAAGGGCCAGGAAGAGATTCCTTCCATGCAGGCAGTGATCGAACAAGCTGTCGACGCCCTGCGCCTGCAAGCCAGTGCCACACCCAAACTGGTCGGCGCGCTGGCTCGTTTGGTACAGGCTGGTGCCTCACAAGGTACCCTGGCTGCACCGTTTGGCGGCCCCAATTCAATGATCAACAAGCGCGTGACCGCCCAGCGCCGTTTCGCCACCCAGCACTACGAACTCGATCGTATCAAACAGATGGCCAAGCTCAGCGGCGCCTCCCTTAACGACATCGTGCTGTATCTTTGCGGTACCGCGCTGCGTCGCTTCTTGCTGGAGAACAAAGCGCTTCCGGTTGAGCCGCTGACTGCCGGTATCCCCGTTAATATTCGTCCCGCTGATGACCTCGGCACCGGCACTGCGATCAGTTTTATGATCGCCAGCCTGGCGACTGACGAGGCCGATCCTGAGCAACGCCTGGCTGCCATCATGGCTTCCACCAAACGCGCCAAGGAACATCTGCAGAGCCTACCGCGCAGTGCCCTGAACCAATACACCATGCTGTTGATGTCGCCCTACATCCTGCAGCTAATTTCAGGCCTCGGCGGCCGCATGCGCCCGGTCTTCAACGTCACCATCTCCAACGTACCGGGCCCGGACGACACCTTGTATTATGAGGGCGCCAAGCTCGAGGCGATGTATCCGGTGTCCCTGATCGCCCATGGCGGTGCACTCAACATCACCTGCCTGAGCTACACCGGCTCACTCAACTTTGGTTTCACCGGCTGCCGCGATACGCTGCCCAGTATGCAGAAATTGGCGGTTTACACTGGCGAAGCTTTGGATGAGCTGGAGCAGGTGCTGGCTAAGCCAGCGAAGAAGAAAACGCGTAGGAAGTCGGTGGCGGATTGAGGCAAAGCCCTCAATCCAATAAATCCCCAAGCGGCGAGCGGTAGTGCAAACCCTGACTGGCAAACCGCTCTGTTGCCCGCGATACCAGCTTGCGCTGCAAATTTGGTGGCTGCGCGGTTCGGTTCAACAATTGCGTCAGACGCTCGAGATTCTCGGCCATCTGACGCGACGGACTCCCGGTCCATTTGCATTCCAGCAACTGCAGGCAATCTCCTTCGTCCAGAATGAAATCCACTTCGAGCTGACTCTGGTCTCGGTAGTACCATAACTGCCGTGGCCGCCCTCGAAAGGCCACTTGTTTGCGCAGCTCAGCGTAGACAAAGGTTTCCCATAGCGCGCCTATCATCGGAGAGCTGACGATGGATTCGGCGCGCAGGCCGCACAAATGCGCCATTAGGGCGGGTTCGGCCAAGTATAATTTTGGCGCCTTGACGAGGCGCTTGTTCAGGTTACCGAACCAGGGCTCCAACAAGTGCACCTGCCCTAGCGCTTCGAGTACGCTGAGCCATTGCCCTACCGTCGGCACGCTGATGCCCACATCCCGCGCCAGATCAGATTTGTTGAGTTGCTGCCCGGAGCGCAAGGCGCAGGCACGCAGAAAGCGCTCAAAATCACGTAGATTGCCCACCGCTAACACCTGTTTAACATCACGCTCCAGATAGGTCGCGATATAGGAGTCCAGATACAGTCCGCTTGGCATCTCTGGCTCTCGCCAGAGCTCAGGAAATCCCCCGCGCGAAAAGATGGGAGCCCAGGAGGCGGGATTTGCATCCGGGCGAAATTGATCCAACAACTCCAGTACTGACAAACCTTCAAAATCAAAAACGGCAACACGCCCCGCCAGGGACTCCGAAATCCCCTGCATTAGCGTAAACTTTTGCGAGCCGGTCAGAATGTATTGCCCACGCAGATCCCGCTGCTCGTCGATGCGTAACTTTAAAAACCGAAATAGCCCTGGCGCATACTGCACCTCATCAATCAGAACCGGGGCCGGATAACGCGCCAAAAAGGCCTCAGGGTCCTCCTCCGCCTGCTCTGCCAACAAAGGGCGATCCAGAGTCACATAGGCATGGTTGGGAAAAAGGTGTCGTAATAACGTGGTCTTGCCGGTCTGGCGAGGCCCCGCCAATACCACCGCAGGAAAGTGCCGTGCGGCCTCGAGTAAGCGCTCAGATAAAAGACGAGGAATATATGCCATAGGTAAATTCCAGGATTGAATTTATACAAATTTAAGTTATGAACTTAAATTTGTATAGCTCTAATCTTAGTTTTGTATAGATTGGAATTTAAACTATATCGTCAGATCATCTAGATTGATGCCACCCCAAAGCCCAACGCACATGCTCCCGCACCACCTCAAAAGCTTCATCAGTCTCGGTACAGGTACTTGCTCCGGCCCGGCTTTGTTTCGAACTCACCCCTGTCACCACCTGAACAGGTCGCATTATGGCTGCTTCATCCAGGTGGTTTTTCCGGACCGAAACAGCCCGACGTTAATCAAGCATGGACTTGCACTGTGATGGCCCGCCAAATTTGCAAATATCTTTCAACGCCCCGGTGTAAACCCATTTACTTGGCAGTAGGATGCGCCGACCAGTGTCTTGGAACGCCAACATCCCGAGACATCCTACCTAACCAGGAATGTTTACCGCTGAAGGATCCAGTCCATGTTGTGTGTAGTCAAGCTTTCAAAGCTCCAGGTCCGCGCGTTCATCTTTTCTATTATGGTCGTCGCCGCCATGCTCTCCGCATGTGGCGGCGGGGGAAGCAATCCTCCTCCCTCAGGTCGGCAGGCACAAGCGCTCAATTTCACCTTCACTGACACACAATATCTGGTAGTGGGGGAACGACTAGAAAATCCAGCATCGGGCCGAGGCTCGGGACAAATTATCTACTGGTCCAGTGATCAAGACGTAGCAAAGGTTGACGCCAACGGACGGGTCGAGGTTCTGCGACCCGGCAATGCGACCATTCATGCAAATATCGCCGCCGACGCCATCTATGACTCGGCATCCAGCCGTTATGACATAAGTGCCGTTAACAATACCGTCCAATTAAATGCATGGATCGGCACCAACGACACGCAAGTTTCGCTTTTGGACGGCGCTGCGGGCCTGCATTTTTACCGCAGCACGGCAGAAAATTGCGATACTTCGAACTATCAGTATTGCGATGAGGGACAGTTCGGAATAGTCGCGAATCAAATCATTACCGACACCGCTGCGCGCCTCTCCAAACAGGGTCATTACGCCTTTCAACACGGCGCTAAGTCTGCCAAAGCCGCCCTGGGCGGCCGTAAATTTTCTCCCCGTTCTGAACACCAGGTCGTGAGCTTTCGGGGCAAGCTCTGGGTCATCGGCGGCAGTGAGATGATGGGCGGATTCAATGACGTTTGGTCCTCCCGTGACGGCATTTCCTGGAAACTGGAAACTTCGAATGCCGCTTTTTCAGCTCGCAATAGTCACCAGGTGACGGTATTCCAGGACAAACTTTGGTTGATCGGTGGCGGCTACGGCGATCCGCAAAGCGATGTCTGGTCATCTAGCGACGGGATCAATTGGACAGAGGTCACTGCGACGGCCCCTTTCGGGCCCAGACATAATCATCAGGTGACCGTGTTCAATAACATGCTTTGGCTCATTGGTGGTCGCGGGCAACATTGGTACCTGTATAACGATGTGTGGTATTCGCCGGACGGGCTTAATTGGCAGCGAGGAACAGCAAACTCAGGGTTCTCGCCGCGTGAAGATCACCAGGTTACCGTTTACGACGGCAAGATGTGGTTAATGGGCGGCGTGAGCAATCAAATGGAGCAGGATGTGTGGTCTTCTACGGATGGTATGAATTGGACCAGGGTTACAGCCACTGCCGCATTCGGCCCAAGAACCTGGCACCGCTTGGAGACCTTTGCCGGGAGAATGTGGGTCGTTGGCGGTACCAATCCCGACTTTATGAACGATGTATGGTCCTCGATTGATGGCCACACTTGGACCCGAGTCGATCAAGGAGCGCATTTTAGTGGCCGAGCCGGACACGATGTCGCCATCTTTGACAACAAGCTTTGGCTCATCGGCGGGACCTATGGTAACGAAAGCAATGAAGTCTGGCATTCCGAAGATGGGCACAGCTGGACCGAAAGCAGCCTAAGCGCTCCCACGCGCGTGTTTCATCAAGTCGTTTCATTCAACGAGAAGTTATGGCTGATCGGGGGGCATTATGATGCTGCGAAAAACGATATATGGTCATCGTCAAATGGCCTACGCTGGACTCGGGAGACTGAGGAAGCCCCCTTCGCAGCGCGCTACCACCATAAAGTCGCCGTTTTCGATAACAAACTCTGGCTGGTGGGCGGCTACGCCGATGGTGGCACCAATGACGTCTGGTCATCGCAGGATGGAAAAACCTGGACCCAGGTTACCGATAATGCCGGATTTCCGCGACGCAGCGCTCATGCATTAGTCGTTTATGACAATAAGCTTTGGGTGATAGGCGGACTCAGCAGCAACTTTACGCGATTGAGTGATGTCTGGTATTCCAGCGATGGATTGAACTGGAGCGCCGCTACACATCACGCAGCGTTCAATGGCCGTATGGGCCTGCAAGTCCTCGCATTCAAGAATGCGCTGTGGCTGATTGGCGGCGATGGTGGCAGCGACGTGTGGACCTCAACCAACGGTGCAGACTGGACTTTTGTGACCGGCTCTGGGGGCTTCCTGCCCAGAGAAGATCATCAAGCGTTCGCCTTTCACGACAAACTTTGGGTGATCGGCGGCAATACTTCAGCCGGCGTCCTCAATGATGTCTGGTCTTCTTCGGATGGCTTAACTTGGACGCCCGCTTCCGCAGGCATTCGCTTTAGCGGACGCTCTGGGCATCAAGTTGCTACCTTGGCAGGGCGCATGTTTCTCGTAGGCGGCTATGATGGCTCCTACAGCAATGAGGTCTGGTCATCTACCAACGGTTCTGACTGGCGCCTAGGCGCGGTCAGGGAGTTAACGCTACGCGATCGCAGTCTCAGCCCGTGAAGCCGAGTGACAAGTAAAGCACCTATTAGTTAGTTGCCCAAGACCGTTGTAGTCTTGGGCCTTTTCTTTAACCGCTCGCCTCCTCGCTCTTAGGGTTGTGCCGTTCCAAAGCCCACCGCACATGCTCCCGCACCAACTCAGACCGATCCTCGGCCCGACATTTCAGGGCCTCCACCACCTCAATCGAAGTCGGCGCATTACCCAACGCCACGGCAATATTGCGCAGCCATCCCTCATAGCCCGTGCGGCGAATCGGGCTGCCTTCGGTGCGTTTGAGGAAGGTCTCCTCGTCCCATAAGAACAGCTCGACCAAGGTCGCCTTGTCGAGGTGATGACGCGGGCTGAAGTCGGGCTCCTGCGTGGGTTTGCTGAAGCGGTTCCAGGGACAGACCAGTTGGCAGTCGTCACAGCCGAAAATGCGATTGCCGATGCCCGGCCGCAGCTCCTCGGGAATGCTGCCCTTGTGCTCGATCGTTAGATACGAAATGCAACGCCGAGCATCCAAGACATATGGCCCGACAAAGGCCTTGGTGGGACAGATATCCAGACAGGCGGTGCAACGGCCACAGTGCTCCTCGGTATAGGGAGGATCGAGTTCAAGCGGGAGGTCGGTGTAGATCTCACCGAGGAAAAACCACGAGCCGGCCTGGCGATGCAACAACATGGTATTTTTGCCAAACCATCCGAGCCCGGCCTTCTGCGCCAGGGCACGCTCCAGCACCGGGGCACTGTCGACAAAGGCGCGAAATTGATGCGCCTGCGCCGTTTCTTGAATGTAGCTAATCAGCTTTTGCAAACGCTGACGCATCACTTTGTGATAGTCCCGCCCCAGGCTGTAACGCGAGATATAGGCCCGCGAGCCATCCTGCAAAACGTCCATGGGATTTTCGGGATCAGCGTAATAATTCATGCGTACCGAAATCACCCGAAGTGTACCGGGAATCAATTCATCCGGCGTCCAGCGTTTGCTGCCATGCTCGGCCATGTAGCTCAGTTCGCCGTGATAGTTTTGCGCCAACCAAGCGCGATAATGGTCGATATGCTGCGCCAGGTTGGTATCCGTGATGCCGCATTGCTGAAAGCCCAGGGCCAGTGCCTGGGCTTTGATTTGTTGCGTGAGCGCAGTGGCATCGGAGTCGGTTGAAGTCATAACATGGCAGCGGAATCGTCAATAGAACAAGTGTAACCGCATGCCCGCAATACACGAAGAACCGTGATAAATTGACAATAAAAAAAAGCCTGGCTCTGATCTCAAATTTCGAAATCAGTGCTCCGGCAAAAGCCACTCGGGCTGGCTAGCACTGAATGGCTGATTCGGTTTAAGAAAATTGACTTAATGCGGATGTGTGAATCAACGACCGCACAAACTTAATCTCTCTAATACTTTTAGCAAGCCCTTTGTTTATGACTTGGATGCCCGCCATCTAGCCGACCCAGTTTTTACTGTCACTCTCTCTAGGCTCATTTGAATCCCTGACGCGGAACACCAAACTACACGGTCAGTCACATCAGAACATTGCAAGACGAGAGCATTTTAAAAGCATCTTACGCAGACCTGAAGCAGGCGATAGAGAATTGCGGAAGGTACGAAAACTCGATAACGCCCACTCCTTCCGCACGCAAAGCCTTGGGTCCCTACTTTCTCTGTGCCGCTTGAGAAACATATTTCGACTTGTCGGCGTTACCGAGCAATCCCAAATTGATCAGATCCTGAGTCGCATGCGCGACACAGGACACGTAGCGCCCATGAACCGGAAATGCGGCTACAACGCAATGTAGATCGATATGTTGCGCAGCACTACAACCCGACTCCGTGATCGCGACCCCTGCGGGCGTTGCCGGACAGAGATCCAAAGCGTTACCTACACTGTCACCATCGACGTCGCCATCGCAGGCGTCGCCCTGTAGATCGCCATCCTGGTCGGTCTGCTCTGGATTAGAGATATTGGGGCAATTGTCGGAGTTGTCAGGCCAGCCATCATTGTCATCATCGGCATCACAGGCATCACCCATTCCATCATTATCGCCATCCGCCTGATCGGTGTTGGCAAGCAGGGGACAGTTGTCGGCAAGATCAGGCACCGCATCGTTATCGGCATCATCATCACAGATATCGCCGATACCGTCTGCGTCCAGATCGGACTGATCGGGGTTGGCGATGGCGATGCAGTTGTCCAGCTCGTTCTCAATACCATCGCCGTCAAGATCGGTATCGCAGGCATCGCCGATGCCATCAATATCCTGATCCAGTTGATCAGCATTTACAACAAGAGGGCAGTTATCGCTGGTATCGGGAATCCCATCGCCATCGCCATCAACCACGGGCTGCTCACAGCTGATCTCGAATGTGATCGAAGAGCCGCCGCTGCCCACAGTGATTAGCTCTCCAGGAATCACTGCACACGGCGCATCAAGATCAAACGATGTATTCCCGATACCCGATACGATCAAGTCGTACCGGCTACCTAAATCCA
>JBFHRI010000127.1:0-8598 GCA_041591755.1 Oleiphilaceae bacterium
CGTAGTACCGCCGCAAACAGCATCAGTCCGATGGCCCAGGATGCCCACCAGATACCAAGGCCAGTGAGCCAAGCCGTGAGTCCGTAGGTGAGGTGCTCGCCGAAAGTGCCACCGAATGCGATCACCTGATGCAGTCGGAATGCAGGCATCGCCACTAGCAACGGGAACAGTCCAAACTTGAACCATCCGGCGTCGAACCAGCTGCGTGGTTCGGCTGCGCGCAGTGCCGCCAGTTAGGCAAGTCGCTTTGACAGTCCATCAGCAAGGGTGGCAGAAGAGCCTGCATTGACGAGCGCGCTGTGCAGTGCCAGCGGATCGTCTATCGCTATGGCTGGGCGTAGACGCTCTCCAGAGGCCAAGCGCAAGTGCAGACCGCTACGTGGGAGGGGCAAGCGCCAAGGCTCTAGCGCGATGATCTGTTGTAGGGGTACCTCAATACGCTGGTGCGGCAGGTCCAACACTAGATAGCCTGCTTCAATCCGAAACCTACCCGTATAGCGTCGCTGAATGAACCACGCGACTATAGAGGGGCCCGCAACGGCAAAAAGAAAAACGCGAATCTGCACGATTGAGTTCACCTGTAGCCCACGCTGCAGCAGCATATCGAGCGCGAGCCACAGCAGCCCAGCTGCGGCGCTAAGGCGCAGCAAGGTGAAAACGACACGCCAGGCAGGCTCGATTGCCACCACCCAAGCATCACCTTGGACTGTTCCAGGCTGCGGTCTGACGGGGGCGAAACGTGCGGCCAGACGCTGCCAGAGCGTGCACGCAACTAGCCCGAGCAAGAAGATCAATCCAGCCTGTCCAACCCAGTCGCCCCAACGCAGCATCAGTGTCGGCTGAGGATCACGGGCGGGAACCTCGGCCGCCAGTACGACCTGGGAGCCCATCTCGGTGCTGACCAGTACTTCGCCGGTTTCGTCTACCACCGCACTGAGGCCATTGGTGGTGACGCGCAGCTGTGGCAGGCGGGTCTCGATACTGCGGAAGCTGGCCACCGACAGATGCAAGCGCGCACCGAGAGGATAGTCAGTGAACCAGGAGTCGTTCGACAGGCCAAGGATGGCCTGCGCGCCGAGTCGAGCACCTTCGATAGCCAGCGTACTGCGCATATCGTCCAGGCAGATCAGCGGTAACACGCTGACTTCGCGACCATCTTTGGTTTGGAGTGGGAACACCCGCGCGCCATAGCCCGCTTGCCAGCCTCCGGCCCAGGGCACTAGGCTCCGAAACAGCGGACCATCCAACCAGCTGGGTACGTATTCTGTCAGGGGAAAGGGATGCGTCTTGTGGTAGTGGCCCAGCAGACCACGGCGCGGCTCCACCACGGCCGCGCTGTTGTACTCGCCTGCGGAGTCGCGATCGTAGGTGCCAAACATCAACGGGACACCGAGTTCATCCACAAAGGCCAGAATCTCCGCATCGAGTTCTGCACCATCTTCGCTGCGCGGCTGACCGAAGGTCGTCGGATACACCGTTTCCGACCACAGCAGTGCTTCCGCGCCATGTAGCTCAACCGCCGAGCGGGACAGCGCAAAGTGGGTATCGAGGCTTTCCCGCACTACGGCATAGGCACCCTGCTCCTGTCGCCGTCGTTCGTAGTCGGTCAGGTTGGCCTGAATCAGCCCCACACGCAGTGTCGGCGCGGGTTCAGCGAGCACAGCCGAAAGATGAGTCAGGCGTAGCCAGCCATAGCCTCCCATTGCCAGTACAACGCACGCCGCCAGCGCCAAGGGGGCAGCGATCCGGCGCAGGCCTTCATGCCTGCGCCCTATCGCGCAGGCCAGCGCTTCGGCGACCAGAATCAGCAAAAAGGTTAGTCCTGCCGCCCCACCGAGATCGGCGACCTGCCGGAAAATTGCCGAGGGCTGCAGTCCATGCCCGAGCGTACCGCCCAGCAGTTTTGGGAACAGCCACTCGCAGGCGACCCAGGCCGCGGCGCCAGCAATGGCTCGAAGCAAAGGGCCATAGCGTAGCCCAACCCAATGGCGCACCAGTGCAAAGACTAGAAACTGTGCTTGCAGCAGCGGAGAGAGCAGCAGCAGGATAAGCACACCCCAAGTGGTACCGATGCCGACATAGGCCCCAAACGCAGCGCCAAACCAGAGCATAACCGCAGCCGAAAACGCAAGGCTCATTAAGCAGGCGCTGCGCAATACTCCGCCGACGCTGCGCTCAGCATTCAGCGCCAGCAGCCACGGCACCAGCGCGACAAAGCCAAGCACCCAAGCCGTGCCGCCGCGCGCGCACAGACCGAACAGCATGGCGCAGGCCACGATTCCAACAAGGCGCAGCCATTGGGGCGCAACCGGTCGATACGTGTTCACGGGGTTAATACTCCAAGGGTGTTGAGGTTGGAAAGAAACTCAAAATCAGGGTGTTGAAGGGACCATTTCCCGAATCGGCATACCAGGCGGCGCCAGTTCTGGCGTAACGATGCGATCCTCGGGAACGGGAATCATGCCTGCGGCCTCATAGTACTCGATGTCCGGGGAAAACATCAGAATCGGTTCCAGCGGCTCGCCTTCGTCGGTGACTTGATGATGACGCACGAATCCAGCTGGCAGCTCGAAGTCGTCTGGTACTGCCAGCCCCTTTAATGGTGGACTGGTACCAGGTGGATTGAAGGCGCCGATTCCGGTATGAATGCCCGCCTCATTCAGGGCTTGGATCAATTCCGCGCCGGTCGGCTCAGGATCGCCAGGATTGAAGTAGCTCGCCAAATCGTCGGACTCCTCGGGGGCGCGTTCGTTTAACTCCGTCTGTACGCGAGGTGCGGTCTGAATATTTTCAGGCGCAGCCACAGAACGGACTTCTTGGGTGAATGCAGATGATGTGGAAGAAGAGGCCTGCACTGCGGCAGGCCTCTCACCCAAAGCTTGGGCCGTTGATGCCGGCGCGAGCTCTGGGTTAACCATGGTTTCCTTCGTCTCCATGACGATCGGCATCAGCAGGTAGGCAAGGCCGCCTAAGGACAACAAGGCGACAATGGGAAGTATGCGCCCCCAAGAACTCACTGACTTCTTCTTGACGATAACGCGTACACCATCGCCTTGCTTAAGCGAAGACTTGTTACGCTGCTGGCCTAAATCTGACATGGCAAAGGGCTCCTAAGCGACCTGGCTCAGGGGCTAACCGGGTTATGGGTGGACAGCGACCAGCCCATGCGTTCATGGCCGTAGTTGTTCCAGATCGGACTCTTGCCACCGGTAAACGAGGTGTAGCGCGGTGCGCCCGTGCCGGTGCTGCCGCCCCAGAGGCCGGCTTTAACGGTGCCACCGGTGTAGGTCGGGTGCACATCGTCGGACTGAATGTAGTCATAGCTGCTCGATGCGCTAACCATCTTGAGGTTGGCATCGCGCAGGGTCGGCTTCAGGGTCCCCGTGATACGGTTGACATAGCTGCTCTCGCTTTCACCCGCAACGAACTTCAGGGCTTCTGAGTCGATCTTGCCATCGCCGTTGCTGTCATAGTCGCCACCCATGTATTCGGCAAAGCTATCGACACACTTAAAGCCCTTCTGACGCGCGTACTCGCACATCCAGTAGTTCATCTTCGCCAGTGCGGGCAGGAACGCATCGCGCATATTCACCTTCGCACCGGTCGTGGCGTCCGTGCAGTTACTCAGCACATTGTCTGCATCATAGCCCGGGTAAAACAGGTTGCTGATCACCTTCAGTTTGACGTTCGCGTGCGCATTGGTATTGATGTAGTCCATCGCTGCCGCCACGTAGGTCTTGCAGTTGGCAATACCGGTATTGATGCCGGAGTAGTTGCAGGTGCCGGTCTGGGATTTGAAGGCCGAACGCGCCTGCAGGCCATCGTTACCGCACATTTCGAAGGTGACTACACGGGTCGAGCTGTGTTGCATATACGAGCGCTCGGCAACAATTTTGTTGTCGTAGACGTCCTTGGCGACGGCACCGGACTTGGCTCGGCGCACGCTTTCAATGTCGGCGTTCCACTGCGCGGAAAGGTACTCGGCGTCGACCGTCGGTGCTGAGTACTTGGCTGCGTTACTGGTTGAACCGTAATAGCCCGCGTAAATCGAATCACCATAGGCGGTCACTCGATACTTGGCGGTGGTATTGGCTCGATCAATGGTCCACGACATGTTCTGATTCAGAGTACTGCCTAACGCTGGCGCGCTCAGCGCAACGAGGGCAATGGCGGGTAAAAAAAGAGATATGGATTTGAAACAAGGTATTTTCATTGTATTTATTACCTTAAAATAATTTTTATTTTTGGCGCAGACATTAACCCGCCGTTGGCGGACGCCGCCCGCACCATTGACGAAACTCACTGCGACGCGAGACTTCCCCTCCACTTCATATGCCGGTCCGGAAACAGGCATATGAGTGGAATGCACCCACGCGGAGGCGAAGCTTAGAGTTAAATTTGTGCGATTGGATTAGCATCGCGCGCCACGAATTATCTTTACGCGCCATTCTGTGAGTCACCATTCACTTCTAGGGCTGTCTTCAGTATTTCTTCGAAAATGATAGTGGGAAATTAAGATTTGCCATTGGGCGTGAGTTTCCATACTCATTCTTGGAAAACCACTCCATGCTGGCTTGTAGGTTGTGAGGAGGGACGAATCACAACACCCCGGCAACTCGTTGCACGATCCTTTAACACCGAGTCGATCTCTGTTGGGATTCCTTGGTCATCCCAAGCTACGAACCTGGTTGAATTGATTCACTTTTCGCCGGGTGCGATTCGGCTTTTCTTAACACACGGATGTAAAGCGCAGCTAAAAGCACCGAACTAACGGCCAGCCCCAGCCCCATGCCAGCCCATACCCCCCAGGCACCAAGACTTTGCATCAATAAATAGCAGGCCGGGACACCCACTAACCAATAACTAAACACCGAAACAACCGTGGGCGAAGTGCCGAGTTTGAACCCCCTGAGCACCCCCATCAGGATGACCTGCATCGCATCAACCCATTGGAACAGGGCAGCGACGAATAACAAGGAAATTGCGAGGGCGATGACTTGCTTTAAGTCTGCGCCGGACTGGCGATCCACGAAAAGATTGGTCAATACTTCGGGAAATGCGACAAACACAATACCGGCACAAGTAGCCGTCAAGGATCCCAGGGCCAAACCCGATACCACCACGTGTCGCAACTGTTTGAAATTACGTCGGCCATAGGCTGAGCCCACCTGCGCGGAGACGGCTTGAGACAGGCCCAAGGGAATCATGAAGCTCAGGGTTGCACACTGCAGTGCGACCTGATGGGCTGCCAGCGCCTCAATCCCCAAGGTGCCGATAAACAAGGCCGCCACTGAAAACATGCCAATTTCCATCGCATGCGCGACCGCAATCGGAATGCCCAAACCAAAGGTTTGTCGAAGCTGGCGCCAGGAAAAACGATCCCAACCACGCCAAAACTTAAACGGCTTGAACAGTTGCTGACGGTAAGTCAGCCAGGCCAAGCCAACAAACATCAATATCGAGACAATCACGGTACCCAAGGCGACACCTTGAATACCCAGCGCAGGCAAGCCCCCCCACCCGGTCATCAAGGCATAGCTGATGGGATAGTTGAGCACCGTCGCGACGACACTGATCGGTAGCACTGCAGAGGGATTCCCTAAGCCCAGCACCAACCCTCGCAACAGGATAAATCCGAAGGCCGGCAACAGACTCCAGAGCACTACGTTTAAATACGCACGAGCATGCACGATCGCCTGCGGTGGCTGTTCCAGCCAGACTAAGACCGACCCTATCTGCCAGATTGCCAAGCCAAATACGACGCACATCAAGACCACCGCCACGGCACCCGACAATAAGGCGGTATGGATTTCAGCGTGGTTTTGTTCGCCTTCGGCAAAGGCGATAAAATTAGCCGTCGCGACAAGAATGCCAATGCCCACGATATAAAAGAACTGGTAAATGATGGATCCCAGACCACCGCCGGCTAAGACATCGACACCTAGCTGCCCCATCAATACGGCATCGATAAAGCCCATCAGTGCGAATGACATCTGCGCCACCACCATGGGCACAGAGATGCGAAACAGCGAGCGGAAGGTTGCGAGCACCGTTAACTATCCTTTTAAGCCTGCGTCCGAACGCGCGCGTACCATGTAGAAGGGTCAACCAGAGTGCCGTCTTCAGGATCAATCGCTGGATAGTCCAAACCGCGTTTTTCGCAGTATTGCGCTAGTTCGGGATAGGCCCAAGTGAAAAATGTACGCTGCCACGTACTTGGATCAAGTCTCACCTGATCATAGAAACCCGCAATCTGCCTTTGATGTTGCGCTTCCGCGAGAATAATAGCCGCCGCCACCGAGACATTATAGGACTCCACCATGCCGACCATCGGAATGACGATATGTCCATCGACAAGTTGCGCCGCAACTTCGCTCACGCCACGCTGCTCGTTGCCAAGCAAAATCGCACAAGACTCCGTGTAATCAATCTCACGATAGGGTTTGGCGGAGTCGCTCAGATGCGCGGCATACACTTTCATTCCGGCAGCCTGTAAGACGGCGATACCGTCCTCAATTGAGGGGTGCGTTATTTTTTCAACCCAACGATCGCTGCCCATCGTAGTACCACTGAAGGGCCTCGAGTCAGGATGCCAAACGCTATGTAATTGATGGATTCCCACGGCATCGCAGGTACGGATTAGCGCTGCGACATTACGCGGTTTGTGAATCTGCTCGGTGAGCAAAGTGAGATCGGGCTGGCGCCGATCCAGCGTGGCTTTGAGTTTGCGATAACGCTCCGGGGTCACCGGGTTAGCACCACCAGCAGATTAATAAGGACCATGGCTAGAATCGATAGCCAGGTCAGCACCATGCCATAAAAGCGTCCGAAACTGACGCCGCCAAAGGACGACATGCCCCACGCATGCAACACTCGCCCGACTAATAACATAAGCCCCAGCACGTGCAGCAACCAGGGTTGCAGCTGATTCAGCTCGAGCATCAGCAATAAGACCAGCGCTAGCGGGATATTCTCGACTGCGTTGGCGTGTGCGCGGACGGCACACACCATCGCCGTCGAGCCCTTTTCATGGCCCAGGCCAACTTTTTCCTTGCGGCGAAATTTAATGACCCGCGCCCCCAGCAAGATCACTAGAATCGCCAACAGCGCCGCATAGATCGGGGTATAGGTCAGTTGCGCCAGCATGCTTGTCTCCAGTCTTAACTCAGGGGCTCAATTAAGGTTTTATTGCAGAGATCAGGGGATCAGGAACCCGCTTGCGGGCCTTTGCCTCCAGGGAAGGACGTGACCGTACTTTTCAGCACGTTCACTTTGGGCGCACCCTGCTGCTCCACCTCATCAATGCGCACAACCGCATTCATGGGAATAAAGGTACGTTTGACGCCCTCAAACTCATTCTTCAGTCGCTCTTCGCTGGGGTCGACCAACAACTGTGAGCGCTCACCAAACAGCAATTCTTCAACTTCGATAAAGCCGTACATCTCTGAGGCGAACACATGCGACGCGTAGATCTCATAAATGTCGTCATTGCTGCTATAAAAAATGACCTTGTAAACTTTTTTGCTTTTCATCGTTACTCTTCAAACCACCACTACCCGGCACGCGGCCAACGACGCCGGGAGATAGCCCGGCGTCAAGGACGCGCATCATAGCACAGTTCGGTTTGATTGGTGTGACTGCTTTAGGCGATTTCGATCAAGGTTTCCCCGGGGGTGACACGATCCCCTTTCTGCACGTTGACCGCCACCACCTTGCCGTCGATATTAGCGTGGATTTCCGTCTCCATTTTCATCGCTTCGGCAATCATTACGGCCTGACCGGCCTTAACGGTATCGCCCACCTTTACCAAGACGTCAACCACATTGCCCGGCATCGAAGTCGTGACATGACCCGGGGCGGAGGCCTTGCCGCGACCCGACTTACCTTCCGCGACGAAGGCATTCAGGGGCTCGAAGAGCACTTCTTGCGGCATGCCATCCATCGACAGATAAATTTTGCGCTTGCCACTGCCGGCATCACCGACGCCGGTAATGGCGATTTCATAGGATTCGCCATGGACATCGATTTTAAACTCCGAGGCGGTCGCTCCCAGCGTGGCTTTTTTGCCTGCATCTGGCGTTTCTAACGACTCCGGCACCAAGGTGCCCTCTTTGCGTTGCTTAAGAAAATCACGCCCCAGATCCGGGAACATGGCGAAGGTCAGCACATCCTCTTCACTCAAGGCCAGATCGCCGATTTCGACACGTAGTTTATCCAGTTCTGGCGCCAGTGAATCGGCAGGACGCGATTCCATCACCGGTTCGTTACCGATCGCCTTCTTCAGAACATCCTGATTGACAGGCGCGGGTGCCTGACCATAGCCACCCTGCAGATAACGTTTTACTTCGTTGGTGATGGTTTTGTAACGTTCTCCGGCCAAGACGTTGTAAACGGCTTGCGTACCCACAATTTGCGAAGTGGGCGTCACCAGCGGAGGGTACCCGAGATCGGCCCGCACGCGCGGAATCTCTTCAAATACTTCTTTGATGCGATCCAGCGCGTTTTGCTCTTTCAGCTGATTGGCCAGGTTGGACATCATGCCGCCCGGCACCTGACTGATCTGCACCGACACATCTTCACGGGTAAATTCACTCTCAA
>JBFHRI010000128.1:0-8533 GCA_041591755.1 Oleiphilaceae bacterium
CTGTTGTGAACAGAACGGTGGAGATCAGCGTTGCACACAAAGCCCTGTGCCTGCCCGTAATTACCGCGTTCATCATCGTCATGGCGAGTTTCCTCATTTGTTCTATGCTGCAACAGTAGTCGCAACCCCGTGATGCGGAAAGTTTAGTAGAAGACTCCTACCAATATTTGAGTAGCAGCGCACAGCCTTACACTGCGTTACGCAGTCGTCATGGCGTGTACATCTCCAGCAGACATAATTAGAGGCATCATCCGTCGTCGCTGAAAGCTAAGTGATTGATTATGCGGAAAGGAGGTGTGAGAGTGCTTGTCCAGAGATTAATGATTAGTAACAGCCTATTGCAATTTTTTACATGCGCTTCCTTTCGAATGCTGTTAGCTGCGCTGACGGTCAGTGGTTTGACGGCCTGCGGTGACGGTCTAAGCGGTAATGAAGAAAACGCTTCAGACCCGGTGATTGAGAACAATCCCGTGGCCTTCATCCGGCGCGAATTAGTTTTGCGCGAGAATAGCAACGAGTTGGCTGATGTCGATTTGCGCCGTCCCGCAGAATTCAACGCGGGTGCAGTGTTGTATTTGAAGAACCAGGCTGCCCTAACAGCGCCTGCGCGAGACATTAGTTCAGCGGCCTTCAGCGGCCCGACGTTTTTAAATAATGCGGGGCAGTTGCTGTACGACGTGAAGGACCTGGAAGTCTCGCATGACGGCAGCAAACTGTTGTTTTCCATGCGCGCCCCGGAAATTGAGGACGCGGACGAAGAAGACCAGCCAAAATGGAATATCTGGGAATACGATATTCCCAACGCGACCTTACGGCGGGTCATCGCCGATAATTTTGTGGCCGAGCAGGGCCACGACATTGCACCGGCCTATCTGAGTGATGATCTGATTGTCTTTAGTTCGACGCGACAGCGCCGCTCGATGTCAATCCGGCTCGACGAAGGCAAGGGCCTGTACACGGCACAGGATGATGCGCGCACGGTTGACAACTTTGTGCTGCATATCATGAAAACCGATGGCACCAATATTCGCCAGCTCACCTTCAATCAAAGTCACGACCTTGATCCGATCGTACTGCCTGATGGCCGCATTTTGTTTTCGCGCTGGGATAACGCCGGCGGGACTGCCGGCAATGGCTTCAACCTCTATCGCGTCAATCCCGATGGCACCGGGCTCACCTTGCTGTACGGTCGCCATTCGCATAGCGAAAACGGACGTACCGTGCAATTCGTTAAGCCGCACCTGGCCGATAACGGCAAGATCGTGGTGCAGTTACGCGAAATGACAGCCAATGCCATTGAGTGGCAATCGGTCGAAGTTGATGTCGACAACTATGTCGAACGGACTGTCGGCATCAATGGTGCGTCCGGCTTTGGGCATACCCCCGTCGTCAATGGCGTTACCAATGCGGGACCGCTGGGGCTGAATGGCATCTACGGTTCGGCCTTTCCGATCTATGATGGCTCTAATCGCTACCTGGTCAGCTGGGCGCCCTGTCGCTTAATTCCGGCCGATCCGACGCGTGGTACGACACCGATCAATTGTACACAGGAGCGCATTGACTCGGGCGAATGGCAGGCCGCGCCGCCTTTGTTTGATCTATGGATGCTCAACAATAGCGCGCAGACCCAGTTGCTGGTTGAGCGCAGTGGGCGAGAAGGTTATCAGTATGATGAGGCCGTCTTGGTGGCCAGTCGCACCTTACCTCGCAGTTATTCTCCGGATCCCTTGCCTGAGGAGTTTGCGACTCTGGGCGACGAACTAACTGCGCTGGCGCGTGATGCCGATGGCAATGAATTTGGGGTGATCCATATTCGCAGTGTCTACGATTTTGACGGTGTTGCTATTTCGCCCACGATCGCTCAGATATTGGACCCCGTGCAAACCCCGCCGGCGCAGCGGGCGGCGCGCTTCGTTCGCTTGGAAAAGCCGGCGGAATTACCGAGCCGTGAGGTGCGTGATTTTTCCAATACCGCCTTCGGACGCGCGGGTAATCAACGGATGCGCGAAATATTGGGCTATGCGCCCGTGGAACCAGATGGTTCCGTGATGGTGGCGGTACCGGCCAACGTACCCTTCTCGATCAGTGTTCTCAATAGTTTGGGTGAGCGCGTGACGGCGCGGCACGAGAACTGGCTGCAGGTGAAGCCGGGAGAGGTACTGAGTTGTAATGGCTGCCATACGGCCAATAGCACCGTGCCACATGGGCGTCCGGATGCGGCCCCGGCGCCATTAAATGCGGGTGCGCCCACTACCGGCTTGCCCTACAGCAATTCCAACCCGGCCTACATCCCCGATATGGGTCATACGATGGCGACGACCTACACCCTGCGACAAGGCGATTTCCGTCGCCTTGCGCCAGACATCATCTATGCTGATATCTGGACCGATACCAGCGTCGCAACAGCGGCCCCCGATATTAATCGGCGCTACGCCGATTTGAGCACGGGTTGGCCGATGTCGAACGGCTGCCGTGATACCTGGTTGAATCAGTCCTTCTGGCGCAGTTTCTGTCGCATTGTGATCAATTACCCGAATCACATTCATCCGTTGTGGAGTGTCGATCGGCAGGTCTTTGACGAAACCGATCCAAACCTGTTGCTGGAGGACCGCACCTGTATCGCGTGTCACACCACCAGCGATGCAGGCGGTATGCCGCAGGTTGCGGCGGCTCAATTGGATTTGACTGACGGGGACTCTGACCAGCAAGTGCGCCATCTTAAGTCCTTTCGTGAGTTGCTCTTTAATGATAACGAACAGGAACTGGTAGGAGGCGTGTTGCAGGACCGTCTGGTGGGTACCGGGGTGTTTGATCCGGTACTGGATGGAAACGGCAATCCGGTACTCGATGGTAGCGGTAACCCCGTGTTGCAGGAGCGCCAGGCCACGGTTACGGTCCCACCGAGTTTGAATGCGGGCAACGCGCGTACCAGTACCCGTTTTTTCAGTCGCTTTGCGGCGGGCGGCAGTCATGCCGGCTATTTGACTGAGGCCGAGCTCAAACTGCTGCGCGAATGGGTGGATATCGGGGCCCAGTATTACAACAACCCCTTTGATGCGCCGCTGAATTAATAAAAGGAATCGAGTTCGCTTCATGAGAAATTGGATAGCCAGTCTTGGTCTGGCTTTGATCACGATGGTGTTGGCGTGTCCGGGGATGGCCGAAGATCAGGACCTGGCCCGAGTGCAGGTGCGTGAGCCTTTTCTTGAGTGGCGTTCTGGGCCAGGGCGCGGCTATCCAGTCATTCATGTCAGTGAGCGTGGCGATTGGGTGGAGTTGGGTATTCGCAAGACGCAATGGCTTAAGCTGCGCGACAGCAAGGGGCGTGAAGGTTGGGCCCATATCGATGATGTGCTTCTGACGCATGATGCGACAGGCAATCGTGTCGCTTTCAACGAGCCGCGCTGGGACGACATGGATAGCCGGCGTTGGGAGCTGGGTTTGCAATACGGGCAATTAGACAGTACGGCATCGAACAGCGTCAACGGCGTGTACTGGATGACCGATCATTTGGCCGTCGAGTTGAGCGCCACGCAGGTCTTGGGCGCATTGTCTGAAACCCGCCTCTACAACTTTAATTTAACGCATCAGGCCTTTCCGACCTGGCGGGTTGCGCCCTTCTTTACCTTGGGCGGCGGGCGGGTCGATGTCAAACCCAAGGCCACCCTGGTGCGTTATAACAATCGCAGTGATGACAGCGTGCATGCCGGAGTGGGCGTGCGCATCTATGTGACAGATCGATACTTCGTTCGTATGGATCTGAAGGACTACAAAATATTTACCGACCGAGCAAGCAACGAAGAAGTGACAGAATGGAAAATCGGACTCAGCGTATTCTTTTAACTCTGCTACTACTGGTCAGTGGCGGCACCACGCTTGCAGCAGAGCGCATGCTCCCCTTGATTCCGCCGGATGTGAAGCCGGAACCGGTGGATGAGTCGTTGATCGATACTGAAAACTTCGAGTTTACCGCGTTTGCGGGTTTGCTCTCGATCGAGGATTTCGAATCGTCAGTGTTGTACGGTGGGCGTCTCACGTATCACTTGAGCGAAGACCTGTTTATTGAAGGCTCCTACGGCATGGCCGAGGGTGGCAAGACCTCATTTGAAAAGCTGGCCTTGGCCGAGCTGATTTCGGATTCTGATCGTGACTACACCTATTACAGTGCGAATGTCGGGTGGAACGTATTTCCCGGTGAGGCTTTTATTGGCAGACGCTATGCCGTGAATACTAACTTTTATCTGACGGCCGGTGTCGGCTCGACCGATTTTGCGGGTGATAGTCGTTTCACGGTCAATTTTGGCGCGGGCTTCCAGGCCTTGATGTTCGATTTTATGGCACTGCATTTTAACGTCCGCGAACACATGTTCGACATCGATGTCGTGGGCGAGAAAAAAACCAGTATCAATACCGAAGTCAGTCTGGGTGTGTCGGTGTTTTTTTAACCAAGCGTGACAACGCAGGAGTAACGCGATGAAGCGAATGATTCAATTAGGCACGCTGCTGTGCAGCATGGCCTTGGCATTGGCTGTACAGGCCGAAGCTCTGGAGGGCCCAGCGCCAGATTTTACCTTGAAAAGCAAAGACGGCAGCAATCTGCGTTTGCAGGATTTTCGCGGTGAAGTCGTCATGCTGAACTTCTGGGCTAGTTGGTGTGGCCCTTGTCGTCAGGAGTTTCCGCTGATGGACGAGATCTACAAAAAGTACCAGAAAATGGGCTTCACTATTTTGGCGGTCAATGTCGATGAGGATTCGCGCGATGCTAATGGCTTCCTGGATGCGGTGCCCGTCAGCTTCCCCATTCTTTACGATCCTGAAAGCAAGATCAGCGAGCTATATCAGGTTGATGCCATGCCCACGACAATCATGATTGATCGTAATGGCAACAAACGTTACCTGCATCGTGGCTATAAGTCAGGCTATGAGGTCGAGTATGACAAGCAGGTTAAGCAGCTGGTGCGGGAATAATAGGGCTTCGCCATGATGCTTCATTGGAAAACTTTCCTCTCCACTCCGCGTCATTCCGGGCTCGACCCGGAATCCACATGGCAGGCGACGCCCAAAACAATGAAGCAGGGGAGTTTGATGGCAGGTGTCGGGCGGCCGGATTCTGGATCAAGTCGCGAACGACCGGGCTCGGGTGGAATGCCGAGTTGGCTTAAAAAGATTTCAGTGCTTCTGTTGACGACCGCCTTACTGGGTACGTCCGGTTGCAGCATCAAACCCTGGGTCAAGCCCTATGAACGCGATAATTTGGCCGACCCGCTGATGAAGCTGAATCGTCATGGTTATGCGGGCGGCTACATGGGGCATGTGTACCAGGCGCGCGAAGCCGCGCGAGGCGCAGAAGGTGGTGCTGGAGGTGGCTGTGGTTGTAACTAAAGCCCTTAAGCGCGCGCTGTGCCTGTTCCTCTCGGTGGCCTCATCATGGGTGAGTGCAGGCACCCTTGAGCCCGACAATGTCGACCTGATGTATCACAAATACGACGGTGGTGGGATGGTCATCGATGGTCCCTCTATATTGGTGCGGAAAAGCGTCGGCAATAGTGTTTCACTGACCGGGCATTACTATGTCGATACGGTTTCGGCGGCTTCTATTGATGTCGTGACCAACGCCTCAGAATATACCGAAGAGCGGACCGAATATTCAGCGGGTGGTGATTTCTTGCACGACAAAACGCTGATGAGTCTGCATTTCACCAACAGCACCGAAAACGACTTTGAAGCGGATTCGATACATTTTCAGGTCAGTCAGGATTTCTTTGGCGATTTGACCAATCTCAGCTTGGGGTATTCTCAGGGCTGGGATACGGTCATGAAACGAGCCAATGACGTGTTCCGAGAAGAGGCGGATCGCCGCCACTATCGTTTTGGTTTGTCCCAGGTGTTGACCAAGAGTTGGATCATGGGGCTTAACTTTGAGCACATCACCGATGAGGGTTTCCTCGAGAATCCGTATCGGGTGCATCGATTTTTGAATCCCGATGGGAGTGAAGGCACGGCACCTGAAGATTATCCAGAAACCCGCACTTCGAATGCCGTGTCTCTGCGCACACAGCACTATCTGCCGTATCGCGCCTCAGTGATGGCGGAGTACCGCCTGTTTAGGGATACCTGGGGCATCAAGGCCAGTAACTGGCAGCTCAAATATGCGCATGCGGTGGGCGAGAGCATCATTGTCGAGGCCAATGTCCGCCACTATGAACAGACCAAAGCCGACTTTTACGCCGACCTTTTCCCGCGCGCCAATTTCCAGACCCATATGGGCCGCGACAAGGAGCTGGCGACCTATTCCAACAATAGCTACGGTCTGGGCCTGAGCTATGAAGTCAAGCGCGGTGTGATTCCCTTGGTGGATCGCCTGCAGCTGGGTTTGCTGGTGGACTTTATGCAGTTTGATTTTGACGACTATCGCGATCGGCGCCAAAGCAAAGCCGGTTCGGCTGCGGTGGGGCAGGAGAGTATGTACAGCTTTGATGCGACGGTGACCCGCTTGTCTTTGATCGTGGAATATTGAGGGGCATGACATGAGTCCCATCGAATTTTTTAAAGGAAGCACTGTGATGCAGACGAAAACTCACCCGATTTACCGTTTGTTCAGCCTTTCGCTACTGTCTTGTGTGCTGTGCTGGCTACCTCAGGCATTAGCTGAGACGGTACCAGAGGAGCCGGTGGCCCTGAGCGTGGAAGCTTTGAAGAAAAAGGTCATCGAACTCAATCGCGATCTGTTTATTCTGGAAGAGGATTTGCTGTTCCCCGCGAATACCCAGTTTGTAGTATTCCTCAGCCTCGATACGGGCAAGTTTTTAGCCTTGGATTCGGTCAAACTCAAGGTGGATGACACGATTGTAGCGGCGCATTTGTATACCCAGCGCCAACAGCAGGCCCTGGCACGAGGCGGCATGCAGCGCCTGTATACCGGTAACCTGAAACAGGGCGCGCATGAAGTCACGGTCTTTGTCGAAGGCATGGGTTCAGACAAGCGCCCGCTGAAATTGGCGCATAGCGTAAAGCTGGAAAAGCAGACGGATTTGAAAGCGCTGGAAGTCCGCATTCGTGATCAGTCCAGCAATTATCGGCCCACGCTTGAGCTGGTGGAGTGGGAAACTCAGTAATGTTCGGTTTGACAGCGTTTCGACGTGTTTTGATTCCGCTCGCCTGGTGCGGGCTGAGTGGCATGCTGGTGGCTGACGATGCGCCACGTCAGGCGCGCGACCTTAATTATGGCCACGCGCTGTATCAGTATTATCAGGGCGAGTATGCTGACGCGCTGACCACGCTCAATGTGGCCAAACTGCGTGGTGGCATCCGTCATCATGGCGAGCATCCGTTGTTGGTGGAGGGCGGCCTACTTCTGACCTATGGCATGGTGCGTGAAGCCAAGGTGTTGTTTGAGCAGGTGTTAAAAGAGCAGATCAGCGTCGATGATCGCAACCGGGCCTGGTTTTATTTGGGCAAGGTGTTGTATTTGCAGGGCGACTATCCTCCCGCAGCCGCGGCCCTGCAACGCGTGGATGCCAAGCGTCTAACTAAAGTAGAGGCTGAGCTCGGCTACGAACTGACCTATTTAACGGGACAGCTGAAGTTGAAAGCGCCCGGCGTACAGGACGTGAAAGGCCACATTGAGGCGCTGCCTGAGTGGCATTTGGGGCGGGTCTATCTGGCGTATAACGCGGCATTACAGCACCTGGAGGAGGGTGCACCTGCCGCAGCGTTGGCGGCACTTCAGCGCCTGCATACTGATTTTCCTGTCGAACCCAGTGACGACGAGCAAGCGGAAGCTGCGGCCTTAAAAGAGCGCGTTTTAGTGAGCCTGGCCACGTTGCACCTGCAAGCGGGCGATTTTGCTAAGGCGTTGTCGGCACTCAAACACATGCGCCTGGACAGTCCTTTTGTCGAGCAGGCTTTGTTCAACTATGCGGTGAGCGCCGCTAACCAGAAACAATACGGCTTGGCATTGGAAGCGCTGAATCGCCTTAGCAAACGCCAACACACCTTCACTCCCTGGTTGCAACAGGTGCCCTTTGCAAAGGCTTATTTATACGAGCAATTGCAGCAAACGCATTTGGCGCTGCAACACTACCGTGATGCCGGCGCACACTATGAAACGTTATTGGAGAGCCTGGAAATTAGACGCCAAGCGCTCAGCGAAGAGAGCATTTTGGGCGGCTTTGCCGGCGCCACGATCGACCAAGCTCTCGCCTTGGGCGATGCCCGCTTGGTGACCGATGCGTGGGGGCGCCTCCCCGTGGTGCCAAGAGACTTTAGCTATGCCTGGTTGCTGGCAGACGAGGCGTTTCAGCAGGCTTTGAGTGATTTACATGAGCTCTATCAATTGCGCGAAGGCTTGCAGTCTTGGGAGCAAAAACTGCAGCAATTTGCCCTAATGTTGGAAACACGGCAGCAACAGCGCCAAACAGGTTTGGCCCGAACCCAGACGCAAATGCAAGCGCAACAGGCCGATCAGTGGCAGGCCCAATACGAGAATTTGTTAGAGAACACCCAGGCAGCTGTAAAATCTGAAGATACGCAC
>JBFHRI010000129.1:0-8523 GCA_041591755.1 Oleiphilaceae bacterium
CCGGCTTATCCAGCAACTCAGCGATTTCTTCAGGGGAAGGCTCGTGATCAAGCTGTTGGGTCAACTCCCGCGCCGCGCGCAGGTAGAGGTTCAGTTCTTTTACGACATGGATCGGCAACCGAATGGTGCGCGTTTGATTCATGATTGCGCGTTCGATGGTTTGACGAATCCACCACGTTGCGTAGGTCGAAAAACGGAAGCCGCGCTCTGGGTCAAACTTCTCCACCGCACGAATCAGACCCAAGTTACCTTCTTCAATCAGATCGAGCAGGCTCAGGCCACGATTGACATAACGTCGCGCGATCTTGACCACCAGCCGCAGGTTACTTTCGATCATACGCTTGCGTCCGGCTGCATCGCCTTTTTGCGCCAAGCGTGCAAAATGTACTTCTTCTTCCGGACTTAAGAGCGGCGAGAAACCGATCTCGTTGAGATATATTTGCGTGGCATCGAGCTGACGATAGGCACCGTTATTATCGAGACCCAACGCGCCGCGGCGGGCATCGAGGGACACCACCGCCGAACTCAGATCATCGCTTTCTTCTTCGCAGTCGATATCATCGAAGTTGTCATCTTCAACTTCATAAAGCATTTCTTCGAAAAATTCTTCTCTTTCTGCTGACATGTCTAGCCCCGCCTTTTATTGTCTGCCGCGCGTCGTAACGCATTGGCAACCTAGCTGTTACTGTTGGCTTGGATGTTCTTCTATGAGCCCAAGCTTCGTTACCTGAGTGGTAAATACTTCAATGGATCTGTGGGCTGACCATCACGCCGAATCTCAAAGTGTAGTTTCGGTCGGTCGGCACCAGTGTTTCCAAGCTCGGCGATAACTTGCCCCTGTTTGACTTGCTGCCCCTCAGTCACCAGGTTGCGTCGATTGTGGGCATAGGCACTTAAGTAACGGTCATCATGCGTAATAATGACCAAGTTGCCGTACCCCAACAAACCACTACCTGAGTAGACTACCTCTCCCGAGGCTGCCGCATACACGGGATCGCCAAGCGCGCCAGCGATATCGATTCCTTTGTTTCCGAGAGACGACTTCCCGTCACCACTGGCATAAGAGTATTTGGCAAGTATCGGGCCAAGATGCGGCCAACGCCAATTTATGTCTTTGATGTTTTTGGCGTTTTTATTTTTTGTAACAGAATATCCTGGATTGTTACTTGGTTTACTTTCTGTAACATTTGACCTGTGAACCGGCCGTGGAGGAGTGCTGTTGGCAACGATTTTTTGGGTCCGACCGCGCAACTCTAAGTTGATTTTTTGGCCTGGATGAATCACATAAGGAGCCCGAATAGCGTTAGCATCCGCTAACTCGGAAAACTCACGTCCATAGCGCCGAGCGATAGAGTAAAGGGTATCCCCACGCTGCACGACATGGGTGCCAAAATAGACGGGAGGGTTGTAGCTGGGATCATGCAACAGCGCAGACGAATGACAGCCCGTCAAGACCAGACTCAGGCAGATACAAACTGTTACACAAGCCCATAAACGCATACTTTTCACGCAAAAATGCTTGTGCAATGAGTAAAATAGAGCTTAAACGCCGCCTTTTTATATCTCATATATACATATAAATGTTTTTTTATATTCCAATAATGTCTAAATGTTAAAGTGCTTTGTTAAGTTAAACACCTAACACACTAATCTTATATTATATTTCATCAGGTTTTCCTGATACCGAGCGTTACCATCGCTCGAAACACATGTTTCGAATGGTAACACCTAAAGATCGAAATAATCATGAATTTTGCGCCTTATTCATCCGCTCAATTAAGACGACGATCACCAGCCCCACTCCCATCGCCAAGACCGCCTCTAGCAACTGCGCATCCGCTCCGATGATTTCAGTATAGGTGGTCGGCAACACATTCTGATCGACTAAAGGCGTTCGCTCCCCCTGACTGTTCTCGCGCCAACTCAACACCTCTTTCCATGGCCACACTTTATTTAAGGCACCGATCATGATTCCGGTCAAAATGGCCAGAGTTGCGTTGTGAAAATGGCGAAACGCCCATGAAAGGACGTTTGCGATACTCAACAACCCCGCGACGCAGCCAGCAAAAAATATCGCTAAAACGCCCAAATCAAAACTCTTTACCGCATCCAAGACATGCGCATAAAGACCAAGCATCAATAAAATGAAACTGCCGGAAATCCCCGGCAGGATCATGGCGCAAATGGCAATCATGCCGCCTAAAAACAGATTAAGCGGAGTCGCATCTATCTGGCTGGGCGTCATCAAGGTCACCCCCCACCCGACCATAACCCCCGCTCCAGCGACCAAGAACAAACCAGGCGTCCAGCGTCCAACGCCTTTAGCCACCAAGTGCACCGAGGCCAAGATCAACCCTAAAAAGAAAGACCAAAGCGGGATGGGGTATGCCGCCATTAAAAACGAAATAACGCTGGCCAAGAGCAGGACACTACTTAGAACTCCAGTGAGTAATGTAAGCAAGAAAGTGCCATCCACTGCTTTCCAGAATGCGCCAAAGTCACGATGCTTGAGCAGCTCAATGCATCCGGGCAATACTGCTTTAATCGCATTGATGAGCCGCTCGTAAATGCCTGCGATAAACGCAATGGTGCCTCCTGAAACTCCCGGCACAACATCGGCAGCTCCCATCATCATGCCTTTAATAAAAAGGATAATGCTGTCTTTCATCACGATTCCTCGAAGGCTTACTTTTTCCGGTGGCCGGTCTTTTTTCGGTTTAGTTTTTGGCCTACAAGAGACCTTGGAGCTGAATTCTGTAACTCGGGAAGGAAGTACAAGACTAGCGGATAACTCCGGGTAAAAATGGCACAAACATCACCGGCTCCACAGTTTTGCGATCGAACCGATTACCTTTACGGGTAATGATGGTGAGATGCTGCGTTTTGTCGCCCAACGGCACAATCATCCGTCCACCGTCTTGCAGCTGACGTAGCAACTCGTTGGGAATTTCAGTTGGCGCAGCCGTGACGATAATAACATCAAAGGGAGCCGCTTCAGGCCAGCCGACATTCCCATCGGCATGCCGGGTATATAGATTGCGGTACTCCAACTTGCGAAACCGTGTAATCGCCTTGTCCAGCAATGGCTTGATACGCTCTATGGTATAAACACTATGCACCAGGCGCGAAAGGATGGCTGCCTGGTAGCCAGAACCTGTGCCGAGCTCCAGCACTCGCTGCGGCTGTGATTCCATAACCAATTCTGTCATACGCGCCACGATATAGGGTTGCGAAATGGTTTGTCCATGTCCGATCGGGAGGGCTGTATCCTCATAAGCGCGATGGGCCAGCGCCTCGTCCAAGAACAAATGTCGCGGCACTTCAGACATCGCTGCTAAAACACCTGGATGCTGGATCCCTTTATCCTGCAAACGTTGGATCAGACGCAGCCGTGTACGCCGCGAGGTCATCCCGATACCGGTTAGATCAAACGATTGCGTCACGCTGCAACAACCCTCTCGACCATTGCTTGAGCTCGTCCATGACACCATAGCGAGTCATGTCGACCTGCACCGGCGTGACCGAGACATAGCCGTGAGTCACGGCATAAAAATCTGTGCCTGGACCCGCATCATCGCCCTCACCTGCCGTAGCAATCCAAAAACGCTCGCGCCCACGTGGGTCACACACGGCCTCGGGCGCCTTACCTTTGGCGCGATGCCCCAGGCGAGTAATCTCCAGTCCTTGCAACTCTGCAAACGGCAAATCGGGCACGTTAACGTTGAGAATCGTGCGCGGAGGCAGCCCCAGCTCAGGCAAACGCTGCAATAACTGCTCTATCACACGTGCAGCGGTATCGAAATGGAAACGCCCCCGATTCACTAACGAGACGGCGATGGCGGGCTGCAGCAGGAAGCGCCCTTCGATTGCGGCCGCCACGGTGCCCGAATACAGCACATCATCACCGAGGTTTTCATGCGTATTAATGCCCGAAACGACACAATCAAATTCGGTATCGAAGAGTGAAGTAATTCCTAAATGAACACTATCTGCCGGCGTACCGTCTATACAGACGAAGCCGTTGCGCAAACGGGTGACATGTAGAGGGCGGCTTAAGGTTAAGGAACCGCTGGCCCCACTGTGATCACGGTCCGGTGCACACACTTGGACGGTGTGACTTTGCGCCAGGGTTTCAGCCAAAACCAATAAGCCTTCCGCATTGATGCCGTCATCGTTAGAAATCAGGATCTTCATGGGCTAACACCTGGCTCATAACTCGGCTCCGGCCGAGGGCTGCTGTTGAGGTCGCAAGCTTGCATCATTAACCTGCATGCATAAAGCCAACAAGGTGGTTGCGAACGCGCCTGCCGGCAGGGTGAATTCGAGCTGTAGCATATCACCTTCGTGACGCCAAGACATAGCCTCTGGCACCACCACATATGGGCGACGCATCAAACTCATGCGATTTTGATGGATGCCCTTGGCGAATAGTGGATGCTCCACCAACACGCCTCGTTCCGTTTCACTCAAACCCAGTACGCCCGGCGCGTCATCACCATACAACGGGCCCTCACCTGCTTGAAGCCAATGCCCAGCAGCGACTTCGCGTCGCAGATTAAGATTAAATAGCCAAGCACGTACGGCTGATAGATACATCGCGCGCTGACTGCGCGAGACTTTGATTCGTCCCTCAAACCAAGCTTCTGCACGCTGCAGATTCTGCCCCGCATGACCAAAACGCTGGTCACCAAAATAGTTAGGAAAGCCTTGAGCCCTGATTTGCTCTAATATCTTGAAAAAACCATCCTCAGCCGTAAATTCGCGTAACACAATCGAAAAGCGGTTGGCTCGATGTTCTCCGCGGCGCAATTTGCGTAAATGACGGTGTCGCGCCAGAACACAGACGCCCTCGATGACCAGTGATTGCCAGTCCGGCTCCGGGCGCTTACCGAGGTAAATACTGAACCACTGTCGTGTCACGGCATGCCGATCTTTAAGCCCGGAGAAACCGACATCCATATCTCGAACACCATAGGCGCGCGCCAATTGCCGCGCCACAAACTCGCTGTTCTGCCCCGTCTTTTCCAACCATAACCAGACATGCTCGCCTGCCTCCGCGCATTCCGGAGAGAGCAATTCTTCCACCTTAAAATCGGCAGCACCTTGCTTGAGGACGCCGCTGGCCAACGTAGTATCAAACGGCGAATCTAAACGTAGATCAAAGACAGTCATCGCGCCTTCAATCCCTAGGTAACAACAGAACAGAGGCCTGACAGGCAATCCCTTCCTTGCGACCAGTGAACCCCAGCTTTTCGGTCGTGGTGGCTTTTATACCAATATCGCCGAGCGTCACTTCCAGGTCTTGGGCGATTAGCTGCTGCATCTGGGCGATGTGTGGTGCCATTTTAGGTGCCTGAGCAATAATCGTTAAATCAGCATTGCCCAGCACATAGCCACGCTCTTTAACCAAGGCATAGACTGCGCGCAGGAGCGCGCGACTATCGGCGCCGCGCCAGCGTTCATCGGTGTCCGGAAAATGCCGCCCAATATCCCCCAGGGCCAACGCGCCTAATAAGGCATCGGACAAGGCATGCAACAACACGTCACCATCGGAATGCGCAATCAGGCCCTGCTCGTAAGGAATCCTGACCCCACCCAACACGATATGCTGACCCGGACCAAAGGCATGTACGTCAAAGCCGCTGCCAACGCGGGGTTTCAAAGAAGCTGCTCGCATAAAATGCTCCGCTTTTCGCAAATCTTCGGGGACGGTAATTTTGATATTATCGGCACAACCCTGCACCAAGGTAGCATGCGCACCTAATTGCTCCATCGCAGCGGCTTCATCCGTAACGGCAATGCTGTGCGCTTGGCAATGTTCCAAGGCCTGCAACAAGCGCTCGTAAGGGAAGACCTGAGGCGTCAAGGCACGCCACAAATTGCGTCGATCCACATTGACGGCTGCGCCGCCATCGGAATCGCTTCGCTTAACGCTATCATTGATAGGCACCGCCAGAACCACCCCTGGGCAGTCGGCCGGCTGCAACGCAGCAAACAGCGCCTGCACGTCATCTGCAGCAATACAGGGTCGCGCGGCGTCATGCACCCAGACCCAGTCATCCGCCGCCGCACGCCCTTGTATGTGGCGCAAAGCGGCCAACACCGTGTCGCTACGCTCTTTTCCGCCTTGGCAGCATTCGAGACGCTCATTCGGAGGCACATGAAGGTTTGGCCACCAGACATCGTTGGGACTTAAAGCCAAGAGCACCAACTCGAAAGCTGGCTGCGCCAGCAGCCGATCCAGCGTGTGTTGCAGTACGGTCTTGCCGTGCAGGGGAAGGTATTGCTTGGGACGGTCGGCCGCCATTCGCGCACCGACGCCGGCGGCGGGAATGATCGCCCAATGACGGCGCTCAGCCATGGCTAGCCCTTGGGAAAAAGAATCAAAAAATTGTTCACATTACTGGCTATCGGTTGGCACCGACGACCATGTAAAAGGTTTCGTCCTTGCCAATCATGCCCAAGGTCATGCGGGCACGTTCTTCGATGGCGGCGTAGCCATCTTTCAAGTCGAGCACTTCGCGATCGAGACGGCGGTTACGCTCCTTGAGCTTGCGGTTTTCCTGTTTTTGCTCGGCCACTACCTGCTTCAGTGAAAAGACATCCATAACACTGCCTTCACCGAACCAAAGCCGCGCCTGCAATAACACGATTAACAGCGCCATAGCGCCCCACAACAGTTTCATCTGAACTTCGCCTGCCTCACAAAAAATATTCCAACACCATTTGTTCAGGCAATTGCTCACCCTCAGAGCAGAACAACGGGTCAACTCTTATCATCTTATTAGAGGGTGTATTCACTCTAGCCCAGAACCGGACTTTGTGCGACTTCGCAGGACCTTATTTTTTTATTAAAAACAAACAATAAAATCAGAAACCTCAGCCAAGCCCTGAAGACCTGACTGAGGCGAGCGCTTACTGGCCCTTGATTTCAGAACGCCCTTTGTACGGCGCCTGACTGCCCAACTGCTCTTCGATGCGCAATAAGCGGTTATACTTGGCGACGCGATCAGAGCGACACAACGAGCCGGTCTTGATCTGGCCGGCACAGGTGCCCACGGCCAAGTCGGCGATCGTGGTGTCTTCTGATTCACCGGAGCGATGCGAAATGACGGCGGTATAGCCTGCTTTTTTCGCCATGTTGATGGCATCCAAGGTTTCTGACAGGCTACCGATCTGGTTGAACTTGATCAGAATCGAGTTGGCTACGCCCTGCTCGATCCCTTGCTTTAAAATGCGGGTATTGGTCACGAACAAGTCGTCGCCCACCAGCTGCACTTTGGCACCCAGTTTTTCGGTCTGGTATTTCCAACCCGCCCAATCTGACTCATCCTGACCGTCCTCAATGGAGACAATCGGGTATTGCTGGCACAGGTCGTACAGATAGTCGCTAAAGCCTTCGGACGTGAAGGTCTGACCCTCACCGCTCAGCACATATTTGCCATCCTTGTAGAACTCGGAAGAAGCACAGTCGAGTGCCAGGGTGATGTCCTTGCCCAGCTCGTAGCCCGCATCGGCCACGGCGGTCTTGATCACGGCCAGCGCATCCGCGTTGGTGGCCAGGTTCGGCGCAAAGCCGCCTTCGTCTCCAACTGCCGTGCTCAAGCCCTTGGCTTTCAATACTTTTTTCAGCGCGTGGAAGATTTCGGCGCCGGCGCGCAGAGCTTCCGCAAAACTCGGTGCCGACACCGGCTGCACCATAAACTCCTGAATATCGACATTATTGTCGGCATGCTCGCCACCATTGAGAATATTCATCATCGGGACCGGCATCGAATATTGTCCTGGGGTGCCGTTGATATCGGCAATATGCGCATATAGCTCAACGCCTTTGGACTGCGCCGCCGCCTTAGCCGCCGCCAGCGATACTGCCAGAATGGCGTTCGCGCCCAAGTTGCCCTTGTTGTCCGTGCCGTCCAGATCCAGCATGATCTGGTCCAGCTTACGCTGATCCCGCGCATCCACACCCAACAAAGCTTCGCGGATACGGGTATTCACACCCGCTACGGCTTTTAGTACACCCTTACCCAGATAACGGCTCTTATCGCCATCACGCAGCTCCAGCGCTTCGCGCGAGCCGGTCGAGGCACCTGAGGGCACGCAAGCGGTACCTTTCGCGCCACACGACAGGATCACATCCGCTTCCACGGTAGGATTACCGCGCGAGTCCATGACTTCACGCGCTTTGATATCAACGATGCTTGTCATCTCAATTTTTCTCCAAAAAACAATGCTTTTCCCGATGGCGCTTAGGCCAGATCGAGCGGGGCAAAACTCTTAACCAGGTCATCCACAGCTTTGACGCGGGCCAGGAAGGGCTCGA
Organism: Oleiphilaceae bacterium; assembly: GCA_041591755.1. Taxonomy (GTDB): domain Bacteria; phylum Pseudomonadota; class Gammaproteobacteria; order Pseudomonadales; family Oleiphilaceae; genus JBFHRI01. Next base: position 8,324 of record JBFHRI010000129.1, read on the forward strand.
GCTGTGACAAACGCAAGGCGCAGGGACCGTCACACTTGGCTTTCTCTGGCTCCGGGTGTGCTTCGAGGAACAGCCCGGCCAGGCCCTGCGACATTCCGGCCAAAGCTAAATCCAATACCGCTTCGCGCCGGCCATCGGCCGAGTCGGCGCGACCACCCGGTCGCTGCAGCGCATGCGTTACGTCAAAAAACAGCGGATAG
>JBFHRI010000130.1:0-8500 GCA_041591755.1 Oleiphilaceae bacterium
ATCATTCCGCGGCCGCATCACCCAGTCATTCCCGCGGCCGTAATACCCAGTCATTCCGCGGCTCGACCGCGGAATCTCTTGAGGGCAATGGCTTACCCTCAGGTCCCGCGGTCGAGCCGCGGGATGACTGGATCATGAATCCTGTTGGACAGGACCATGAATCCCGTTGGAACCGAGAGCAGTAATGAGAGAGATTGGTCGCGCTCTGAACGTCGCCCCCCCAAAAAAAAGGGCTGAGAAAGCAGCTTTCTCAGCCCTTTTAGGGTCAGCTGCAGGACTCAGCCCGCCACCAGCTTCTTGATACTTTCCACCACATTGTCGCCTTTGAAAGGCTTAACAATCCAACCCTTCACACCGGCTGTTTTGCCGCGCTGTTTCATGCGGGGGTCGCTCTCGGTGGTCAGCATGATGATGTTCACGCTTTGGTTATTCAGCTCACCGCGCACTTTTTCCGCCATGGTCAAACCGTCCATGTTGGGCATGTTAACGTCGGAGATAATCAATTTGACCTGTGGGTCTTTTTTCAGCTTGTCCAGGCCGTCTTTGCCATCGACCGCAACTTCGACGCTCAGGCCATGACTTTTCAGGAATGAGCTGACTTCGTTGCGCACGGTTGCGGAGTCATCAACGACAAGTATCTGTGCCATAGTGTATTTCCTCGCTAAGGTCTCAATGAGACTTGATGCTAAATATATGTGTTTGTGAGAAGGTGCTGTCTCCGCAAAGCGATTGACAGAGATCGACCTTTTTTCTTTTATCCGATAATTCAAACCGGCTCGCAGTGTGTATCGTTGGCCTAGAAGAACTCCAACTCGCCACTATCGACAAAATCATCCACGGCTTTATCGCTCTCGGCAAACTTCTCTGGCGACCAGCTCAGGTTAAAGATAAGCCGTTGATACACCACAATATCGGGAAGATTGTTCACCGGATCGTGCAGGGTAAATTTTAAGCATAGTTGAGGTTCGGTCGATCCAAAAGAAATATGTTTTTGAGCGTGATTAACGATGATCGGTACCTGGGTCTTCGTTGCCGCGCCGGTGTCCTCGGTATTGGAGAAGTAGCGTGATTTGATTCCGCCCCACATCATGTTGGTCAACTCGTTGAGAATCGAATTGGTATCGCGTGAATCGGGACGACTCGACTTAATGTGGGTGCGATGTGAGCGAATCAGCTCCAGCACTTCATTCTCAGTGGTCTGCAGCATCATGTAGCCACGGCACCAGTTACTTTCGAGCGGAATCAGGCTGAACAGTTCGCCATAAATAATCTGGTCCTTGACCAGATACGGCAGTTCGCAGCGAACCTCGACGTTCTCGATCATGTTGCAGAAGGCATCTCTGGCGATCTGCTCGATGCCTTGTGCCAGCTCGACCGGGTAGTACATGCTGCAAACAAATTCACCAATCAACTGGTTCAATTGCTCTTTGTCGCCGGTGTTATAGCAACCCGCGACCGCATTGCGCACGTCGTCGTTCAGGTCATCCATCGTGCGCCCGGCTTTCAAGCGCAGGAAAATGGGCAGTTCGGGTCGCGCATTATGAATCCGCTTGCATAGCTGAAAGCCCGTGATGCCTTTGCCGTCGCTCTCTTCCGACAGGAAGATGGCGCCCAGGTCAACATTGGACCGCAGCACATCGTCGATTTCATTACTGGCATCCTTCAGACCCACTTGTTGGTCTGAGGTACGGACTCTCAAGCCGACTAAGTTGTTTTCGCTACACACGTCTTTGAGAAAGTTCAGTGCATCATCGTCCATTTCATGAACGAGCACTTTACTCACTATTTTGGTTACTTCACTCATTTTTACTCCTGACTGTTAAAAGAACTCCAGTTCCCCATAGTCCACTTCTTCTTCGCCAGAGGCGCGGGCGTTAACCGTGAAGTTAAGCGCCTGATCCGCGACCAGGTATGCACTGCAGCAAAACATCAAATCGCCATCGTGCCGGGCCATCAAGTGGCTTTCAGTGGAGATATCTAGCGACTGTATGTACTTCATGCAGCCTTTATTGAGGAGGTTAGGGGTGGACATGCCCATGCTGGGCACAGTTCGTGCGAGATCTCGCTTCATGGCGCCACAGATTCCATTGCCCAACTCTCCGAGGTAGTCGTAGAGCTTGGCTTTGTCGATACTGTTGCTACCGGATTTGAGTTGTTCCGCCACCAGTTGTTCCAGTTTGTTGGTGACGGTGAAATGTAACAGTACAAAGACACGAAACAGCTGTGATGAAATGGTAAGGACAAAAAATTCATCTAGCTTAGTGGCTTCTTCAGAGCTGGTCTCAGTAATCGACCAACGGCTCGCGTCCGATCCAATGCTAACGGTTTCTTCAAATGCTTCCGTCAGCAGGTGACGGACTTCTCGCTTGAACTCTTCATTGGTGTTGGGCATCGTGCTATTCCCCCGTCGACATTCAGAGACGCTGTCTCAGGTCTTTCACGATTTCAGCCGTCGCCGCGACGTCGGTCAGAATCATTTTTCCACCCGCCTGGATGTCCTGGAAGGTCGCGGTGGTCAGGAAGTCGTTTTTATTGAGGTTTTCTTTATAGCTTTCGCTCAGTTCTTGGCTGCGCATCGCCAGGTTGCGGACCTCATCGGCGACCACGGCAAAGCCTCGCCCATGCTCCCCAGCACGCGCGGCCTCGATGGCGGCGTTCAGCGCTAGAATGACGATCTGCTTAACGATGCCAAAGAACTCCTCGTTCTGTTTGTGCATTTCAGCGGTGTGATGAATCAGCTGGGTCAAGCCCTCGTGCCAACGTTCAAACGTGACGAGAAGCTCGGTCAGTTTGGTCAAGTCTTCATCAATTTGTGATAGTCCATGCTCCAGATGTTGCACTCGATTCTGGTGCTCACGCGACAGTTCGGCCAATCGCTCGTCGCACTGAGCGCGAATTTCTTCTTTCTCTTTTGCCACTTGTTTTTGTTGTTTCTGTTGCTCCTTATTTAGCGTGGCAATTTTTTGTTCTAGTGCATCGATCTGTTCTTGCAGGCCACGCTCTCTTGCATCGACCTCGGTGAGAGGGCGGCTGGCCGACAGTTGCCGCCGAGCCTTTTGCAGGTCGCTATTCAACTCAACAATTCGCGCTTGGGCAGCCTGCGAAGCGAATTGATATGCGACTGCTGCGCCCAACACCAGCGCGACGACGGATGCAATAATGAGATCTGGAGTCATTTTTTCCTGCTGCCAACGGTTAAATATCTAGCGGCCGGGTGAGTTTTAATAATCATAGCGTCGAAGCGCAAACGAACTCACCGTGTTCACCGACAGTGCTTTAAGGATATTAGCAGCATATTTTCAATCTGCCTGATTTTGCGCGCTTGAGAAATGCTTGAATAATGTCACGTTTCGATCACCTGAGAGTTGGCAAGCGGGCGTTGATTTTGGCCTCAAGAATATACGTGAACCTCATTTTGGATTCGTTTCGGATACGCTCGGAATTGCCTAGTAAAAACTCGTTACGATGAAACCAAGATATTTTCAAAAACTAGTCTAAAGTTGTTGAAAGATGAATGTTTGTTTTACCTTGGACGAAAGATAACGATATGCCTCAACTGTCTTTTAATCAAAAAGTTGCCTTCGGCTTTGCCATTATCATTGTGCTCCTCCTGGCCTCTGGCCTTTCCTCTCTCTGGAACCTCAATGGCATCAATAACTCGACGTCCGCCGTGAACGAAACTGCGGTGCCGGTGGTGAAGGAGAGTAACAATGTCCAGATCCAACTGCTGAAACTGGCAAAGTTGAGCTCCTTGGCGTTTAACGCGACAGAGCAAAAACAGATCCTGAAATTCCAGCAGGAATTTAATGAAGGGGTCATGAAGTTCGACGGCATGTACCAGAATCTGGAAAAACTGGCCGAGCGTGACACCGATATGAAAACGCTGGTCATTGGGGTCAAAAGCAATTACGACCTCTACCGTTTTGCCGTAAAAGAGATGTTTGAGGCCAAATTGGAAGTGTTGGCCGCGCGCGAAAAAATGAACGAAGAGGCTAATCAGATCGCCGATCTGGTGGATGCCACCGGCGGCGCTTTGGTTGAGGTGCAATACTACATGCCGCCGCCCGGAGCGGATAATGCTAAGAAGATGGAGCTGGTCGCCGGCTTCGCTAACCAGGCCGACACCTTGTTGCTAAATGTGGTGAAAACCCTGGATGAGATTCGTAAGACCAATAGTCTTGAACGGCTTGAGGCGGGCATGGAAGAGTTCATTTTCCCGTTCGAGGATTCGCGTCGCTGGTATCAAAAAGGCGCCGATGTGTTTAAGCCTCTTGATGAAGACGGCATGTTGGATGTGGTTGACGAGTCCTACGACGCATTGAAGGAGCAATTGAATAATCAGCCATCGATCATCGATCATAAGCGTCGCGAGCTTGAACAAGGCGAGGTGGCGCGGGCAAAACTCGAGGAGGCTGACGGAGCTGTTAGCCAATCCATCTCCAGTCTTGACGAGCTTTTGGCGAATGCCGACAGCCAGTTCAATACCTTGCAGGGTGAAGTGATTGACTCCTTGAGCTTCGGTTTCAAAAGCTCAATCGTTATGTTGATTATTCTGTTGGTGCTCGCGACCACGAACTTCAACTCCATGCGCATGGCCATTCGCCGAAAAATGGAGGACTTGGCCAAACTCAACAATATTGGCGGGACCTTGGCCAAGGCACAGAGTCAGAACTCGGCCTTGGAAGAAGTACTGCAAAGTATGCATGAGAAGATTGGCGTCTCTAACGGTTCGGTTTACTTGACGAATGATAATAATGAGTTGGTCGTTAGAGCCTACTTCCCGCCCAAGCAGATCGAAGCCGGTACCGCACCGATCAAATTTGCGATCGGGCAGGGTGTGATTGGCAAAGCGGCTAAAGAGAAAAAAGTCATCTTCGTACCGAACACCCATAAAGAACCCGATTTCCAACAGAAGCCCGGCGAGTCCCCAAGAGCGCTGTTGTGTGTGCCTCTGGTCGATAAAGATGTGTTGATTGGGGTGATCAATCTCTCGGGTGATATGAAGAACGTGACCTTCGCAGACAGTGACTACGAATTTGTATCTTCGGTTGCCCAATCCCTCGTGACGACGATTAAGAACATTCGTATGCGTGAAGTCATCGAAGAGCAAAACCGCAACCTCGAGCAGAAGGTGCTGGAGCGTACTGCAGAGCTGCGTCAGAAGACCAACGACATTGCCAATATGATGGCGAACATGCATCAAGGTCTGTTTACCATCACCATGGGCGGGCTGATTCACAAAGAATATGCACAGTTCCTGGAGCAGATCTTCGAAACTGATCGTATTGCCGATCGTAACTTTGCCGACCTATTATTTTCTAACACCACCACCGGTTCCGATGCTGTCGATCAGTGCACCACAGCGGTGGATGCCATCGTGGGCGAAGACGAAATGATGTGGGAGTTCAACTCACACTGTCTGATTAAAGAAATGACCATCAAGATCGATGATCGCGACAAGATTCTCGAGCTGGATTGGGATCCGATTTTGAACGATGACGGCGAAGTCGATAAGTTGATGGTGACCGTGCGTGATGTGACCGAGCTGAAGGCTTTGGAAGCCGCGGCCGAAGAACAGAAGCGCGAACTGGAAATTATCGGCGAAATCCTGGCGGTCGATGCTGGCAAGTTCAGCGAATTTATTCGTACTTCTGAAGGCTTCTTGGCCGAGTGTCGCGAAGTCATCTCTGAGAATACCAACAAGAACCTGGATGTGATTGCCCGCTTGTTCCGCAGCATGCATACCGTGAAGGGTAACGCGCGTACATATGGCTTGAGTCACGTGACGAATATCGTGCATGAGGTTGAGAGTACCTACGATCGCCTGCGCAAAGAAGAAGACGCCGTCTGGAATCAGGAAGAGCTGCTTGCTGAATTGTCCGAGGCTGAAGAAATCATCGCCAAGTATGCGTATGTGTTCCGCGACAAACTGGGCCGTGAGGGTGAAGCCGCCACCGGCGTATCGCTGGATCCGGAACGCGTAGCGAGCTGGCTCGATAGCATTCACCAGATCACTAAAACAGACCTGCCCACCCAAGTTAAGAGCGTGATGTCTGAAGCCTATCGCATGCTGATTTCGATCGATGCGAAACCGGTCAGCCTGGTGATTTCGGATGTGGTCACTTCCGTGAAGTCGCTGGCTAAGCAGTTGGACAAAGCAGAGCCTCATGTCGCGATCAATGATGGCAACATCTTTATCGAAAAAGAAGCGCATAGCATGTTGAACAATATTTTCATGCATGTGTTCCGCAATGCCATGGACCATGGCATCGAGAAGCCGGATGACCGTGTCGCCAAAGGCAAGCAACCGGCCGGTTTGATTTCGTTGGATGTGGAACTGGAAGATGGCTTTGCCAACCTGATGGTCCGTGACGACGGTCGTGGGATAGCGGTGGGTCGTATCTACAAGATGGCCATCGAAAAGGGCATCTACTCGGCTGATGATCCGAAACCGAGCGCTAAAGACATCGCGAACCTGATTTTTGCTTCCGGTTTCTCTACCGCCGAAGCGGTGACTGACGTTTCAGGCCGTGGCGTAGGCATGGACGCGGTGAAAGGCTTCCTGGAACGCGATGGTGGATCGATTGAAGTGATGCTTGATCCGGGGAATGAGGAAGATGACTTCAGAACCTTCCGCACGCGCATTCGCCTGCCAGAGAAGTTCTACCGCGTGGTGTTGGATTTTGAGCACAGCGCGTAGCTGCTGGAACGGCTAAAGTCCGTCGCATCTATCCCCTGAAACAACAAACCCCGGAATTTCACCGGGGTTCGTTGTGTCAGGGCCGGACGTTTCCCTTTAGGTTTCGTTTTACGGAGCAATCTGCGCAAGGGATTAGTCTGCCCCCAGTCTTGGTGGCCCTGAAGCCTCTGGGCTTGCGCCTAATCCAATCAGTATTGCCTTCGCGGGCCTAAACAGAGCTACGCTCAAGCATCCAAAATACGCCCATTGACGCGATTGCGAGCATGCCAACCGGAATGCCTACTGCCGTATAAGCGCGAGAATTACGTAGCCAGAACATGAAGGGTAAGACCAGGCTGACGATGAACAATTGGCCAAACTCGACGCCGAGGTTAAAGCTCAGTAGAGCAGCAACAAAACCTTCCTGCGGCAATTGGATATCCCGCAACAGATTAGCGAACCCAAAGCCATGAACCAGGCCGAACGCAAAGGCCAGGTGCCAACGGTAAGCATGAGCTCGGGGCACCCAAAACAGCAAAGCACTAAAGACGACCGAAGCCGCGATACTGAATTCGATCCAGGATGCCGCTAATTCGACCTGACCCAAAGCGGCCAATGCCAGGGTTAAAGAGTGCGCCAGCGTAAATGCGGTCACAATCCTGCAGACGTCATATAGCAGTGGTCGAAACCTCGTATGGACGCTCCGTACGCCATTGTGCAAGCGGAAAATAGCAGGTAGGAGTAGCGCGAACAGAAACAGTAAATGGTCCCAGCCGATGAGAATATGGATGACCCCTTCGGTCAGGAAGCGCCATTGCTGCGGCCAGAATTTGCGTGTTTCCGCACCCAGCTCGATGCTGCGAGCATCCGCAAGCAGTAAATGTGTTTCAGTATCCTGCGCAGACGCATTTTGGTATCGAACCCAAACACGCTGTGTTGGATCCTGGTCAAAAAGCAAGTCGTATTCGATCGTCAAGGTGTGCGTTGCAGAGAGCGGCTGCGTACATTCGAGTTGCAGTGCCAGGTAAAGATTGACGCCTACGTCAACTTGCCTTAGCTGAAGAGGGCGCCAGATGGGTTGGCAGAGTTGTTCGGAAAGCCGAAAGCTTACGCTCGTTTCGATCCAACTTGTGATACGTGCCTCCTGCTGCAGCAACTCCTGCCAACTCAGTTTTTGATCGTTATTGAGGTCGAAGTCGAGTAGGCGATCGAGCAGCGTCAGCGGCACTTCTAGATGGCCTGTAACCTTGCCATCCAGCGCTTGATGCAAGGAGAGTTGGCTGAATGCCTCATTGTGTGCCTGACTGCTCGCGGAAAATGCCAGTAGCAACGTGGCAACCAGTGCGGCCGGCAAGGGTGAAACTGAAAATACCAGATGTCGGAGCAGTGCTTTCATGTCGATCACTACCTCGTGGTCAAACAGTCTTGATTGGATGGGTTGCGTGGGCTTGCATGTGCGGATGAGCAGTCCGTGCTGACAAGAGCCGGCGTGCTATGTTCCGCGGGAAGTCCCTGTTGACGACGCCATTGCGCAATCGTGCGTAGCGCTTCTAAATTATCTGCAGCACGGGCGCTTTGCTCGTAGAGACGGGTATCCGGTAGCGATTTTTGTCGTTGCCAGTTTAAAGCCGCGTGATGCAGAGCCCGCTTAGGGTTCGGCTCAACATAGCGGAAAAAGAGTGCCCACAACTTATCACTGTCCGCAGCACTTTCCTGGGAGAGTGCGTTCAAGCGGCGCTTCAGGCGCTGTTTTTGCGCATTGCTGTCAGGCGAGTTCATACTTTGGCCGAGGGCGGTGCGAAATAAGAGGGGCAGCAGTTC
>JBFHRI010000131.1:0-8482 GCA_041591755.1 Oleiphilaceae bacterium
CGCCACGCGTCACCCCCGCCATGCGCGCAATCGATAACGCTTGGGTAGACGAAACCATCGCTTTGGGCGAGGAGGCTTACTTATCCGTGCGTCACGGTGGTCCTCTACGCGTCTTGGTCATGCATGGCTGGAACAGCGGCCTGCCCGCGTTTCATAAAATGCTGGAGGCCTTTGACCGCGCGCGCTTCAGCCTATACTTCGTGCATGCGCCTGGTCACGGTCCTTCCCATGCTTTGGTATCACATCCAGCGCGCTTTATTGCCGCACTCGAACAAGCCATCGCACATATTGACCAGCCCATTGATGTTGCGATTGGACACAGCATGGGCGCCGGCGCGGTCAATTTCGTGCAAGCGCGCAGTCAGCCCTTTAAACGCATGGTGCTGATTTCAGGTCCCGCCAGAATGGCCAATGTACTGAATCGATTCGCACGCTTCTTGCGCCTGGGCGCCAAAGCACATCAGGCATTTCTGGAGCAAATGGTCAGCACGACCGGCATAGCCTTGCAAAGCTTAGACTTTGTGCAATTCGCGCCCGGCATTTTGGCACCCGTACTGGTGATACATGATCGCTATGACCGCGAGATCCCCTACGATGAGGGCGTCGCCCTGTACCATGCGCTCCCTAGCGCGCGATTATTCACCACACACCGGCTGGGACATCGCAAGCTGTTGCAGGACGAGGCACTGATCGATGAGATCGTCGCCTTTGCCAGTGCTAAAGGTTCGCGCCATGACGCACCGTCTTCACAGAGCCGGCTACACGCCCCTTGCACGGTAGCGTCTTAACTTAAACAGACGCATAAGCACTGGGCTGTCCGGTGGCGACCTTGTTAAACTGATGACTCAAAATGTTGTCAGAGTTCTAAGCAAGCTGAGCATGCCGCTGGGGTTGTGATGCCTTAAGATCATTTAGGAGGGTCGACCGAATGAAGCATGAGTCGCATATCGAACTGCCCTTGAATGAGCCTGACCCGATTATTCGGGTCAGCCATCACGCCATTCGCTTTGCCGTAAAGCTACTGGCCATTCTAATGGTGTTGGTCATTTTTCTGGGTTTGGGAGACGTCGTTTACGTCCTCTATCAAAGATTGATGTCCCCCCCTATGTACCTGCTTGAGATCGGCGATATTTTCGAGACTTTTGCCGCCTTCCTGGCCGTGCTAGTGGCCATTGAGATCTTCGTCAATATTCGCATTTATCTGAGCAGCTCGGAGTTTCCGGTCAAACTCGTTTTGGCCACTGCACTGATGGCGGTCGCCCGAAAAATCATCGTATTGGATTTTGGCAAGCTTGGCGCGATGGAAGTGCTCTCTCTGGCCGCTGTCGTACTGGCACTGGGTATCAGCTATGGCTTCACGCTTTGGGCGGAACAAATGCGGCGTAAAACCGAGGCCCAAGTTAGCTCATCTGAGTTGCAAACTTCCCCCTGATGAGCGGTGACTGCTTGGCGTGGCACATGTGAGCAAGCGATCGCACTCACAGATCAAACACCTGCGCTGGATTCAAAGGCTGGTAGCGCTCATTGTTAACGCTGGCATTGATCAGCGTACTCGCTCCTCGCTGCAGGGTGCCATACCCTTCGTGAATATGGCCAAACACATGAAACTTGGGCTGTGTGCGATCCAGTGCATCGCGTAGGGCTTCACAGCCTACATTCTGGCCGCCACGCACTTGATCCAGCAATCCCATCGCCGGACCATGCGTAATGAGCACATCCAGTCCCGCAGGGATCATGTCCCATTTAGCCTTCAATTCGGCCCCCCGTTGCAAGTTAAAGGCGAAATTGAAAAACCAGGGCTGCCAGGGCGAGCCGTAAAAGTGCTTACCTTCCAATTCGAGCGCCTCATCCTGCAAATAATACGCCGCACTGAGTAGCTCACGGCAGGCTGCCGTTTCATTCTGGAAACACCAATCATGATTGCCCGCGACGACGATCTTGTAACGATGCGGCAGCGCGGCTAACCAATCGTTGAAATCGGGCAATTCTTGCAGTTTTCCCTGACGCAAAATATCACCGGCATGGATTAAGACATCGCCGTCGGGTACGTCTATATCGCGATACATGCCGTGGGTATCGCTAATGGCTACGCAACGCATTATGCAGTCTCCTGCTGGGTGGGTTGAGCAGGACAGTAGTCCTCTATCGCGAAGGCGGGCGTTTGATGGGTCAACAAGCTACTCATCACATGCACGGAGGCGGGCGCCAACACCAGCCCATTGCGAAAATGGCCCACATTCGCGTAGACATTATCAAAACCCGGCACACGACCAATAAAGGGCACTCCATCGGACGAACCGGGTCGCAAACCGGACCAGTGGTGCGCAATGCGCGCTTCGGCCAGCGCCGGAAACAAATCGATCGCCATATCGGCCAGCGCCTCGCGTGCGGCATCGCTCAACGACTTATCGAAGCCGGTATATTCAAGGGTACTACCCGCGAGCACCATGCCATCGCGACGCGGAATTACGTATTTGCCGTCGCGCAGTACGATACGATTAACAAGGCCAGGCCGTGCCTCAAACAGGATCATTTGTCCCTTCACTGGCTGGATGGAACGTGGCAGTGTGGGCAGCAGGGAGGCTGTCCAAGCCCCACTACAAAATACAAAAGCATCCGCTTCAATGCGTTCGCCCGCGTCCGTCAACAGCGCTTCAAGTCGTCCATCTGGCTGCGCTAAGGGCAAGATATTGGCGCACTCGCGCAAACAAATATTGGGGTGTGCACGCACAATCGTCAGTAGCGCTTTTAACAAGCGCGGGTTACGTACACTCGCTATTTGCTGCAACCATAGGGCCTCTTGATAGCCTTCAGCCAGGTTGGGTTCCAGACGGTACACCTGGTCTTTGCCGATGAGTTCGATCCAATGTTGATGTGTTTGCGCCCAGGCCAGCGCTTGTGCACGATCGGCCACACTGAGCATGAGTAGACCATGTCGGCTCAGTTCTGGATCAATCCCGCTCTCTGCTTCCAGCGATTCGATCAAATTGGGGTAATAGGCCTGTGACCAGGTTGCCAATCGCGTGACCGGCTCGCTGTACCGCCATGGGTAAAGCGGCGAAATAATCCCACCACCGGCCCAACTGGCTTCATTTGCAGCGACACTCTTGTCTAATAATTCAACCGCAATACCATGAAAGCCCAGCTCTCGCGCCAACATTAATCCCATCACTCCGGCACCGACTATGGCTACTTTCATTACACATCTCTTCTCATTTATGGAACGCTCCTAGGGCCGGTGGATTCAATCAAAACTTGCATCCCACATCACATCTCACAACAATAGTCGCAACGCAGGCTTGACCGCTCGCGCCGACCGACGTGTTCAGGATGAACATGTTCTCGCTGTACCACCCGCTATCAAGGAACGATTATGTGGACACACCCATGCGCCCGGACATCGGGCATCACGACGATTGAATTACTGATTTGCCTGGTTATTGTGTCGATCCTGAGTGCAATTGCAATCCCGGATCTACGCGACCTGTATTATCGCCATCAGGCGCAAGACATCATGCGCCGGCTCTCACATTTGATCCTCAATGCACGCAATCAAGCCATCACACACAGCAGTTTTACGACTCTGTGCCCCAGTGTCGATGCCGAAACCTGCAAGGGGGAGTGGGAGGAGGGACTGATTCTGTTCGTGGATCACAACCATAATCGCCGCCTCGACCCGGACGAGACTCTGCTTTGGCAAGCCATCCCTTTTTCTGCGCAGGGCTCCCTGCGTTGGCGCTCCCTACGACAGGCGATTCAATTCAATTCGCGCGGCATGCCGTACGGCACCGTGGGCAGCTTTGTGTTCTGCCCCCTCCCTGGCAGACCAGAACTGGGCAGTGCCCGCATCATGAGTTTTCAGGGCAGACTGCGCCAGGGTTGGGACAGTAACGAAGACCAGATTGTCGAAACCCGGCCCGGCAAGAATATTTCGTGCTGAAAAAAGCCTGCCTGAGTTAGCGCGACCAATTGCCGACTTTTGTGCCGTTGGAGTGTAACTCCAATGCACCATCGCTCACTTGCGCTCCCCGCGGCGTTGCGACCAGCACATAACAGCTCGTCAGCGGACAGGTATCAGAAGCAGCTTTGATGCTGACCTCGTAATACCCTTCGGGCGAAAGCTCGCTGGCTGAGCTATAGCCGTTGAGCAGGGCGAGGCTCGCCGGGTAGACATTATTGTCATAAATGTAGCGCTCCATGCGCGACTGCAAGGTCAATAGGAAGGCCTGCCCATCACTACGCCGCGCTTTTAGCGTTTGTGCCTGATAGGTGGGCACCGCAATCGTGGCAATAATGGCCACAATCACGACCGCGATCATTAATTCAATGAGGGTAAACCCTCGATGGGTTAACGCGATCCTTTGCATTACATTTCTCGCCAACTGGTTTCCCGGCTATCCAGCTCCTGCAGATTCTGTTCCTGCGTGGTTGTGATTGAAAGATCCGCATTGACGTTGATTAAGGTCGCCTCGCCTTCTGCTCGCCGCGCGCCAAACTGCACCGCAGGTGTGAATGAAGGAGCACTGCCAATACGTACGCTATCTAGCACGTCATTGTTGTTGCTTGTCGTATCGGGATCGAAGAATACATGGTGTGACCAGGGCGTGCCCGTGGTGAAGCGCACGGCATAAAGAAAGGCATCGCCCATAAAACTGCAGGCCACCAGCTGCGGCAAGTAAGTAGATTGTGAAAGTACACTGCCGATGACTAGCGGTGCGCCTAAGGCACGCTCGCCGGGTGTCAGTCGTTTTTGCCAACCGGGCGCTTGAGTATCACTGGACTGAAATTGCATCAGACGCTGTTCGAGTTCTGCGACGGTCTCACTGCCCGCAACGGAACCGGCCAAGTCTCCGCTAAACTCTTCAACCCTCGCCCGACTAACATCGACCAGCGCATCAAGACGAATCTCGCTGACCGCGCTACTAAAGCTATCCATCGCGAACACACCATCGGAGCCCCTCGGCTCCTTCACGCCAAACAGTGACTGCGTCGTCGCATCCAGACTGTCTGCAGCGGTCAGGAAACGCCCGGTCCCGAGATGCAACCACCGATTTAGCAAACCATCAAAACTCAATGCCGGGCGCGACAGAATGGGCCGTTGCGGATCCAACATCACCTCGGCCTTCCATTGATGCGTGGCCGCGCTGGAGCCTGGCTGTATACGCATGCGGTAAAGCTTACCCTGCCATGCATCGACAACACCATCGTCGCCGCTTGTGTCTAGGGCCTGAGTCGTGCCGAAGTAAAGCGCATCCGTGCTAACATCCAGATCGAAGTCAGCGGCCAAGATATCGCCGACAAATGCATCCGTTTCCTCCAGCTCAAAAATGCCACCGCTACCAAAGCCAGACTGCAATTGTAAGGTGCGTAAATTAAACAGCCCCAACCTGGCTGATTGACTCGACTTCATCTCCCGGATGCCATCAGGTGTGGCGCTGGGGCCGCTGCCAAACATCAGAAACCAGTCTAGGTCGGTGCCATCCTCGCGACTGCCCGAGGTATTGCGCAGCGTAAGCGTGGTCGGCTCTGAGAAGCTCATCCCCAACTGCGGGTGACTGAACTCCTTGAGTAAAACCGGTGGCTGTTCAGGATCGGTAATATCAAATATCAACCAAGCCGGGCGCATGGTTTCCTTAGCAACAAACTCATTAGGCTCCGGATAAACCGTGACCTCTCCCCCGCCGCTGCGAAAGCCCACCACCATGACTGTCCCCCAACCATTGGGATGCGTCGTGATCGTCTGGCCATTGCTATCCGTACGGTCAGGCTGGCCTTGCACACTATTGAAGATCCGTGCATCAAACACATAGGACGACTGGTCGACATAGCTCAAATGGTGACCATCGCGCAGCCCATATTCGGGGCGGGTCAACTCGCGCAAATGTGGCAGTAAGTTGTAGGGCACGTAGGCCCACACTTCTTGGCCCAAAACCCAGGGGTTGGTCCCACTGACGCTACCCGCAAATTTTCCGCCGGCCTGATCAAACCAACCTGCATTGAAAGCGTGTAGCATGCCGTCGTTAGCACCCACATAGACCATAGTGCGTCGATTTCGATACTGGCGATAGAAGTCGAGGTAGGTCGCATCGTCATACAGCAGGTGCAGGTTTTCAGCCGGTTTGCCCACGGCCGTTGGTCGCGAGTAGATGATATCGCCCAAGCGTTGCGTACGCCCATTTAGTTGACGACTGCGCATCCCCGGCTGATCCTGGCCACGCACGAAGTTGACGATTTTGGCGGCGAGCGTCGGCCCATCTGCATCCAAGCGACCGAAGCCTGTCTCAAAAGTTTCGGGGATGAAGGCCTCCGTATCGCCATCGTTATCCGCATCCGTAAAAATATAGCGTCCCGGTGAAGCCGCCGCGTATGCGCGCTGACCAACCCCGCCCAAACTAGCCAGGAACTCAGCGCCACTCCAGAGGTAGCCGACCTCACTCAAACTATGTTGATAGGGGGCCCCGGCTCGGCACCGCTCAGCATCGGTGCGGCTGGGGCGTGCCGTCGAGTCTGTCGACAGGGCCACCCGCACACGGTGAGCCTGAGCGTCATAACAGGTATCGACAATCCGATCGACCGAGTAGTCATCCAACTTGGCATCATGATTGTCATCACTGCGCAGCAGGCCGTCCGCATCGATCATGAGCGCGCTTAGATCCCCGGTCCACTTTACGGTATCTCCGCCTTGCGTACGTGAAGGAGAGAAACTGGCCTGATACAAAACGCCATCGCCCCCGGCACTATTGGCCATCACCGATGCCCCGCCTCCTGAAGCTACACGAGCCTTGATATCACTCACCGCGCTAAACAGCCGGGCCTGGAGGCCACGAATTTCACTCGCCTGCAGGAAGGCGTCCGGTTCACAGTCGCTATTCTGATCCCATTCTAGCGCCGGGCAGAGCGTCGGATTGGAGATTCCGGGTGTAGAATTCAAGCGGGCATAGGCATTAAAGTCGGCGGCGGCTGGACGCAAAGGATCGGGCCCAAGATTGTGATTAAGGTCCAGAAAGCCGCCGCGTGCGGCAGCTTCACGCAAACGACGCGCCGCTGCAGAATCACTATCTGCGCCTAAAAAAACATAATAACTGATCACTTCCTGATGATTCGCCAGGTCACTGCGACAATCATTGGCACGCAGGGCCAGCGCGACATTGTCGAGCGCCTCATTGGTGGCACGCGACTCACCACTAATGTCCGTCAATTCCTCGCCCACACCCGGGTGGCTACTCGATGAATTAAAATCGCCAGAGATTTCGCCTGCACCGACATGCAGGACAAATACCTTCTTGCACTCCATGCTTTGCTGCTGTGTCACATCGAAAAACGGATCCCAGTCCGACCCCACGCCAAATACCTCGCGCGGGCTATTGGCATGGCGATGCGCCGTGGCCACATTGCTACTCAGAGTATTCGGATACTGCGCAGCCACCTGTCGTACATAACGACCAATATCCACCAAGGCCTCGGCCAAGGGCGCATCCCCCGCAATCAGCGGATGCTCCTCGATAACCTGTACGATCCGCGCATTGGGTGCATGCACGCCCGTGGGTACGCAGAGGTAATCACGAGGTTCACCTTGATAACTCGCCACCGCAGCCACGCTGCTCTCTGAGGGCTGCGCGGCCGCTTCAGCAAAACGACGGGTACGCCGCGTGGCATCGGTAATGAAATAACACGGATGTAAGGTTTGTCCATCGACCTGATTAGCGCTGACCAGCTCAGACAGCGAATGCAATCGGTGATCAAAATTGAAGACAGACAGACCAAAATTGATGTGCGCAGACTGCGCCTGAACGATACCCTGAGGCTCCTGCAGTACAGCCACGGCGATGCTGAAGCGATGCGTCGAATCTTCATTACCGGTATCGCTTTCGCCGCTTTGTTTCGCGCTGGCAGATGATTGACTCTCGGTCTTGCTGGCCACGACAAACTCGATCTGACCCTCGGTGACCTGAATCGTGGTGCCATCCGGCACCGGCGAATACGCGCTGCTGCGTTGATCGGCCTTCTGATAGAGACCCAAGCCACCGATGGGTCGCTCTCCCTCAAGTACCCACACTTGCTGGCTTGCCAACTGCTCACCGGCGCGATCGCGCACCTTACCCCCCACCAAAGCTTGGCGCGCCAGGTCGATGCGTCGCATGCTCAACCAATTCAGAAAGTTGCCTTGCCAAGCGCCACTCTCGTGCGCAACGAACAGCTGCTGTTGCGAATCGTATTGGTAACGGGCTTGCGCATCGAAATAACCCTCGTAAAGTCGCTCGGGAGCAAAGTCGCGTTGCACGCCGCTAGTCCAGTCAGCATCACTGGCGAGATAAGCCGGCGCCAGCATGGCGGCGGAGGTATCGAGGGACAGGATGACACTGGGCTTGCCAGTCGCCCGCTCCAGAGCGGGTGGGATACTGTAAAATTCAGCGCTATGGGCCGACGTTTCCTCGACGTCAGCCACAAAGGCGTGGGTGCCCTCCAACAAGTAGGCCTGCAC
>JBFHRI010000132.1:0-8443 GCA_041591755.1 Oleiphilaceae bacterium
CCTGCTCCAACATCGCCTGACCATCGCTACGCTTACCTTTACGCGCTTGCTCGGTGTAAGCGGGATAAGCAAAGGCCGCAATAATGCCGATGATCGCGATGACCACCAGCAGCTCGATTAAACTAAAGCCTCGCATTAAAATTCTCTCCAACTTGTTTCTCCCACTCGACCCCCTTCCAGGTTTTTCTCTTCGACGCGAATAAACGAAGTATCGGCTTTCTGCGCGATGGCGACCACACGACCTTCGCGCAGCGCTTGCAACCCTGCCTGCAAGCTCAAACCACCGGCAGGCGTATTGCCAATATCCACGTAAGCCTGATTGATCGCGCTGCTATTGGTCAAGCCGAAGGCGCTTTCGTACCACGTCGTTCCTGTGGTAAAGCGCACGGCATGAATACGCGCAATGCCATTCGGTGAGCAGATATCATCATCCGGGTCGTACGACAAGAAGGTCAGATTATTGAACAGCAGTGCAGCTTCAGACATATAACGATGCCCACCGGATCCGGTGCTGCCTTTGACGCGTAGGTCGCGTTTCCAGCCAACGCCGGTCGTGCCCATATTCAAGGTCTCCAGATCAGCAACCGTAGACGTTCCGGGCGTGATGCCCAGCGCGGTAATGCCCGCCGTAATAACCCCTGTGCCAGATTTTATCTCAGCCGCCGTGGTATTGATCAGCGCCGTCGTCAGAACGGGCGTGATCGCATATTTCTCACGAATGCCATACATGCTTTCAACCGAGTTGTCGGCGGCATCGAAGGAATTGAAAAAGCGACCGGTACCAAAAAACACCCAATCATTCTTGTTTTTATCGGTAGCAAAGGTGGGGCGCTGCGCGATGGGTCTCGCAGCATTAACCACCGTTCTAACGGCCCAAGCCGACGGTGACGACGTCGCATCGGGCTCTACTCGGATCAGCTTGCCACCCCAACCGTCGGCCGCACCGTCGGCATTGGTGTCGATAAACACGTTGGTGCCGAAATACAGGTAGTTATCGCTGCCATCTTCGTTCGAGTCGATGGTCAGCATTTGTCCTGCAAAGCTATTCACTTCACCCGTTAAAGTCAGTCGATCAGCCACACTTAACTTCTTCAAATCATAGACCACCAGTTTCGCGGTTCGAGTCGATTTGACGTGGCGCAGACCGCCCGGATTGTTATCTGGACCACCATCGAACACCAAGTACCATTTGTCGGTGCCTTTGGCATCCAGACGTAAAACGGCCGGTTGATTCAGGGTGAAGCCGATATCGGTATCCGTCACTTCTGCCAGTAGTTTCGGCGCCACTTCCGGATTGGTGACATCAAAAATCATATACGCCGAACGGAAGGTTCGATCGTCTTTATCATTCGCAACACCATCCTTGTCCATATCGATGGTGACCGCGCCGCCCCCCAAACGCATACCGACGACTAATACGGTCCCCCAACCGTGAGGATGAGAGGTACTTTGTCCATCGACCAGCCCTGAAACTCCGGTGGCCGAATCATTAAAAATCTTCGCATCAAAGGCACGGGGCTTGAGATCGACCATTGCGAGATGATCAGACTCATTCTGCCCATAGCTCGGGTCACTCAGATAGCGCAAATGTGGCAACAGATTGTAGGGCGCGTAGGCCCAGACTTCTTGACCTAAATCCCACTGGATATGCGAGCTGTCGCCGTCAGAGGTATCGCTATCCACATAACCTTTCTCGAACTTGCGCTTGTGTTTGTCGTAGTAGCCGCCATTGAACGCGTGCAACAACCCGTCGTTCCCTCCGACATAGACCATCGCACGACGATTACGATAGGCGTTAAAAAAGTCACGATAGGTCTTATCGTCGTTGATAATGTCAAAGTTCTCGGCCGGACGCGCTACAACACTGGGCGTACCATTAATAATATCGCCCAAGCGATGCACCGTGGTGGATGAGGAGCGGCTACGCAAGCCTAGCGTAGCGTGCTTGGTCACACGCTCATCTCCGCGCACCCAATTGATCAACCATTGCAGGTTATCGGCTTTGCCATCACTGCCACTGGCCTGCTCGGCGTTATAGGCATCATTTGCATCTTTGAAATTGAAATAGGTGCCGTAGTCATTCGTGGTTTCGGCCAGCGCATCGGTGAATGGCAAGTACTCACCGGCGTCTACAACACCGTTGTTATTCAGATCAATCCAGGTCGTGATATGGCGCTGGTTACCCTTATTGGTGTAGGTCCGCTGCAGCGTCGTCTTATCGTTCGCCAAGGCCGCCAGCTGCGCCGAGGCACTCCAGATTCTGGCAAAGGTCGTGTTTTGTGGGAACCCTAAGCAATCGGTTTCACCATCGCCGTTTTGGTCATAGTCACTGGCGCTGGGTGCCGGCGTGGTGGCATCGACTTTGTCCTGCAACTTCACGCGCAGCTCGTTCTTGACCGGCACAAAACAGGTAAAGATGTATTTGTCGGTGGTATCCAAGGTGGCGTTAGCATTGCTGTCTTCTCTGAAATAGCCGGCATCATCAATAAAAATGCCATATACATCGCCATACCAGGTCAGGGCCTTGCCACTGCCCCCTTGACTCTTGGGCACGAAGGTCGACAAATAAACAGCGCCATCGCCATCTACCGTTGAGGACACGACGGAGGCCGCGCCACCGGAAGACTCGCGCGCAATAATCGCGTTTAAGGCTTTTTGAATCTGTGTTGCAATTTCGTCGCCGGTCGTCGCCAGGAAGAAGTTGTCAGGGAAGCAATCGGCGTCCTTATCCCACTCACTCACCACACAGTTTTTGGAAACCGCATAATCGAACACATTGGTGTAGGTCGCACCGTTTTTGCCTTTGATGGTCGGCCAGTTATCAGGCACGCCATAGCCTGCGGCGCTGGTATCGGTTTCAGAGTCGATAAATCCACCTAATACCGCTGCTTCCATCATGCGTCGCAAATCGGTTGCCGGCAGTGAACTTTCATCTGCCTCTTCCAGGTCAGCCCCCAAGTTCGCAAACACATAATAGGAAATTACCTGCTGGATACCGGGCAGGTCAGATCGACAATCCGCTCGCAACGCATAGGCCACGTTATCGACCATTTCGCGGTCCCCCACCGCACCCGTCATGCTATTTTCAACAAAGTCTGGGCTTGTACCTAGGACACTCAATTTCGAGGTGACTTTGCTATAGGTGTAGGTCGTATTGGAATAGTCTTCAAAATCCTTGTACGGCGCGCCATCGTTAAAGTGCAGGGTATAAATCGACTTACAGGGAAGCGTGCGGCCATATTCACGGTCGTAGAAAGGATCCCAGGTATTGCCTAATGTCAGCTCTCGATAACCCGTGTTTTCTCTTCCTTGCCCCGCATATAGCCCGGACTTTTGCTTCACGTAGCGACCCAGATCGAGCAAGGTCTCAGCAATCGGTGTGGTGCCCCAGAGCAAAGGGTACTCTTCAATCACTTGTACGACTTTATCGACCGAGGCACCAATGCCCGTCGGGGTACAGAAGTAGTCTCGAGAGGTTCCATTATCCAGCGTCATAGGCACGACTTTGAAATTAGGGTCGGTCGCCGCTTGCGTGCGACGAATCGCCTCACGCGCCGGATCATAATAGAAGTAACAGGGATACAGGGTTTGCCCGTCCACGGAATTCCCGGTAATGATTGAGCTCGCGATACTGTTTGCTTTGTGGTCAAAATTGAACACCGACACACCAAAGTTCACGATCGAGCTGTTGTCCTGCACCAATCCACGCGGTTCCTGCTCGACGCGCACGCGAATTCTGTAGGCGTTCTTACTTGCCGCAATAAAACCGACTGTTTCTGGATCATGATCCTGATTTGACTTGGCATTGCCTTGAACACGCACCGGGGCCTTGGATTTGGTCCAGGCATTGTCCATGCGTACGGAAGCCGCGCGATTATCGGCCATCGTCTGAGTTTGCGCCCCCACAAAGGGTGTGGTCGCAAACTCTGGCGAGAAGTTGATGTCTGAGATGCTGTTGTTTACCGCAGTCTTGGAGCCCACCTGAACCGCCACGCCATTATTCAGATCAAACTTACCGGGTTCGATGGCTAAATAGGCAATCGTTTGCGCAACATGCACTTGGTCGGCGCCATCTTCTTCGTTCAGTGCAACTCGAAAACTCGTGGTGCCGATACTGTACGGACGTGAACCCACCACTTTATGCAGGTCTCCCATATTGGCACTGCTGACTCCCGTAAAAACAACGGGGGTTTGGCCGAAAGCCGTGGGGAAGACTACCGTTTCATAGTTGGCTGCTAGGTTGGGATCTTTATCTGTATTGTTGGTTCTTCGACCGAGGGTTTTGGCGGTACTGACACTGCCCGCAGTGAAGCGATGCTTACTCCCATTGGCCAGCATCAAATCATGCGTGCCGCGTTCGGCAACTATGTAAAACACTTTCTCTGTCGTGTGGTTACCGTCCCAGGCATCCCATTCCTGCATACCCACCTTGAAGTTTTTACTGACCAGACTCACATCGGAAACTCGGGCTACCGTGGCATCATTGCCGTTGTTGGTTAAGTGCGTAGCGATAACAACGGGGTCGGTGTAGGTATTCATGAATGAGACGGTCTTAAACTCACTCAGACCGGTCTGGCGGTTGGCACCGTTTTCAAGTTTTAGCTCGACGTAGCCCATCTCCATCTTGGACCCGAGCGTGATCGAGGTCCCTCCAGCGCCACCGACTTCCTCAATGAAGCCTTTGCTGATCTTGATCTGCTGATTATCCGCAATCGGGGACACCGCAGAAGAAAGCGTATAGCGTTTGGTGTAATCATCGCTAGCGCGATACTCGACGTCACCTTCCAATAAATAAAAGGTCTTGCCCGCCTCGGTGGTGCCGGCGCGACCGGCAATTGCCGTCCCTGCTGCAGTGGTGCCGCCCAGTGTTACCTTGCCGCCGATCATGACCTTACGTGCCACATCGACCCGACGCATGGTCAACCAATTCAAAAAATCCCCATCCCAAGTACCGGCCGCATCATCGCGCACAAACCACTGGTTTGCGTTGTCATAGCGATATTTGGCAGGCGTCTTAGACCCTCCAGAGCTCAAGGTGCCGGAATCAAAATACCCGTAGTACAGCTTGTTGGGTTTGAAATCGGTACCGTCTTTGGTGCTCCAATTACCTTCGGGCGGATAAGCCGGCACCCACATACTACCTGAGACATCGAAGGCCATCAGCACACTGGGTTTGCCCACCGCACGCTCCAGGAAGGGTGGAATATCGGTGTACTCGACCGAACGACTCGAACCCGGTGCATAAAGCGTATCGCTCGCCGCAACCCATGCACTGAACAGCAGACCCAACCATAGCATTAGGGCCAGCGTGAGATTAGACCGCTGGCCTGGCACCGAGCGTTTTCTGAAGGTCTTCATTTCGTGTCTCCTGCTCAGTTCGCAATAATTGAGCGGTATTCGCTAGCGGTCAGACTGGCCGCATTACGTGGACCATCGCCCAAGCTTCGCATTTCGATATACATCGCATAGCCACCCTTGGCCACCGATTTGCCCAAGCCCTCATAGCCCTGGTGCGTCGCCAAAGATGAGCCGGCCAGTTTACGTTTAACGCCTTGCACCATCGCCACATCGGCCGCCAGCACCTTTTTGCTACCCTCGGTGACCGAGAGGCTCAAATCAATATTGCTGCTGTTGCGCATCCCCTTCCAGGGGCTGGCGATTTCTGCCGCCGTCTCAACCGCCGCAAATTCGAAGTTTCCCGAAGCCTTCAGGTTGGCAAATGCGGGCAATGACCGAGGAGCATCCCAACTGCGCTCATAAATGACTTCATCAATAATGTCGGCCATCGCCTTGCGCCCACTTTCCGATGCGTTGAAGCTGGTTTCGCTGTAGGCATAGTTGGTGCTCATCTGATAGCCCAGCTGCGTCGAATCCATGCTCATCACCGCAACCAGTGTGAACACCAACAAAATCAGTAAGGCCGTCACCATGACCACGCCAGACTGGCGATGGGCTACAGGTGCAGCGGTGTTTGAAACAGAGAAGGACGTCATTGCTATACTCCCGTCCGAATTGAAAGCGAACCCACGCGATTGCGAATAAAGATATCTCGCTGCATCACCATGCGACGATAGCGTCGAGCGCTGTCATTGGCCGGCACGGTGTAGGTGTAATCCAATAGGGCGGTACTGAAGGCCGCCGTGTTATCGATTTCCAGGTCCAGCTCCCTACTGCGCGCCAATAACGCCACTCTTACGGCCACCACGTTTTGCCAATTCGTGACCGAGCCCGCGCCAACATAACGATCGACCAGTAAGTCACCGTTGACATCCAAGCCATATTGCAACTGCATCTGCTCAATGCCCTCAACCAAGACCTGTTCCGTCATTTTGGGGCCGGCCCCCAAGCGCACTCTGACCAGCGCCGGGGGACTTCCTGCAATGCAGTTTCCAGACGTATCGGCTTGCGCGCACTTGCGCACTACAAACATTTCAGCCTGATAGCCGTAGTTGTAGATCATCGTACCGTCTGGAACCTGCGCTTTAGCGGTCGCCAGGTCAGCGCCATCAAAGATCACCGCTTTGTTCTCTGGGTTGCTGCGTAAATACAAGGTGCCGCTGGCCGGCGTGCCCGTGAGTTGTGAGGCATCCGCATAACGCAAAACCAAGATGTCTGAATTGGCTTGATAATTGGCGCTCTTACCGAGGCAAGAAGCCGCGGCAGGAATTGTCGCGGCGCCTTCGTAGCCCACCACGCCATTACCGTTTAGGGCCCAGTTCTTGTCACAGGCACCCGACGCTGCCACCGCAATGGTGCCCACCGAGCTCACCGCTGCTAAATCAACCGATCCCCAATGGTCTGCATTACGAATGCTCTTCGACAGCACTTGGATACCGATACGCGCACTCTCCTGCACATGACTCAAATCCTGTGTAATTTCAAAACTGCGCTTGTTGAACACAAAAATCTGAAGAATCCCCGCCAGTAAAATCGTACCGAGGGTAATGGCCACCATCAGCTCCACGATGGATAGGCCCGACTGCTTGTGCAGTGTTAGGTTTTGCATCACAGATATACCCTGATCGAATAGGTCTGACGCCGATTTTTGGCGCGCTCAACTTGATTATCGGTGGCGCCCGCAGCATCCTCACTTTCATCCCAACTGACGCTGATCTCGTAGAGGCCGTCCGCCCCCATCGTAATGGTTCCGGTTCCTGCGGGAAGACGACTCGCTACATCAGTCTTCCACTGATATACATCATGCTGCACCATTTGCGCGGCGGTGCAGCCGCTGGCACAGTTCACGGCAGAAGCGCCCTTTTCTTCGGTGTAGGCTGAACAGACATAATTCAGCGTTGAGGTATTGCCGTCTTTATCGGTGACCGTTTTCGAGCAGCTTCCCGCACTCACCGTGTTGGCTCGGATGCGGTCCACCATACTGCCCGCCAAGCTGGCGGCGATACCGACCGACTGCGAGTCTTTCGATAAGCGTAAACCGGTCGTCTGCAAGCTGGCCACGCCCAGCAAGCCTACCGCGAAGATCAGAATGGCCACTAACACTTCAATTAAGCTAAAGCCACGTTGTTTCAACTGCATGTGGGCGTCGCTCCCGTCATCAAGCGACTGGACACCTGGGCCCGTCCAGACACCAATATATTTACTACTTTGGCGCTACTGCTGCCGCGCGCATCG
The DNA here is from genome assembly GCA_041591755.1 of Oleiphilaceae bacterium. Classification (GTDB taxonomy): domain Bacteria; phylum Pseudomonadota; class Gammaproteobacteria; order Pseudomonadales; family Oleiphilaceae; genus JBFHRI01. The sequence goes on from JBFHRI010000132.1 coordinate 7,633, forward strand.
CAAAACACGAAATCACCGCTGGAACTACCAAGTCCTTGATTGGAAAAACCCACGAAATTGTCTGAGCTGGTCCAACCGACTCGACTCAAAGTCATGCCCTCGCTGATGCCTTGACCCACTTTCAAGATCTCTTCACCCGCATCGACCTTACCCAAGGTGCCACTCGCATTATCATCCAACCAAACCAGCCAACCTTTGGACCAATTGGTCGAACAGCTCAAGCCGTCTGAGCTGGCACAAATCGCCACCCCACCCCCGCGCTTCGCGGCTTCACTGCGCGCGAAATGAAAACCGCCTGCGAGGTTGTTGACACCCACCGCCATCTGATTGGTACGCACCATGTTGACGTAAGCGGGACCGGCCATGGCCAATAAGATGGCGACCAAAGAAACGACCACGAGGAGCTCGACCAAAGTCATGCCATGCTCACGCCTTGCGGGACACGCCGACACTTTGTCTAAAAGGGAAGCCATACGATTTGGTTTGACCTCAAAATCCGGATTGCGGGCTATAGTACGGTGATTTTAGGCGGGCTTTTTGAAAAAGATCGTAAAAAAAGGATAAACGGCTATTTTGGGGCGCAGATGGCCAAAGCGGCAATCTGATTTTCGACGGGACTCACACTTTTCGGAATACGGATAGCGCTAATTTGGGGTCAGAGTAAAAACTCCCTAGCACGTCATCCCGGCGGTCTTTTGAGCCGATGAGATGGTCTCCCTCTCGCCCCATATCGGCATCGATGTGCCATGATTGGATTGCAGTCTAATCAAAGGTACGAAAAGGAGACCACCATGCAAAAAGTTACGACATA
>JBFHRI010000133.1:0-8433 GCA_041591755.1 Oleiphilaceae bacterium
ACCTTACCACTGCTGCAAAGCGCCCGTGTTTTGTCGTATGAGGTCAATCTTTACCATCAGCGCTTGGAGCAGGTGTATGCCACCGACAATGCCGCGAGTTTGGAACAAGTCCCTGACTACTTATTTCAGTATGAAAACGACATTCGAGCGCTGTTGCAAGAGTTGGAGGATTACGCGCCCGACATTCACCTGTTAGCCAGTTTGAATATCCTGGTTGGCGGGATGTTCGAGCGCGCAGAGCGGATAGGTCACCATTGGTGGGGGCAACGCGTTGATGTGCTGGCCGATATTGCCCAACGTAAAAAAACTGCCTTGCAAGCCGTTGCGCAAATGCTCTCCGCGTTAAAGCGGCAACGCATTGTTGGTGCTCATACCGATCCCGCGCAGAGTGCCGCTTTGGGCGAGACAAAAGAGGCCTTGGCAAGGGTGGAGCTCTTGTTGAACCGCGCCAGCATGAACAGCGCGCAGGAACAGATCAAGATGCTGCGGCAAGAACTGATCGCACAGATTCGACGCCTCTCTCGGGTCGGCCTCAGTCTAGGCTCCGATGACTTACGACAGCAATTGGGACAGACGACGCAGACTTTATTAGCGGAAGCCGCCGAGGCGGGTGGTATGTTTCACTTGCTTGAGGATTGGAAGCGAAATGAGCAAGAGGTGCGTACGTTGTTACTGGAAATCCGCACCTTGGCGGCGCGACTCACGTCAGCACTGGATGAGTTTGTGGCTGAGGCGCGGCAACGAGCGACGCGCGATATCAGTTTGCTCGAAACGCGTATTGATCAAAGCCGCCTGTTTAATATCGCGACCTTAGGAACCCTAATTCTCGGCTCGCTGTTGTTGATCTTCGGTTATATTCGGCCGCGTGTGACACGTCGTTTAGGTGCACTTGCAGCGGCTACAGATGCCATTGCCGAAGAGCGTTATGAGGTTGCGATAGACACCACGGGATCGGACGAGCTGAGTCAGATGGCGCAGGCGCTACATGGTTTCCGCCAATCTCTGCAGGAAAAGAAGCAGACCATGGATATGATGGGTGCCATCCTGGAGGTGACGGATAGCGGCATTCTCGTCACCGATGCATACGGCGCGCACATGCGATCCAACCTCAATCTTCTAAACATCTGGCGGCTGACCGAGTTGCAGCCGCAGGCCTTCACCGGTCTGATTCATCAAACCCTGGCGTCATACACCGCCGACCCCGCCGCCTATATGGCGTGGGTACAGCGCGGCAGCAGCGATCCAATGGCCGTATTCACTGAGGTGATCGTGCTGAGGGATGGGCGTCGCCTGGAAATGTTCTCGCAGTCTTTTTATTCGTCGGACCAGGTTTTTCGAATCTACAGCTTTCGTGATGTAACGCAGCGGCTCGAGAATCAACGGCACCTGGAGGAGTCCAGAGCACAGGCGGAGGCTTCGAATCGAGCAAAAAGCGAGTTCTTGGCCACGATGAGTCACGAAATCCGAACGCCGATGAATGGTGTAATCGGTATGTTGAACTTGTTGTTGCACACTTCGCTCTCGGTGGATCAAAAACAGAAGGCTGACCTGGCGCTGAGCAGTGCCCGCTCGCTACTGACACTGATCAACGATATTTTGGATTTTTCCAAAATAGAAGCGGGACGCATGGAGCTGGAGGCAATCGACTTCAATCCTGGGTCGATGCTGTCAGACTTGTGCGAGGGCTTGGCTCCGTTGGCAGAAAGCAAGCACATTGAGTTGATCGTGGATATGCAGGGCCTGACACTGCGTATGCTTCGTGGTGATGAGGGGCGGGTGCGACAGATATTTGCGAATCTCCTGGGCAATGCGATCAAGTTCACCGACGAGGGTGTGGTTGCAGTGAGGATCTGGCTGGAACATGAGACGTCAGCGAGCCCCTACCTGCATGCCGAGATAAGCGATACCGGTATTGGCATTCCGGCCGACATACAAGATAAATTGTTCGACAAGTTTACCCAAGCCGACAGCTCCACCACGCGGCGTTTTGGTGGCACGGGGCTTGGCCTGGCGATTTGTAAGCGTTTGTGTGAGGAGATGCAGGGACAGATCTCCCTCGTCAGTAGGGAGGGCGAGGGCAGCACCTTTAAGTTTCATATCATTCTGGCGCAAGCAACTGAACGCGTCTTAATCGCACCTGAACATCGACTACGCCAAGCGGCGGTGTTGTTGGTGGGCGGTTCGCCGCGACAGGGGCAACAGATTAGTGCTCAACTCGCTCGCTGGGAAATTTCCTGTCGTCATCTGGCGGGCGTAGCGGCGCTCAATGCACTCATATCGGAGCCCGCTAATAATGGATTGGACCAATACGACGGGGTCATGCTTGATCTTGCGGAAATGGATGGTGAGCAGCACCGCCAGCTGCAGGCAGCCTTGCGCACACCAAACCTGGCGATGAAGCCCGTATGTTTAATTCGCAAAATGAAGGTCAACCTTGATACCCGCGCGGGGGGTTGGCCCTTACATGCCAAATTTCTGCGCAAGCCGATTACGCAAAGAGCCTTGCTGCAGGCTGTTGAGTATTTTGCTACTTGCGAACCTACGCCGGAAGGTCTGGCGGTAACTGCATTGGACCTGAGCGCAATGCCTACAGGCAAACTACCCGCGCTGCGCGCACTTTTGGTAGAGGACAACGCCGTCAATCAAATGGTGGCAGAAGCGCTGTTGGCGGAGTTGGGTCTTGCAGTGGAGATGGCCTCCAATGGTGAAGAGGCACTTGCGGCGCTGCGAGCAGCACCCGATGTAGCACCGTTTGAGCTGGTGTTTATGGACTGCCAGATGCCGGTGATGGACGGCTACAGTGCCAGCCGCGCTATCCGAGATGGCAAGGCCGGAGAACGCTATCTTAAGGTGCCAATCGTGGCCATGACAGCGAATGCAATGAAGGGTGACCGAGAGCGGTGTCTGGCTGCCGGAATGGATGAGTATGTGTCCAAACCCATCGATATTAATAGCATTCGGGAAGTTTTGGGGCGCGTGCCATTGATGAATCAGGCAAGCTAACTTTAGTTAGCGTGGTCACCTGCCTGGGCGAAGTGCACAAACGAATGAACAAAGAGGCGATAGCCTAAGGATGGTTCAGCCTCTCTCAGGCTTGGTTCTGCTGCAGTAATTGCGGCAGATCCACAATGCTGTCGAGGAGGAGGGCCTGCGACGGCAATTTGGCTTGATCGCCCTTGCGATATTTGCCGGTTTTGACCAACGCGGCTTGTAAACCAACATCAATCGCGCCGCACACATCCGTTTCCACGTCATCGCCAATCATCAGACAGTTCTCTGCCGGCACGCCCAAGTCGGCCACCACCTGATGATAGAAGGCCTGACTAGGTTTGCCCATGATCAGTGGCTCGATATTGGCTGCCCAGGCGATGCCACGAATAAACATGCCAGCATCGAGGCAAAGCTTTTCATTCTCACTGAAATAGCGATTCATGCCGATGCCAATCAGTGGCGCGCCCTCCATACAGAGGCGAAATGCTTGATTCAAATGCGCATAGTCGAGTGCGTCGCGCGCGTCGCCCAACAGCACAGCATTCGGTGCGCTCTGATCGAATTCGGCAAACTCAGAGTGCAGGTTAGGATGTAGCAAGCAAAATGGCCGAAGCTGATGCTCCTGCAGCCAGCTGCGCGCAGCGGACGGCGCGGTGATGAGTTCTTCTAAAGTAAGGGCGAAGCCCATGTGCTGCAGTTTTTCGAGAATTTGGCGGCGATTTTGTGTCGCCGTATTGGTGACCAGCCGCAGGGGTAAGCCACTGTCGCGCAATTTACGAAAGGACGCCAGCGCACCGGTGATGACTTCACGGCCATCGTAAAGAACGCCACTGATATCGAGCAGTATCGCTGCAATCTTCATCGTGAAATTCTCCCATACTGCGTTATGCCTGCCCTAAGTTTAGCGCAAGTGAGTCGGGCGCGAGTGCTGCGTCAAAAGGAGGTGCGTAATTTGTGGCCGTGATTTTTGATGACACTGTTGAGTTGCGGGCTGATCCAGTCGTAGTGACGTGTGTCATTGATAAAGTCATAGGCATCTTCATCCTGAGCCTGCAGTAAGGTACGCACAATCTCCGCGTATTTGCTATCCAATTGCTGAAACAGGGTTTCTAAGGATTCATGCTGAGGATTAAGCTGGCGCACTTGATTAAGGTTTTGGTAGGCCTTGCTTAAGCGCTCGCGGGGCAATCGATGACTCTCCAATAAGCCCGGGCTGTTGTATGGGCGAGCGATCAACAGTTCAGCCTCTTGCAGCAGCCAATCTATCGCTGAGTGCTCGTCCACTTCGGCGAGTTTGGCTTTATCGGCAGCCACCGTCATACTTGCTGCGACCAAGGTCAGTTGCGTGCCGCGCCATTTGAAGTGGCGCGTATCACGAATGAACTTCTCAGCTTCGCTGGTATTATTGTCGGTAAGCAATTGCTGCACGATGTCGGCGTATTTTTGATCGAGTCGCACCAAGTAAGCGTTGACGCGTGGTTCCTCTGGTCGCGTCGCGCGAACTTCAGCGATGTTATGGTAGGCCTTGATTAAGCGGTCACGGGCTTCGCGATTGCTTTCAAATAGCCCCGGGCGATTGTAACGATAATCGATCAGGCGTGCAGCCTCCTCAAGTAGTGCTTCCATATCCGTGGTTTCACTCGGAGCGAACTTTAAGCCGTCTCGACGATCCAGCGATTCGCGCAACTGGGCAACTTGCGTACCCGGCCACTGAAAGGTCAGCGTGTCTGACAAGAACTTCTTTGCGGCCTCTTCGCTTTGTTCTTGAACCAGGCGGCCGATGATATCGGCGTATTTCTGGTCCAGCTGTCGGAGATACTCGGCGACGCGCGGATCCTCAGGGTGGATGACCCTCAGGTCATCAATATAGTTGTAGGTAGCGATCAACAGATCGCGCTGGCTGCGATGGGATTGTAGCCAGCCAGGCTTGCTATACGGCCGTGCCAAATTCGTTTCAATTTTGGCGACGTTGTCCTCGATTTCAGCGCGCTTGAGTTCAACGCGCGCCTTCAGTGCGGTGAGGTTGCTTAAATCATACTCAGGGTAGGCTGTATGGATGACCGCCATGTGGTGTTCAGCCAAAGCAACATCCATGCGATTCAGTGCCTCCTCCGCCCGCTTTTCCTCATCTCGTAAGGTATTAAGCAGGCCGTCCTGTGCCGCTTTGTCATCCGGCTGAAGCGCCAGAATCGCCAGGTAGCGGTCGATTAGCGCGCGATTGGTTTCATGTTTGACAGGGCTTTGTAAGATCTCGGTGATTTCTGTCCTGTAACGTTTGATTTGTTCGGGATTTACCCGCTGCGGTGAGACCTTGGCCTGCGCCTTGGCTTTGGCTTCGAGTGCGCTTATCTCTTGTACTAAATCGGGGTATCCTGCGGCATTGGCAGCAATGCTTTGCAGTACCTCAAAGCTGTCACGCGCGCGAGTTGCATCTTCAGCCGCCAGGGCGCGGCGGACGATGCCCTCATAGCGTGAGCGTACTTTCTCGACGCCCGCCAGCGCTTCGGAATGCCCGGGAATCAAGGCCAGTATCTGGCGATAATAATGCAAGGCATTCTGCTTGGCCGGGCGCGTCAAGCGACCGCGTTGCAAGGCCGATTCGGCAGACGCCAGGAGTTCTTTGATACGCGGCTCCGAAGCTTGCTCCTTGAAGAATGCTTCGGCCATTTGCAATTCGATATCCGAGCTGGTGTAGCGTTGGGCTTTCGTGTAAAGCCGGCGTGCTTCGCTAAAGTCGTCCCGACTTAGCGCTTCGCGAGACAGTTCGAGGTACTTTAACCCCACTGCATCCATCCCTTGGCGAGCCTCGATATTGGAGGGGTCGTGCTCCAATATCTTCTTGTAGAAGAACACTGCGCTTTCGTTGACGGGGTATTCCAGTTGATTGGCCGCCATGGCCTGTTGCGCGCGCTCGAGCAATTGCTGATGCTCGTGCGCGCGTTGCATTTGATTGATGTGTTGTTCGGTGGTGAAAATCCGCGTTTTGATGGTGAGAAGGCGGGAGGCGGTTTCCAAGGTGTTACGCGCCGCTTGGAATTCATCTTCTTGAGCTAATCGTAGCGCACGATCGACCAACAGTGCACCGATCAGCTCACGCCCCTGTAAGGCCGCGACATTGTTTGGCTCAAGCGCGAGCACGCGTTCATAGAGTTCGAGCGCGTTTTCTTCTTCAGGGGAAACCAATTGATCGGCTTCGACATAGTCTTCTGCAGTGCTCAGCCACGCATGGATCTGTTGATGTTGGTTCAGGCGCTCTTGTTCAATACGGGCTTTTTTAGCCAGAAAATCATCATCGCGCTGTGTATTTTGTCGCAGTTGCAGCTCCTGCGCCGCTTGCTGTGATTGTGCTATTTTTTCCTGTGTCGTTGCGATCTCTGGATGGGTCGGGGCGATTTGCGTTGCGGCGGCGACAAAAGCCTGAGCGACAGCAAATAAACCTTCCTCGGATTTTACCAGGGCCTTTTGCAACAGGCGCGAGGCGGTTTCCCGTATTCCCGACAGCGCCTCTGCATGCTGCGGAGAGCTGCGGAGTATCTGCTGAAAATGCTCAAAAGCATTGTCGCCTGGGGGCGCGGTCAGTCGATCTTGCGCCAATGATTCCCGCGCATTTGCTAATAACTCTTCGATATATCTAGTGTGCTCTTCGGCGACCAAGGATTGTTGTCGTTGTTTGAGCAGTGACTTGTAAAGTGCGCTGAAGCGGTCTTTCAGCTCCGCGTTTTCAATGTAGTAACTGATCTGCGAAGCCTGGTTGAGGAATTGCTCCGCATCTTCGATATCCTGGTTGCTAAGATGCTCCTTTGCAGTATCGAGATAGCGCTCAAAGAGTATGCTGATCTCCTCGCGACCTGTTGCATGATGAGGGACCAGGGCCAACAACGTCGTCAAGAAGAGTTGTGCGTTGGCGTGTTCAGGCTCAAACAAGTGGCCGTTATGATAGGCCTCGCGTGCTTGCCGAAGCAGCGACTCGGCTTTTTCTGCCATACCGGGAATGGGATTCGCTGCGGCTTGATTACTTAAAGCTTCAAGGGTTTTTTCGTGCGGCGATGCGGCAAAATACCAAAGCCCAATCGCACCGGCGTTGAGTGCCAGCAAGGCGCCGGCCAAGATCATCGGTTTACGATAAAAAGGTGTGACGCTTCTTGGCGTGTCCGCGGCATCCTGTAAAGTTGCTGTGATAGCCGGTCGGGGCAGCGATGCGGTGGCCGTTGTGGCTAAGGCTCGCGACGCGGCACGACCGGCAGCAACGGGTACGGCACACATCAATTCGCTGGTGTTGACGATGACGGTGCGCGCGAAGGATGCAGAGATCTGCTCTTCGGCTTGCGCCAAGGCGGCGGCCAGATCGGCGCCACTTTGAAAACGTTCACCTGGCTGCTTGGCCAGTGCTTTATCAATAATGCCCTGAAATACACTCAATTGAGGTGGCAAGGGGGGCGGCAGCTCGGATATATGTTTGAGACTGACTGTCAGTGCGGATTCATTCAGAAATGGCGCGTGACCGCACAGGAGTTCATATAAAATCACGCTCAAACTGTAGAGATCGGATCGAATATCGACAGATAAGCCCTGTGCTTGCTCGGGACTCATGTAGCGTGGCGTGCCAATAATGTTGCCAACCATGGTCAACTGGCTGCCCTGAGCGAGTTCTCGGGCGATGCCAAAGTCGCAAATGACCGGCGTGCGATTCTCGCGAAACAGGATGTTCTCAGGCTTGATATCGCGATGAATCAAACCTTGTTGCCCCGCATGATCGATGGCCTTGGCGAGTACGCTCACCAAGGCGATCGCATCGACCAAGGGGATGCCTTCAAGCATGCGCTGCTTTAGGTCGCCCCCGGGCAAATACTCCATGGCAATGTAACGATGGCTATGTGAATGGCCAAAGTCATAGATAGGGACGATATTCGGGTGAGATAACTGGCTGGCCAGTCGTGCCTCTTCAGTAAAGCGTTGCTCAAAACGTTCCTCCCGCGCCAACTGAGGGGTGAGGACTTTTAAGGCCACTTTACGTTCGAAACCTTCCTGGATCGCTAGATAAACCTGCGCCATCGCGCCTTCACCCAGGCGGGCGATCAAGCGGTATCCGTCGATGTTAGGCAAGGGCTCGTCAGACATACGGGCAGCGAAATATTCCTGGGGGCTTTTGGTAACAGGGTAGTATAACGATTCTCTGAGCTCGCAGGCTTAAATTGTGGCAAGGTGGTGAGGCGGGCGATCCAGAACAGTCATCCCGCCAGCCAATGCGGTCATCGTGCAGTCCTTCCAGTTATCGGATACCGCGCTTGAGTTACCTCGTACCATAGTTCAGTCATCTCAAACCATAGTTCAGTCATCCCAAACCATAGTTCAGTCATCCCAAACCATAGTTCAGTCATCCCAAACCATAGTTCAGTCATCTCAAACCATAGTTCAGTCATCTCAAACCATAGTTCAGTCATC
>JBFHRI010000134.1:0-8406 GCA_041591755.1 Oleiphilaceae bacterium
CCCGGAGCGCTGGATGTCGAGCGATGGTCGTGTCTGTCGCGTCATGCCCATGTATCGACTCCCTCTGCAGAAGTTGTTCATCTCGCTGGCTCAAGAATTAACTCGGTGAAGCCTAGACCGTTTAAAGTTTCCAGCATTTTCAGCTACGCTAATGAACGCGTGCGGTGAGAGCTACCACGTAAATAACCCAGCGACTGATCATTGTCGTACGGTACCGAAAAGCGGAAACTCAATATCCATGTCCGAAGCAGGGATCAAACCGAACGAAGAGATTGACTCAGCGCCCAGCCTAGGGGTTCGCTTACTCCGCATCGTTTTTTCGATCTACATCGTCATTACCATCATCATCACCGGCACACAGATGCTCAATGAGTACCTGAGTGAGCGTAATGAAATCGTTAATGATTTCGATGCATATATGAATATATTCGGCCCCGTCTTGACGACAGCGCTATGGCATTTTGATGATGCGCAGGTAGAAGCCACACTGCAAGGGGTGACCCATCTGCAAGACATTTACGCCGTCAAGCTGACGGGAAAACAACAGGAAGTACTCTTCCAAAGCGGTAATGCCCTCGCCGAAGACGCCATGAGTGGTTTAATTCATCGAACGTTTAGAATTGAGCGAGGCGAGCATTATCTGGGTGAGCTGACGCTGTATTCCAGCGACCTGATTGTGCTCGAAAAAGTAAAAGTTAATTTTCTCTTGACCATCGCGAACGCAGTCATCAAGTCGATTGTTCTATGGATATTATTTTTGTGGGCATTCAAGAAGTTTCTAGTCGGCGCGCTGGATCGTTTCATTTCGCGCATGGAAAAAACAGATTTTGAAAATTTGAACGACATTGCACCGGCTCAGATCGCTGACTTTAAGGCACGCGAGTTAATGCGGCTGGACAAAGTCTTTAATACCCTGCAGCGACGCATTGCCTCTGACAGAGCATCACTGCAAACGCTGAATAAAAATCTGGAGCAGAAAGTTGCTGAGCGGACCGGCGCACTAAAAAGACAACAACAGATGCTCGAATCCATGAGTCGTCAGGGCCGGATTGGCGCTTGGGAGCTCGACTTGATTCACAACAAGCTCTATTGGTCAGACGTCACCAAGGAGATACACGAAGTCGGCCCTGACTACGAACCACAGCTTGAAACGGCGATTAACTTCTACAAAGATGAAAAAGATCGCGATCTGATACGCGCGCGGGTCGAACGCTGCATTCAAGAACATAAACCTTGGAGCGAAGCGCTGCTAATCGTCACCGCGCGAGGTCGGGAAGTTTGGGTCAATGCGACAGGGAATGGCGAGTTTGAAAATGGCAATTGCGTACGCCTTTTTGGCTCTTTTCAGGACATTGATGCACAGGTCCACGCCAACCAAGAACTTGAATCTGCGAGAGACAAAGCCGAAGCGGCAGACCTGTCAAAAAGCCAGTTCCTGGCCAGCATGAGTCACGAAATCAGAACCCCTATGAACGGCCTGATTGGCATGCTCAACATTATGGACAGCGGGCAGCTCAATACAGAACAGAAAGAACAAATTCAACTGGCACTGAAAAGTGCTAAACACCTGTTGAGTATCCTTAACGACATTCTCGATTTGTCCAAGGTTGAAGCCGGCAAGCTGGAAATTGAATCGCAGCCGTTCAATTTGCATGAATTGTTTGATGAGCAATACGCGTTTTGGCACAGCACTGCGCAAGCCAAAGGTTTATGCATGAAAATGGATATCGATGGAGTGGCTTGCGCGCACGTTCGGGGCGACGCGATGCGTCTAAAACAGATATTTTCAAACCTGGTTGGCAACGCGATTAAGTTTACGCTCAAGGGTGAGATCAATATTAACGTTGCAACGGAAATCATCAACAGCTCGCGAGTGCGCGTTTGCGCTGCCGTAAGCGACACGGGGATTGGCATCCCTACCGAAAAGCAAACACATATTTTTGACAACTTCGCGCAAGCAGACCTCTCCACTACCCGTCGATTTGGTGGCACCGGGCTGGGCCTGACCATCTCAAAGCGGCTTTGCGAATTGATGGACGGCGACATTGAGGTGGAAAGCGAAGAGGGTAAAGGTAGCTGCTTTCGCTTTACGGTGTTACTTGAAAAAGATGAAGCGCTTGATGCCTCCGCGACTCGCCACGCTTCGGGCCCCGTCAGTCACGCTGACATCAACCGGATCTTATTGGTTGAAGACAACGAGGTTAACCAACTGGTCGCCGGTAAATTGCTAGAGCTCCAGGGGCTGGACTGCGAAATCGCCCAAAACGGGAAAGAAGCGCTGGCGATGTTGACGGCAAGCTACGACAGCAACACACCGTATACGCTGATCTTAATGGACTGCCAAATGCCGATTATGGATGGCTATCAAGCGACCGCCGCGATCAGGCAAGGCGACGCCGGTCGCGACTATCAGACCATTCCCATCATCGCGATGACCGCTAACGCGATGAAGGGCGATAAAGAACAATGCCTGGATGCTGGCATGAATGACTATATCAGCAAGCCCATCGATCCTGGCCAGCTCCATCAGGTGCTTTCGCGTTGGCTCAAAAAACCCGAATAACCCTGAAGCGTTGACCAAAAAAGTGGTGGGCTATTTGATGGGGTCGCGGCCCTTTACATGTACTTAGATGCAAAACCGCCGTTTTGTCGGAGCCTCGTTGCAATGAGAATCGTTCGTCGTCTGACCATATGCCTGATCTTATTTACAATAATCTTCTCCAACGCCTATGCAGAAAAGCAGGTCAGGCTTTCGTTCGTCGATTACCCGCCGTACTATGGTGAGCACCTCCACGAAGGCGGCCCCTACAGCGAGATCATCAAGGCCGCATTTGAAGAAGAAGGGTATATCGTGGTGCGGGAACAACTGCCTTGGGCGAGAGCCTTAGACTCGACCCGTTTGGGCGAGTACGACGCCCTTTATACCGCGTGGTATCGAAAAGACCGCGAAGCAGACTTTCTGTTTTCGGATCCGCTGCCTCCCAATGAACTCGTGCTCTTCAAGCGAAAGAACGAGAAGATCGCGTTTGCAACGCTCGCTGATTTAAAGCCTTTTCAAGTCGGAATTGTCCGAGGCTATGTGAATCCCCCGGGCTTCGACGAGGCCGCGCTCAAAGTTCAAGAGGTGCGCTCAGACAAACAAAATCTGCAAAAACTGGCCAATCGACATATCGATCTCGCTATCATGGATCTGGCTCTGGGCAAGTACATCCTACGCAATGAATTAAAGCGCTATGGCGCGATGATCGACTGGATTTCTCCCCCTTTGGAAGTCGCCGATCAGTTTTTGATGTTTTCACGCAAAGCACCGGATTTCCGAAAAAAGCGCGATGCGTTTAATGCCGGTCTCGCAAAGATCAAGGCGTCCGGCAAATTTCAGTCAATTTTGGACAAACATGACTTTTGAGTGCTGCAAAATAGCAAGCACGAAACCCTGTCTAAACGACTTTGGGCTCACAGCCTTCACGTAGTTTTAAGAAAGAATCGGCCCATTTTTTAGGGCCTTTAAAAAGGTGGCGAGGGCCTGTGAAAGTTTGTGATTTTCACTGAGGCTCTTTCGGCTCCATGGCTAACAGTTTTTCCGCCGCGTGTCGCGCCGCAAACTCGTAGGGCGCGAAGACAATCGTATCTGCGCTGGCGATTTTTTCAGGACGATAATGCCCCTGCACCGCAAAGGCCGCTTGTCCAGCAAAACCAAAGGCCTTTAGATGCGCGGCTAGAGCCTCGCTCACCTGGGGATCATGCACCGCACTCACGAACCAGCGCGCTCGCGCGATGGGCAGTGAAGCAAACAGCGCTTCATCACTGGCATCCCCATAACAGGCATCGATGCCTTGCGTACGCGCCTTTCGGACGCGTTCAGGGTCGAAGTCGATACCCAATACTCGATAACCCTCGGCGATAAATCGATCCGCCACAGTCCGCCCGAAGCGACCTAAACCAATCACGATCAGATCAACCGCTTCATCGTCCTGCTCCGTCAAGCAGGTTGCGGATTCGCGCCGCGGCCGTGCGCGCTCGAACACCCCCAGCCATTGCGCTAGGTAAGCATATAGAGGCTGCGCATAGAGAATCATGTAGGTCGAGACACTGATCGTAACTAAGCCGACCAGCGTTATCAGGCCCTGCACCGGCATGCCAATATGCCCCAGCGAAACCCCAAGGGCCGCCAGAATCAGCGAAAACTCGCTGATCTGTGCCACGGTCAGACCGGCCATAAAACCGGTGCGGCTGCGATAGCCCATTAAGCCCATAATGGCCATCACGATTAAGGGATTGCCGATCAGGACAAACAGCGAAAAGATCGCGGCATCCCCCAGTTGCCCAGCCACCGTGGACAGATCCAGGGTCGCGCCTAAATCGACAAAGAAAAACAGCAGCAGGAAGTCACGCAGACCGACCAGCTTGGCACCGATCACCTCGCGGTACGGGGTCGATGCCAACGAGACTCCGGCTATAAATGCCCCGACTTCCTTGCTGAACCCGAGCCAATGGTCCAGTGCACTCAGCGAGACGGCCCAGGCAATCGCAAACACCATCAGCAACTCGCGCGACTGTGCCAGGGACTCCAGTAAAGGAGGCAGCACATAGCGCATCAACACCCCAATCCCCAAGATAAACAGCGTGCCGCTCAACGCGATATGCGACAGACTCTCGCCGATGCTGAAGTCAGCGTCTTCGGTATTGAGCGAATTCAAGACAATCATGGCCAGAATGACCAAGAGGTCTTGCACAATCAAAAAACCCACTGCGATGCGGCCATGCAGTGAGTCCACTTCACGTTTATCGGACAGCAGTTTGACGATGATGATAGTGCTGGAGAAGGTCAAGGCGACCGCAATGTAGAGAGACTCGATGCTATCGAAGCCCAAGGCTAGGGCGATCAGATAGCCAAACAGTGAGGTAAAGACGACCTGCCCAATCCCCGTCGCCAAGGCCACCTGCCCCAAGGTTTTGATGATGTGCAAGTCGAGCTTGAGGCCGACGATAAAGAGCAGTAAGGAAATCCCCAGCTTAGCCAATAGATCAATCTGATCGTTGGCTTGCACCCAACCCAAGGATGAAGGACCCAGCAAAATACCCACCGCGATAAAACCCACAATCAGCGGCTGCTTAAGGCGCACCGACAGTAAGCCCACGACCGAAGCCAAAAATAAGATTAACGCCGTCTGCGAGAATACGTCAGAGAAATCAAGCATGTTTCAGGCTCCCCCCTGCTAAGGAGCTCGTGCTAACACCCAACCTTCGCTGGCGCAGTCTCATACGGATAAAGACCCTTTGCGAAAATCCGATTTGTCGAGCATCGCATTGATCAGTACCGGCTTGCCTTGTTGGGCTAGCCTACGCGCCGCCTTGAATGTGCTCTCGATCTTCTGTGGGTCGTCAAGAAGGAAGGCTTCACCACCATAGCCCTTGGCCACCGCGTGATAGGCCGACTGTCGCAACATCACACCCACGTCATCGTGCAAGACTTCGACTTGATCGCGCGCGATTTGATTCCAACATCCGTCATTGCCAATGAGCGCAATCACGCCGCGCCCATGACGCGCAAACGTGTCAAACTCGGCAAGCGAATACGCGGATGAACCATCGCCATAGATCAACCAGATTTCAGCGTCCGGCCGGCACGCAGCAGCGCCTAACGCAAAGCCACCACCAACCCCCAAGGTGCCAAATACACCGGGATCAAGCCAACTCAGCGGCTGCCGTGGGCGTAACGTGTAAGCAGCGGTCGCCACAAAATCACCGCCGTCGGCGACCAAGACGGCCTCATCAGTGAGGAAGGCATCGAGTGTCTGCAACAAATGTATTGGATTAATGCGCCCTTTTTGCTCCAGGGCCTGGGCATCAATCTCACTGTTGCGCGCTGCATCTGCTTGCGTGAGCGTATCGTGCCATGCGCTAAAGCGATCAGCCTCGGGTGGAAACTGCTCGGCTAACTGCAGCAGAAAATCAGCCGGATGACCCAGCACTGGCACCTTGGGCAGACGGTTTTTGAACAAGTCATGATGACTCAAATTAGCCGAGACCAGGGTCGCCTTGCGATTGAGGTGATTGCCATAATCGAGCCGAAAATCACATGGCACACCAGCGAGTATAATCAAATCGGCCTGGCGCAAGGCTTGTTTACGTTGATGTCGATACTGCAGTGGATGACGCGGACCCAGCAGGCCGCGCGCCATGCCGGACAAGAATACCGGCGCCCCCAGACGCTCCAAGCCCGCCACCAAGGCCGGAATCAAGCGAGCTTGTGTGACCGTTTGACTGCCCAACAGAATCACCGGCGACTGCGCCTGCCTAAGATAACGCGCGGTTAACGCGGCCATGGCCTGAAGGTTGACCTGCGCGACTTGGCTGCCCGACGCATCGAGCAGACGCCGACCGCGTTGTAGTAAGCCACCGAGCATCGGATGATCCGGCTCTGGATCGAACAATTGGTCGGTGTGATGACTCAAATAACTGCGCACCACCTTGCGTGCGATGCCTCCGCCCTGCTCGCCGCTCTTGGTGCCATACCATTCGCGGACCAGCGCCTCGGGATACAAGACATCTAGCGGTAACTCGACAAACACTGGGCCGGGCACGCCCGACGCGGCGACCGCAAAGGCTTCGTCGAGCACTGAAGTAATATCGCGCACTCGTGAGACGGACCAAGCCGCTTTCACGACAGGTCGCACCAGGCTCATCTGGTCGATATCCTGCAAGGAGCCGCGACCGCGTAAGACGGTCGCGCTGGCGCCACCGAGCAGAATCAAGGGCGACTGAGCTTGCTGCGCATTCTGCAACGCGGTGATGGCATTGGTGACGCCAGGCCCTGCCGTGACTGCGGCGACGCCGGGAATACCCGACAAACGCGAGGTCGCATCCGCGGCAAATACCGCACTCGCCTCATGGCGACAGTCCCAAACCTTGATCCCACGCTGTTTACAGCCGGAAAGAATGGGCGAAATATGCCCCCCACAGAGGGTATACAAGTGTTTGACACCCTGCGCCTGCAAACTCTCCGCAACGATCAGTCCACCGTGCTCCATAGGACGCTCCTGTTGGCTCCTAAACCTGTGAATGAGGGCACGAGACGCAGCAAGATCGTTAACAGCGGCTCAGGCCAAGAAAAAACATCTTACGTACAGGGGAGTTTAGTCGAAATGATCTGCAGCAAGTGTCATTCAAATGACAATTGCGGGCACAAAACTGCGTAAATTGCGCCTAATCTGGCGGCTTCAACTGGCTATTTTCTGACTTGAAAAAGCTCACGGGGGATGAACCCCCCGTGTCCGAGAGACCGTCTTTTGTCACTCAGGAGTGAATCGCGATTTTCTTGGCTTCGCTTTTTGGCAAGGGCTGACGCGGAATACGTAACGTCAACACGCCATTTTTCATCTGCGCATTGATGTCATCGCGATTTGCATCATCGGGCAATGCCAGAGTGCGTTGAAAGGCTCCATAACTGCGCTCCACACGATAAAACTGTTTGTCCTTGCTTGCATTGACTTCCGATTTTTCGCCTCGGATCGTCAGCACATTGTCATTCAACTCGATGTGAATATCGTCTTGCGTCAGTCCGGGTAGTTCGACACAGATCTCATACTCCCGATCATTGCCAGAAATATCCAGGTGCGCGCGATAGTCGCCCAGTAATGAGCCTCCGCCAAACAAGGTGGGCGAACCGCTCAAGCGCGATTGTGGGCTTATGCCAAACGAACGCCAAACTTCATCAAACAAACGGTCCATTTCCTGATGCAGTTGCAGCAGCGAGTTTGAGGCCTGCCGGGGGACTAAAGACGCGTTCTCTTGACCCCCCTGCTCTTGTTTCACCTCACCTTTGGCCACCGGAATCTGCGTCGCGGTCTGCTCCTCATGCTTGAACCAATTCCAGGGTTTGAGTTTTTCGAGATTCATGATCATTTCCTCCCATACCTGTGCCATTTAAACCTAAGCCGAAACGGGGCACCGCAGTGCCCCGAGCGACCTTAGGCCGCTTTGTTTTTGCTGGGTTCGGAAGTTTTCTCCGCTTGGTGCTCAATCACCTTGCTATCCGACGAAATCGCAATGGTGCGAGGCTTCATCGCTTCGGGAATCTCCTTCACCAGATTGATGCGCAGTAAACCAAGGTTAAGCTCAGCGCCTGTCACCTCGACATAATCGGCCAGGTTGAACTTACGCTCAAAGGTGCGGTTGGCAATACCATGGTAGAGGAACTTACCGCTGTCTTTCTCTGACTTGCGTCCACGCACAGTGAGCACGCCTTTCTCCACCTGAATATCGAGTTCATCCTGAGCAAAGCCGGCCACCGCCAAAGTGATGGCGTAGCGATTATCGTCCAGAGACTCGATATTGTAGGGAGGGTAGCCTGTCCCTGAGGCCTCGGCAGACAGCGCGTTGTCGATCAGTGAGGCCAGTCGGTCA
>JBFHRI010000135.1:0-8211 GCA_041591755.1 Oleiphilaceae bacterium
GAGTATCTTTATCACGATGGCGAATTCTGGCATTTCATGATGACTGACGGTAGCTTCGAGCAGCATGCTGCCGATGCGTCGGCTGTAGGGGAATGCGTTAAGTGGTTGAAGGAGCAAGAGCTCTACAGCGTCACACTGTTTAACGGCGCGCCGCTGTCGGTTGCGCCGCCTAATTTCGTCGAGCTCGAAGTGGTTGAGACGGACCCAGGGGTCAAGGGAGATACGGCGCAGGGCGGCTCCAAACCCGCCCAACTTAACACTGGGGCGGTGGTTG
Source organism: Oleiphilaceae bacterium (assembly GCA_041591755.1). Taxonomy (GTDB): domain Bacteria; phylum Pseudomonadota; class Gammaproteobacteria; order Pseudomonadales; family Oleiphilaceae; genus JBFHRI01. The sequence continues at coordinate 275 of JBFHRI010000135.1, forward strand.
CGGTGCCACTATTCGTCAACATCGGTGATGTATTGCGCATCGATACACGTAGCGGAGAATACGTTAGTCGGGCGAAGGGCTAGTGCATGAGCCAAGCATCTTGGGCGCCGACTTGCGACTTGGCCGCGTTGCACGCGCGCGCCGCTTTGTATACGCAGATTCGCGAATTTTTCGCTCGGCGGGGCGTGCTGGAGGTGGACGTACCCGTGGTGGGCGCCGCGACGGTCACCGACCCCCATTTGGCCAGTCTAGGAGTAGCTGTGTTGGTGCCGGGGCAGCGCACCATTCAGCCATTTTATTTGCAGACCTCTCCCGAGTTTCCGATGAAACGCCTATTGGCAACAGGATGCGGGTCGATTTACAGCCTGGCCAAGGTATTTCGCGATGGCGAGCGCAGTGCTCGGCATAATCCCGAGTTCACGATGTTGGAGTGGTACCGCCCCGGTTTTTCGCTGGCGCAGCTGATAGATGAGGTCACCCAACTCATCCTGGCGGTGTTGGGCTGTACTGGGCCGGTCATCCGAACTTACCAGGAGGTTTTTTTGCAGCACCTGGGGATTGATCCGTTTCGGATAGAGTTTAATGCGCTGGTCGAGCTTGCTCAGCAACGCTGTGCTTATGTCAGTCGCGGAGACGAATCACGTGAACTGTTTCTCGACTTGCTGCTTTCGCACTGCATTGAACCGCAGTTGGGACAGCACGGACCAGAGTTTGTGAGGGACTATCCCGCTGCCCAGGCCGCGCTGGCGAAGCGTTATAAGGATGCGCAAGGTAATGAAGTGGCGGCGCGCTTCGAGCTTTACGTTAATGGTCTCGAGTTAGCCAATGGCTACGATGAACTCTGTGATGCGCAGGAGCTGCGAGAGCGATTCAATAGCGACAATCACCAACGTGCTAAGCGGGGCTTGCCGCAGATTCCGGTGGATGAGAACTTGTTGGCCGCGATGCGGGCTGGCTTGCCTGCATGTTCAGGCGTGGCCTTGGGGGTCGATCGCTTACTTATGCTGCAGCTGGGCGCACGCTCAATCGATCAGGTGTTAAGCTTCCCGATCGAGCGGGTCTAATGGATTCAAACCCGCATCCAAGGGGTGTGCTTGGCCAAAACCGACAACGAGCGACGCGTCGATTGGCGCGAGTCGAAACAGCTGAAAGTCCTCTAACGCACGCAGCACGCTCACGGTATTGCCATATTTAGTTTCTAAAGCGTTCAGTCGTTCTGACCAAGCCTCATCGGAGCGTGCAATAGCCTTTGCCAGACAGCGCACCGTCAGGCGCTTGCGTGCAAAAATGTTACTGGCCTGCGCCTCATCTTCAATCAGCATGAGCGAGGCCTGTGGCTGTTCGATCAGATTGCGGGTATGGCGCGCCAGCGCACTGACATAGATAAAAAAAGCGCCTTCGTGCCATAAAAAGGGTGCATAACTAATCGCGGGGCACGCGTCTTTGCTCAGGGTGGCCAAGTGCAGGCTTTGGCACTCTGACAGCAATCGGTCGCATTCGATCCGTTGTGCTGTGGTATCCGTCATACGCAGCACTCCGCGCTCAAATCGCAGCCCTGCATCTGGCTGGATTCGAGTATCTGCAGTGGCGGGTTGTCTTTGACGCTGCTATTGCAGGCGCGAATCAATGCTGAGGCGACATCGACAGCGTGAATCGCTCGCAAATTACCTGGAACATGATTCAGTACCAGCTCACTTAAGCGCTCGATCATTCGCCATTCGCCACGCTTGCCTTTGAGCAGAGAAGGGCGGGCAATGACCAGTTGGGCGAAGTCGAGCGCTTGCAGCGCCTGCTCCAATTCGCCTTTCATTTTCAGATAGTTGGAGAATGAGTCGGCATTGGCTCCATGTGCGGAGACCAGGGCATAACGCGAGGCCCCTTGTTGCAGTCCGAGGCGCGCAAAATTCAGCGGGTAGTTGACGTCGATGTTGTAGTAAGCCGCATTGTTGGGCGTTTTACGACGAGTGGTGCCTAGGGCGCAATAGAGATCATCGACTTGCGCCACGCCTGGTGGTGCAGTCAGTTCGTCATAGTTAACCGACCACTGTGCGACCTTGTCGTGTGTAGCCCAATCCGCATCGCATGGCGAGCGGACAAATGCCACAACTTTATGGTAGGAAGGATGCTGACAAAGCAGGCGCATCAAATGGCTGCCGACCAGTCCGCTGGCACCGGCGACCCAGGCGATTTTGGTCTGCTGCGAGGTTTCGCTCATAATGCGACTCCGTTAGTCTAGGTGGTGAAGATTATCTATAGCCAACGCGGCCGCGACAAGTTGTGAGGATGCGCTTTGCGCAGTCTGGACGCGCCTATAATCCGTCATTAGCATGCACAAGGGGAAGGTCATGAGTATTAAAGTCGGTATCAATGGGTTCGGTCGCATGGGACGACTGAGTTTTCGGGTGTTGTTCGAAAACCCCAGTGTCGAATTTATCCGCATCAACGATCCTGCGGCGGACGCCGCAACGATGGCTCATCTATTAAATTTCGATTCGGTTCATGGGCGCTGGCAGCATGATGCTCAGGCTGAAGGTGATTACCTACTGGCAGACCGACACCGCGTTGCTCTGACGCGACACAAAAGCATTGCCGAGACGGATTGGTCTGGCTGTGATGTCGTCATCGAGGCTTCGGGCAAGATGAAAAGTCGCGACGTGCTGCAGGCTTATCTCGAGCAAGGCGTGAAACGCGTGGTGGTCACTGCACCGGTCAAAGAGGAGGGCGTTCTGAATGTGGTCATGGGCGTGAATGATCATCTCTATGAGCCGGAGGTGCATCGCATCGTCACGGCCGCTTCGTGCACCACTAACTGTTTGGCGCCGGTGGTCAAGGTGATTCACGAAGCCCTGAGGATTCGACATGGCTCGATTACCACCATTCACGATTTGACCAATACCCAATCGATCCTGGATTCGCCGCACAAAGATTTGCGGCGAGCCCGCGCTTGTGGCATGAGTCTGATTCCCACCACGACCGGTTCGGCCACCGCCATCACACATATATTCCCTGAGTTAGCAGGGCGCTTGAATGGTCACGCGATTCGGGTGCCCTTGGCCAACGCCTCTATCACCGATTGCGTGTTTGAGGTTGAGCGGGCCACGACGGTGGATGAGGTGAACCAGTTGCTCCAGGCCGCGGCCGAAGGGCCACTTCGAGGCATACTGGGTTTCGAAACTCGTCCCTTGGTCTCCATCGACTATAAAACGGACCCTCGCTCCAGCATTATCGATGCCTTATCGACCATGGTGGTCAATGGCACGCAAGTGAAAATATATGCCTGGTATGACAATGAGTGGGGCTATGCGAACCGCACCGCGGAGTTAGTGTTACGGGTGGGAAGGCGCTGAAGTGGGCGTAACGTTACAGATTCTCGATTCGATATGGAGGGAAGCCCTACGGCGATCATGATGTCTCATCTATCCAGCGATGTGCGCCAATACATGGTGGTCACCGGCAATTACTGGGCTTTTACTTTAAGCGACGGCGCGCTGCGTATGTTGGTGGTGCTGCACTTTCATGGCCTGGGCTATGCGCCGCTTGAGATCGCGTTGTTGTTTCTCTTCTACGAGGTATTTGGTGTATTGACCAATCTCTTCGGCGGATGGCTCGGAGCGAGATGGGGACTCAACCGCACCATGCACATCGGTCTGGTCTTGCAGGTGCTGGCTTTGGCCATGCTGTTAGTGCCGACATCCTGGTTGAGCGTAGCCTGGGTGATGGCGGCCCAGGCGCTTTCGGGCATCGCCAAGGACCTCAACAAAATGAGTGCAAAAAGCGCGATTAAGTTGCTGCTGCCAGAGGATGCTGAGGGACGTCTGTTTAAGTGGGTGGCGGTGTTGACCGGCTCCAAGAACGCACTCAAGGGTGCGGGTTTTTTCTTGGGCGGCTTGTTGCTGATGACCTTAGGTTTCACCGGCGCGATTGCCAGCATGGCAGGGGTGCTGGCGCTGGTATGGTTGGCGAGCTTATTTTTGTTGCGCAATGACTTGGGAAAAACGCGTTACAAGCCTAAGTTTCGCGATTTATTCTCAAAAAGTCGTGCCGTCAATGTACTGTCTGCCGCGCGTTTGTTTTTGTTCGGCGCGCGCGATGTATGGTTTGTCGTGGCCCTGCCCGTATTTCTGGTGCAAACGCTGGGTTGGGCGCACGGGCAAACGGGCGCCTTTCTGGCTGTATGGGTGATCGGCTATGGGGTGGTGCAGGCTGCCGTGCCGAGCTTTACTAACAGTGCGCGCGCTGTGCCCGGTGCAATATTGGCGGCACTCGTTTTGATGTTGATTCCCGCTGGGATAGCCGTAGGCATGCAGGTGGGTTGGAGTGTTCAGACAGTAGTCGTTACGGGATTACTCGTGTTCGGTGTGGTGTTTGCTGTTAATTCCTCTTTGCACAGCTTCCTCATTGTGCATTTTGCAGATCGCCAGGGTGTGGCGCTTGATGTCGGTTTTTACTATATGTCGAATGCCTTGGGGCGCCTGCTCGGTACGGTATTGTCGGGCGCGCTATTCCAGTGGGGCGGGCAGGGTATTGAGGGTTTGCAATTGTGTTTGTGGGTCGCCAGTCTGCTGCTGTTGTTAACGCTTTTGATCTCGATCGCTTTGCCAACCACGCAAAGTCAAATAGCCCAATGAATTTTGACCTCGCTTGGTGCTAAATATCTGATGGCCACTGGCAATACCTCTTCTATACTGGATCAACAAAGTACTTGGGAGACCCACCCTGATGACCTGGCTCAACAAAAGCATTCAAACAAAATTGGCGTTCACGATAATCAGTGGCGCCTTGCTCATTGGTCTTGTATCGCTCTATGCCTGGTACCACTCCAGTCAGAGTATCAGAGGCTTCAGCGAGCTGGTGGGTGCAGAGGCAAAACAGGAAGCCGGCATTCATCGTTTGCACAGCCATTTTCAACAGCAAATACTGGAGTGGAATCGTGTCCTTTTACGTGGCTTCTCCTCTCGCGACTTTGAGACGCATTGGAGTCAATTCGAGCAGCTAGAAAGCCAGATACAGTCGGAAGTCCTGGCTCTCCAGGCCGTGAGCGCAGATGAGCAAACGAAATCACTGCTGAAGCAGTTTGCCGCAGAGCATCGTGCCATCGGAGGCGCCTATCGCGAGGCTCGAATGCGCTATTTGGAGAGCGATCGTGACACTCAAGTTGGTGATCTACTGGTGCGGGACGTTGAACAGAAGGCATCGGAGTTGTTGAGGCAGGCGGTGCAAGCCTTGGAGCAAAGTGCTGATCAAGACAGTCAAGTCATTGCAGATAAGGCGCTCACCGAGTCCTTGCTCATTTTGAGCCTGACCTTGGTGATTATTGTGGTCGTGACCATTGCTATTTTGGCGATCAGCAGAATCTCGATTGTGAATCCGAGCACCCAATTAATTAAAGTGATCGACCGCATCAGTAGTGGGATTCTTTCGGATAAAATCAGTATTCATCGGGATGACGAATTGGGCCAACTCGCCGAGGCCTCGCGTCGGCTGCAAGGCTTTTTACGTCATATTGCGGAACGACTCAACGAAACCAACGCGCAACTCTTGGGGGCGGCCGGTGAACTCGGACAAGCGACCGAGGGCGTTTCGGACAAGGTGGATGCGGCGCATCGATCGACCGAACATGTGGCCTCTGCAATGACTGAAATGAGTGCAACTGCGCTTGAGGTTTCTCGTCATGCAGCTGGGGCTGCGCAATTGGCCACGGAGGCGAATAAAGCAGCGCAGGAAGGCTTGCGTGCCATGCAGACGGCCGAAGCTTCGATCAACAATTTAGCGGAGCAGGTGGAGCATACGGTCGAAACAGTGAAACGCCTGGCCCAAGATACCAGCAACGTTGGTACGGTGCTGAGTGTCATTCGGGGGATTGCCGAGCAGACTAACTTACTGGCCCTGAACGCGGCGATTGAGGCGGCACGGGCTGGTGATCAAGGTCGTGGCTTTGCCGTGGTGGCCGATGAAGTACGCAACCTGGCGCAAAAAACTCAGCAATCGACGGCAGAGATTGAGCAGATTATCGAGAATGTACAAAACGGTGCGCATAATACGGTTGAGGTCATGGATGCGAGCTCTGCGATCACCAGTGAAAGTGCCAAATTATTCAAGGAGGCCGCTGACAAACTCGTGATCATTACCTCCAGCATTTCACAGATCAATGATTTGAACACTCAAGTGGCGACCGCTGCAGAAGAGCAAAACAGTGTCGCGGAGGACATTACGCGAACCGTCGTCGAGGTCTCTGATTTGGTTGAAGCGACCTCTGACACAGCCGAAAAAACCAGCGGCACTGCGCAGCGGTTGATGAATATGGCGCGCGAATCCGAGGGGCTCAGCAAGAGCTTTTCTTTGTAGACAGCTTCTTCATCCAAAACGACCGCCAGCGTTCTATACTGATTCTGAAGTTGTGCGCTTTTCATGCCCTGCCGCGTTGGCAGGGCAAAGTTTCCCATGCCAACAACGAGCCTATGCCATGCCTTGGCTGTCGCAGTTCGTAATTGCTTGCCTAAGCTATCTGATTTTTGGACAGCTCGGTTTGATGTTAGCCATCCCGCCTGGGTTTGCTTCGGCCTTGTGGCCGGCGGCCGGTATTGCTCTGTATCTACTCATTCGTCATCGCTCGCTTGCTAGTGTTTTGGGAACAGGTTTGGGTTCATTCTTGTTGAACTTGAGTGTGGTGACCGGGAAATTCAGCCAATTTCACGCCTTGGTTTGGGTGCTGCCTGCCAGCATTGCCTTGGGAGCGATGTTACAGGTCAGTTTTGGCTGCCTGCTGTATCGTTATTTACTGGGCGCTCGTCTCGATTTCGATGCGCCAATTAGTATCGTGCGTTTTAATTTGCTGATCGCGCCCATCGGTTGCTTGGTGGGTGCCAGCGTCGGAGCGGGCGCACTCTATTTTCTGGGCTTTGTCCAAGCGGACAACGTGGCTTTCACTTGGCTGACTTGGTGGATCGGCGACACGATTGGCGTGACCTTGTTTACCCCACTTTTTGCCATCGCATTAGGGCGGCAAAAGTCGGGAGAAACCATGCGCAAGACTTGGGTGGTACTCCCTACACTGGCCATATTCAGTGCCGTGCTGGCTTTCTTTTTCAGCTCGATGAGCAGTCAGCGCGATGTTTCAAAACTAAAAATTCAGGAACAGGCGCGCACCTTGGAAGTAATGGTGCAAAAGCGTTTTGAGATTTCGATTGCTAATCTCAATAGTGTTGCCGCGTTTTACCAAGCCTCAGAGTATGTGTCTCAGGAGGAGTTCATGCAGTTTGTTGCGTCGACTCTGCGTTATGACAATGCTTTGCATGCCATCGGCTGGATTCAAGAGATTAAGCATGCGCAACGGGGGGCGCTCGAGCAGTCTTACCGTCAGCGGGGCTATGAAAACTGGCAACTCACGGAACTGGTCGATACCGGCACCTTACGCAGGGCAAGCCAGCGTTCAAGTTATTGGCCAGTCCTTAATATCTATCCCATTTCCGGCAACGAACGGGGTTGGGGTTTGGATGTGTCGCACAGCAGTCAGCGCAAACGCGCGCTTGATTTGGCCAAGCAGACGCGTGAACCGGTTGCAACGGAGCCTCTAATCCTGGCGCAGGAGACCGAGCATCTATTGTCGTTTATTGTGTATTTCCCTGTCTATCGAGAGGATCAGCTGCTGGGTATGGTCTCAGGCATCTTTCGGGTAGCGGAAATCATAGAGGAAGTCCTTTCCCTTGCGGCAGATAAGGGATTTTCGATTGCGGTTTCCGATGTAGAGGCAGGCAAGCGCGTGACCCTGGTCCCGCTACAGCGCCCCGCAAATAGCCTCTATGTGGGCCATCGCTCAGAGTTTGTGTATGCGGGTCGAACACTTGAACTCGATATCTTGCCGAATGACCAATTTGTGCTGACCGGTAAAGATTGGATCAGTTGGGCGGTGCTGACCGTCGGCGCGCTGATCTCGACCC
>JBFHRI010000136.1:0-8144 GCA_041591755.1 Oleiphilaceae bacterium
TGCAGGTTGAGCGGGCGGTCGTTGCAACACCATGGCAGATCTTGCCTGAGGCAATTGCGCCTCAGCCAGGCGATGGTGTACTGACGCAAGGAGGGACGCGGCCCCCCGAGTCGGAGGAGTCACTGACACAATTGCAACAAGGGGAGCAGTTGCTGCAAAGTTATCAGCGCCGCGAAGCGCTAAGCGACTTGGAACGGTCACTGGTGCACAGCTTTTTTCGAGACATCGTCAGCGCCCCAGCAGGGCGCGCATTAATCGCTGAGTTGTTCTATTCCTCAAACGATGTGGGTGTAGCGGCCACGATGTACGATTTGCTGCTGGATGCGGATATCAAAGATGCTGAATTGTTGGTGTCACTGATCGAGCGTGGCAAAAGGGAGTATTTGCCGGAATTTCATGTCCGCATCGTTGATCTCATCGCGGACCATGAAACGCGTGAAGGACAGGCATTTCGCTCTGAGATTGCAGACTACCTGGCGCAAATGGCGGGTCACGAGCATCTGCAATTGAGTGACATGGCGTTGTCGCAATGGGTGTGGTACGTCAGTCGATACCAGGGTGTACAGCCCTTGATCCACAACTATTTGTTCAGCACTTCGGCGTCGGCTCGAGAAGAGTTCTACCAAATGGTGGAGCAGCGAGGTATTGAGGATGTGGGAGAACGTCGTGATGTCGCCCTAGCGCTGGCTACTCTGGCCGATCTAGAGCAAGCGCAACTGGATGAATCAGAGCGACAACGCGTCGATCGTTTAGCGCAATTGCTGTCGCAAGCGTTTTAGTGCTTGCTGCGTCAGCCCGTTAGGGAGTCTCGGTGCTGCGAGGAGTGGGCAAGGGGAGGGCCTGTCGCATCAAGCGCGCGGCTCTGCCACTCTTTTTAACCTTGTACAGCGCAATGTCAAAATCTTTGGAAAATTTAGGGAAGAACGGATACTTGCCCTGCTCAAGGGCGGGTTGGGAGTAGCCGATATACACGGGATCGAGACCCACGACCGGTCCGACCTTGAGTTGCGCGTGACGACTGCCTTCGTGATAAGCCCCCGTCAATTTGAGTCGCTCTAGCGTGGTTTCGAAAGAAAAGGCTTCCGCTAAAATACAATCAACGCGTTTGAGGCCCAGCATTAAGATATTATTGTCGACTCCACGCGCTTCGGAGTACAGAATTTTGCCGGCCGCAACCAATTCGCGAAAATGTTCACCTCCCCAGCCATCAAACCCCACTACGTTTTGCACATGCAGGCCGATGAAGTCCTCTGGCCAATTCAGTCTCGGAGTATTCAGAATGTCTGCATGACATACGGTGATGATTTTTTCTTCAAAAAAGTGCAGCGAGTAGGGATAGAGATAGGGCCAGTCATGACCGTGGAAAAATGCGGGCGCTAGTCCTAAGCCCTCGCCTTTCTCCATAATCAGTTTGCCGCGTTGCCAGGGAACTGGAATCATGCGGACGTCGAAGTCGCTCAGGTCGTCAAAGGCGGCTTGCAAGACATTGATATAAAGACCGACAGCGCGACCCTTATGAACATACGAGTAAGGTTCGTAATTGTCGTCGACATAAATTTCGACGATTTGTTTCTCGCTGAGTGCGGATGCGCTCAAGGCACACAACATAAGAGCCAAGGGAAGGCGCAGCCTGCGCGTAAAAGTGCTGAGGGGCATGGTGAAAAACCTCATGCTGTAACCGCGACTCGACGTGGTACTGTCGCAGCGCGCTTTCAGCTCCTGTCCTTGTGATTGTAATTAGGCTGTTGGGGCAAATTAAAGTCTATGGTGGGGGCAAGTCAACAGAAGGTTTTGCGCAACTTACTGCAACTCCAGGCCCACCAAGGGGCAATCCATCATGATACTCAAGGTTGTGATCAGTAGGCGCTCTTCTTGCAGCACGATGCCATCGCTTTGCGCTGCCTTGATCAGGCCTTTGAGCATGCGGGGTTTGAGGAGTGGGAAGGCGCGTGCGAGGGCGGCTGCCGCCAGGGAGAATTGGCGCGTCTGGCATTGTTCTGAGGGCAGTAATGGGGTGTCATGTATGCCCGCGACGCCGCAAGCCAGTTCCCAAGCCACGGCTTTGGCATTGTCATTGTCATGCCCCAGGTGTATGAGCCGCGACAGCACGCAGACATAAAAGGGCGCAATACTGTCCCAAGTGCGAAACTTAGGTTTAGGGGGCTTGCTGAGTCCAAAATGTACATCGGCATAGGTCCGTACTATTTGGAACAACGCCCATTCAAAAGTGCTGATTCGGCCATCCGCATGGATCAGGGCACTCATTTGATGGCGCAAGGTTTCGTATTGCTGTGCCGAGAGCGCCTTGAGCGCGGGCATGGCAAGCTCAAGTAAAGACAAATATTGCGCTTCGTTGACTTGTTCGAGCAGGGCTCGAATTTGCACAATGCGCTGCTGGAGTACCTGGGGTAGCCCTTGTAGCGTAGTTTGCTGCACTCTGCGGGCGGGTTGATCGGGCGCCAGCAGGAAGGCCAATACTAAGGCTTTGGCTTCAACGGGTTCGCGAATCAAGAGAGTCAGTTGCTCGAGCGACGCGGGATTGGGGTGAACACTCGCTTTATTGCGATGCTCGAACTGGATGGCGCCTGTGGTGAGCGGCTCGATTGTCCGGCTCACCTTGGACTGCGCGGGCGGGCGATAGTCGATACTGCCGTCCTGATTGATTTGCACCCCTGCGGGTGTAAACAATGCGAGCCCACTCAGCTCGCTCGCATCGTCTGCAGCACTCAGCGTCGACGGGGAGGGCTTCAGGTAGGCGCCGTTCCAGGCAGGCATTACGCGCTGAATGCGCGCATCAAGTGGCGGATGAGTGGCCAGCCATTGAGGGCTGAAAAGCCACGCGCGGAAGGCCACGGCATCGCAAAAAAAGAAGTGGCCGAGCTCGCTGGCACGGTGATGCTGAACGTGTGCATGAGCACTGTAGCCGCCGATAACTTGCAGAGCGCCGCCAATACCTTCGGGATTACGGGTAAACTGCACCGCAGAGGCGTCGGCCAGAAACTCTCGTTGACGGCTTACGGCAGCGCGTATCAAAGCTCCAAAAAACTGGCCGAGCCATCCCAGAATCAGCAAACAGATACCCAGTAATAAAAAGGCGCCTGCGGCATTGCCGCGATCGCGGCCGCTGCGAACGCGGCTATTGCGAGTCAGTTCCAGCATCCAGCGGCCTGTTTGGCTAATGATGACCAGTCCAGAAAGAATCGCCACCAGCTGCTGATTCATGCGCATATCGCCGTTCAGAATGTGGCTGAATTCGTGGGCAATCACACCTTGTAATTGCTCGCGGTTGAGATTTTCCAGACAGCCCCGCGTCACCCCAATCACCGCGTCTTCAAGACTTAAACCGGCCGCAAAGGCATTAATGCCCGTTTCTTGCTCGAGCAAAAAAACCTGTGGGGCGGGGATGCCGGAAGCAAGCGCCATCTCTTCAACCACGTTGAGTAAACGGCGTTGTTTGAGATCGCGCGTATTGGGTTGAACCAGTTGCCCGCCCAATTCGCGGGCGATCACGGCGCCTCCCTGTTTCAGGTCGAGCCAGCGAAACAATGATGCCAAACCCACGATGCCGATTATCAAACCGGCAATCGTTAACAGCTTGGCGCTGCCGAGGTGAGTTAATATAAACCAGAGCTGTGAGGGTACATTGCCGTTAAGTGTATGAGCGTAGGTACTTGGGCTGCTAAACCATACGAACACAGCGATGCTCAGGCAGGTCAACACAATTAAGCCGCCAATTGCCAGCACAAACAGCAGGATCAACCAACGGGTTTGTTTGCGGGCCTGCTCCTGGGCCTGAAAGAAGTTCATACGCGGCGGTGCCGATTACATGTTATAGCGCAATCTTCGGGGCGGCTTGAATTTCGATTTTGTCTTCAAACTCCAACATGGCGGCGTCTTTAGCGTGGCCAAAGGTGGGCGCCAGGATATTATGCGGAAAACTCTGGCGATAGATATTGTAAGCCGTCGCTGCATCGTTATAGGCCTGTCGGGCAAAGGCAACGCGATTTTCGGTGTGGCTTAGTTCTTCCTTGAGCTGAGCAACGTTTTCGTTGGCTTTGAGCTCCGGGTAGGCTTCCACGGCGACATTTAATTTGCCCAAGGCTTGTTGCAGCAAACCTTCGCCGATACTGAGTTTCTTCATCGCGCCGCTATCTCCCGGATTGGCGGCGGCGCTTTTCAGCAGTGCCGCAGCCTCATTTCGGGCCGCGATCACGCTTTCCAGGGTTTCACGCTCATGTTTGAGATAAGCGCGCGTCGCTTCCACCAGATTGGGAATCAGATCGTACCGACGCTTTAGCTGAACCTCGATCTGCGCGAAAGCGTTTTGGAACTGATTCTTTAGGGTGATCAGGGTGTTAAAAATCCGGATGACATAAAACACAAACAAAACAATGACAACGAGTGAGACCAGGGTACTGATTTCCATTTCGAGCTCTCGTGCAAAGGGTGGCGGTTGAAGCGGGTGAGTTATCGAGTATAGGGGAGTTTCTGGTGATGGTCATGCTTCGCTTGGGCTGACGTGCAGGGCGCTGCGTGTGTATAATGCGCGCTGATTTTTGAGGCCCCGTATCAGACACGAGGCCGACTTCCTTTTGTATTAATCCGAGTAGAGTCCCGCATGGATCGTTTGTTTGAGTTTATTGGCAATCATATTGAGCTGTCCGCCACCTTCGCTGCATTGCTGTTTGCACTGTGGTATACAGAGCGAGGCAAGGCCGGCGCCGTGCTAAGCCCACAGAAAGTTACTATGCTGATGAATAGAGAAGAGGCGGTGATTGTCGATTTGCGCGACAAGAAAGAGTATTCCGAAGGTCGTATCACCGGTGCCATGCACATCCCCTTTGCCAGCCTGAAAGATCGGGCGACAGAACTCGACAAGTACAAAGATAAAACCATTGTGCTGGTCGACAAGATGGGGCAGCACACCGCTGCCGCTGGCAAGACCCTGAAAGCACTGGGCTTTGAAAAGGTCACCCGTTTGCAAGGCGGCATTACCGAGTGGCGCGGGAGTAATATGCCATTGGTGAAGAAATAGTGCGCGCGATCGGCCGCTGGATGCGAAAGTCGGCGCAAGTTGTATAACAGAGGCCCCAAGATGCAGCCAGAAGTCGTCATTTATAGCTCCAATTATTGCCCGTTTTGCTTTCGTGCCAAATCGCTTCTCAAGTCCAAAGGGCTGAGTTACCGAGAAGTTGTGGTGGATGGCAATCCCGCCTTGCGAGACGAAATGGAGCATCGCAGTGGTCGTTATACCGTGCCGCAAATTTGGATTGGTGATGTGCATGTGGGCGGTTGTGATGATCTACACGCGCTGGAAAGCGCGGGCGAGTTGGACCGCCTGTTAAACCATTCGTGATAACCGTAGCCTATCGACGCCGAAACGAGAGCCCTGCACTCGCCTTGTCGGGCGCGGGCGATTATAGTAGAACGCTTTTTCGGACCCTCCAGCTTTGCTTTGTCGAGAAATCGTTAAAAGCCTGGAGACGGTGCATTGCGGCGTAAGCCGGGGCCCGTTTGTACTTTTTTAAATGCGACTGACGCGAGCCTGATCAGGCCGCCATGAATCAGAAAAACAGGAACTAGCATGACCGATAATCAAAACCCACAAGCCAACAACGAAGCCGATGAATCACAAGCAGGCATCGCACTGCAGCGCATTTACCTGAAGGATGTTTCATTCGAGTCACCCAATGCCCCCGCCGTGTTCCGGAAAAATTGGGAACCTGAGTTGCAAATGGATCTGCATACCAAGAACCAGCGTCTGGATGAATCCAACTTTGAAGTGGTGGTATCGATTACCGTGACTTGCACGATTGGCGAGATGACGGCATACATCGTGGAGGTGCAGCAGGCGGGTATTTTCACCGTGCAGGGCCTCAGCGGCACGCAACTGGCGCATGTGATCAACGCCTATTGCCCGAACATTCTGTTCCCCTATTTGCGTGAAACCATTGACTCCATCGTGATTAAAGGCTCTTTCCCCGCTCCGATGTTGGCGCCTGTGAACTTCGACGTGATTTTTGCCCAGGCGGTCATGCGTAAGCAGCAGGAGGCCGCTGCACAGCAGGGCGAGCAAGCCCCCGCTGCGGGTGGGGATGGTAGCGCCCACTGAGATGACCTGAAGTGCCGCTACCTAAAAGGGTAGCCGGCACTGCATTGAGCCCTTCCTCCTTATGTTTCATATTGCGCTGTTTGAGCCGCAAATTGCCCCCAATACGGGGAATATTTTGCGCCTGATTTCTAATAATGGGTGCTGGCTGCATCTCATCGAACCTTTGGGGTTTGATCTCGAGGAAAAAAAACTGCGAAGAGCCGGGCTAGATTACCGTGATATGACGCGGGTGACGCGCCATCAGCATTACCAGGCTTTTTCTGAAGCAATGGGCGATCGCCGAATTTTTGCCTTGACCACACGTGGCCCGACACCGTTGCACCGGGCACAGTTCGAGCCCGAAGACGTGCTGTTATTTGGTTCTGAAACCAGTGGTCTACCCCAATACGTGCATGATTCGCTTGCCGACGATCGGCGCATCCGTCTGCCGATGATGCCGGGCAGTCGCAGCCTCAACCTATCCAATGCGGTCGCGATCGTCAGTTACGAAGCCTGGCGACAGCAGGGCTTTGAGGGCGGTTTGTGAGCCCCTTCGAGACACGGATGTATCTGAAATGTAAATGGAATCCTCGGTGAAATACGAAAAGCTGCGTTACGCAATCCCTCCGAGCTCTGAGTGGACACCCGAGTCGGTCTTTAAAGAGCGACGCACTCTGCTTAAACAAATGGCAGGTTTGGGGCTCGGCGCGCTGGGTGTTTCTGGGTTGACGGATAGTGCGCGCGCGCAGGCTGCGGATGCGTGTACGTCTCTGATATTGCCCGATGTCGGGCCACTGACTAGCTATGAAGCCGCGACGGGTTATAACAACTACCTGGAGTTTACAACAGACCGCAAAACCGTGGCCGAATATGCCGCGCGACTAAAGCTTGAACCCTGGACGCTGCGCATCGGTGGTCTGGTCGAAAAGCCGCTGGAGTTGGATTTAGGCTATCTGTCTGCGCTGTGTGTGCAAGAGCGCATCTATCGATTTCGCTGCGTCGAAGGCTGGTCGATGGTGGTACCGTGGCAGGGCGTGCCCTTACGTTCAGTGCTGAAGCTGGCAAGACCACTTTCCGGCGCGCGTTTCGTGCGTTTCACTGCGCTGCATCGGCCCGACGAAATGTCGGGGCAGCAAGGTGATTTTCTCAGCTGGCCCTATACCGAAATGCTGCGTATCGATGAAGCCGCCAATCCTTTAGTGATTCTTGCCACGGGCATGTACGGTAAGGCACTGCCGCCCCAGAACGGCGCCCCTTTGCGCTTGGTGGTGCCGTGGAAATATGGCTTCAAGAGTATTAAAGCGCTGGTTTCGATTGATCTGGTCGATGCGCCGCAACGAAATACCTGGCAAATTGCAGCGCCCACCGAATATGGCTTTTATGCCAATGTGAATCCCGATGTGCCTCATCCGCGCTGGAGCCAGCGTGATGAACTTCCGCTGGGGCACAATGAGCGTCGACCGACACTCAAGTTCAATGGCTATGAAGAGCTAGTGGCATCGATGTACCGTGGCATGGATCTTTCGCGCTATTACTAAAAAGATTCAAACAATCGACTCGCCTCAAACGCATTGTCGACTTTTAGTATTCTCGTCCGAATACATGGCCTTAGGCTTGTTTTAAGGCAGTGACAGTGCTTGCAATCGACTTAATCGTCGTGGCTTACCGCGCTCAATTCTTGACACAAACGGTTTAAAAGACCTTACTTAGTGCCTCGAACTGTTGAAAAAAACATATATACCCTCAACTAACACATTATAAGCGAGCGAACATCCTCCGGTCAGTGGTGAGGATGATGTGCGCGGAGGGATCCCTTGGCATGAATGATTTACGCGTTCAGATTCCAAAGGCGAATCGCAACAATCAAGCCAGGGCGCGTGACCAGCGCTTACCTTGGCTGATATTCGTCCCCTTAAGCCTCTCCTTAGTCGGCGGTTGGATTGCGGGCGCAGCACTGCTGCCGCTCGCTCTGTTCGGTCTGTTGGCGTTGGTGGTGGCCGGTACGGGCCTACTCTGGCTCGGGCGCGCGGTGGAATCGGAGTCCCCGGCTGAA
>JBFHRI010000137.1:0-8101 GCA_041591755.1 Oleiphilaceae bacterium
AAGCTCTCGCCTTGATAGGGAACACGAATCGCTTCGATCGCTTGCCGCAGTCGTTCAGTCTGCACCAAAGCTTCCTGCTGATCGGCTTCAGGCAATAACAAAATGAACTCTTCTCCTCCCCAGCGCGCCGCGACATCGCCTTTACGCGTCGACGCTTGAATACATTTTGCCAAGGCCGCAAGTACCTCGTCTCCTGCGAGATGGCCGAAGGTGTCGTTGATACTCTTGAAGTGGTCAATATCCAATAAGACGATGGCAACATTGCGACCGTTGCGCACCAGGTTCTCCCAAAGTTTATTGGCCATTTCCTGGAAGCCGCGACGATTAAGCAGTCCAGTCAGTATATCCGTTCTGGCATAGGTCTCTGCCAGCACCTTGTCGCGCTGCGCCATACGGAATTGCTGCGCCACAATGACCGCCAACAGAACAGCCTCTAACGCCATGCCGACTTCAATTAATTTAAAGGTGATGTCGTTGTAAGGCAGTATTCCGCCAACCGCCATCGTTGAGATACCGATACAAAGCGCCGCCTGCACCGAGGAAAAAAGAAACAAGCGTGCATAATCGGCTTTAACGCGCAGTGCCGCCACACCGATTGCGATAAATAACAAGACGAAGCTAGAGTTCAGGATAAACGCCAATACCAGCGAGAACACCAGGTGGTTATTCAAAGCGCCGATGACGATTCCCAATGGAATCAATGTCGTGACCGCTAGCGTCAGTTTATCCAGCTTAGGCGCATAAGCCCTGGTATTGAGTAACTCTCGCGCAAAGAGCAGCCCGGCAATGCTATAGGTGATCATCAGGAACGTGTCCGTCCAATCCTGAAAATACGGACCCAAATCCGGGGTGATCACGGTATGCAGCTGACCGGTGTAGGACAGACTGTTGACCACGAAGCCCGTGAGGTAAAGGCTGTAGAGCCCAAATATTTTTTGTCGGGTGATCAGAAAAAGAACAATATTGTAGAGCGCCAACGCCAGCATCACGCCATACAAAAAACCGTACTGGTAAGCCGCGAGAATATCTCGCCCGACGGCCGCTTCGACCGTGCTCATGCGCAGTGGAATCGCCATCGGCCCCAGAGATTCGATGCGAAAATACAGCGAGGTTGTTCCGGGCGAAAAACGCGTTTCAAAGGCAAACACCCTGTAAGGCATGGGCCGTTGAGCAAAAGGCACCGCGTCGCCACCCACAATATGCTTTTGCACCGTTCCACCATGCACCATCCAGGCATCAATATAATCGAGCCAGGGGGTTTCGACCGCAATGCGATAATGATCTTCATTGGATGGAGGGCTATGAAACTCTACTTTTATCCAAACCGGACGGACACCGATCCCTAGCGAGAGAGAGTTGCCACTGCCCTGCAGGACATTCCCCGAAGAAAACTGTGTAATCGCTTGAGCAAGGCTGAGCGGATTGTTTTCCTGCTCCTGAAAATACTCGATATGCTTACCCAGTGTGGCGGCTTCAAAATCACTCAAGTCGATGACCGGGGCTGCCCGTACACTTTGCGCCGCAAACCAAAGCAAGGCGAGCAGTGCAAGTAACGAACGTTTGCATTTCGAGTGCATAGCAAGAACCCGGGGCCCATTGAGTTTGAGATTTATAGTTATGACTTCGATTACACTTGGACGAGCAAGTGTCAATTTTAGATTGAAAATTGATGATGTACACAAAAAATAAATAACGATAAGTTAACCAGGCAATAACTCACTTACCCTTTCACCGATAGCAAGTGAAGCGGTCAGACCCGGTGACTCGATCCCAAACAGGTTGACCAATCCGGTTAAACCATGTACCGAAGCGTCCTGAATCATAAAGTCTGCAGCGGGCTCAGTGGGCCCACTAATTTTTGGCCGCATACCGCTATAGGCAGGCAACAGCTGGCTCGCATCAACAGCGGGCCAGTATTTGCGAATTTCTTCGGCGAAGCGTTCGCGCTTATCGCTTTGCACTTGATAGTCGAAAGGCGCTTGTGGCTGATCTAGCCATTCAACATCCGGCCCAAAACGCGCTCCGCCACCCATATCGAGCGTGAGGTGAACACCCAAACCACCGGCTTCGGGCACGGGGTAAATCAGGTGTTGGAAACGTGTTTTCCCGGCATAGGAGAAGTAGGAGCCTTTGGCAAAATGCGCGGTGGGAAGATGTGCGGCAGGAAAATCGCTACACGATCTAAGCATGCCGACCGCGTCTAGACCTGCCGCATTGACACAGCGTTTGGCCGTGAGCACAGCATCCTGATCCAACAACTCAAACTCGAACGCTTCCGCCTGCATTCCTTTGAGCCTCAGCTCTGAATTAAGGACCAAGTGCCCCCCAGCACACTCAAAGTCGTTTTGTAGCTGCTGCATATAGGCATGACTGTCGATAATGCCGGTGGAGGGCGACCACAGTGCCGTCAACGCAGCAATCTCCGGCTCCCGAGCCTTGACATTGGTTTGTTCCAAGAGCTGCAAGTCAAACACCCCATTGGCCTCGCCTTTGGCTTTCAATTGCTCTAAGTACGCCACTTGCTCGGGTTTGGTCGCCACAATTAACTTGCCCAGGCGACGATGCGGAATCTCATGTCTTGCACAATACTCGTACAGCAAATGTTTACCGCGCACACAAAGCTGCGCTTTGAGACTTCCCGTCGGGTAGTAAATGCCGGCATGGATGACCTCGCTATTGCGAGAGGATGTATGACTGCCAATCAGGTTTTCGCGCTCTACCAGCCAAACTTCTTGACCGTTTAGCGCCAAAGCACGCGCCACGGCTAAACCGACGACCCCGGCACCAATAACCAGGGTTTCAACTTCATAATGCTCCATTCGTATTACCCTATGAGCGCCGCAGCCATTTTTGTTTCAAGAAGAAGCCGATCAGGCGGTCATAGGAGCTCGGGAATAAACGTCCCAAAAGATCCATTATCATGGCGTCGGGACCGATCAGGACGCGACGGCTTTTGTGGCGGATGGCGTTGATGATGGAGTCTGCGGCTTGGTCGGGCCGCGTCCAGGCGACACGACGAAACTGTTCTATTGCTTCTTGCAGGGAGGTCTCGCCGGTATCCAACTGATGAAAACGGGCATGCTTAAGGATATCAGTATCAATACCGCCCGGATGCACACAAATCGGGGTGACCGAGCTCCCCATCAACTCATAACGCAAGGCTTCGGTAAACCCTTTCACGGCAAACTTGCTCGCGTTGTAAGCGCCTTGAGTGGGAAAAGCAATTAAGCCAAACAGGCTGGACACGTTGACGATACAGGCGTCCCGAGATTGCTTCAGATGGGGCAAAAAAGCTTTTGTGCCGTAGACGACGCCCCAGAAATTGATACTCATGATCCATTCAAAGTCGTCATAAGTCATTTCCTCGATGCGCTCATTCACCGTCACACCCGCGTTATTAATGACGACATCGACTCGGCCATATTGGGCAATGACTTGGTCCGCGTAGGCGTAAAAGGCTTGTCGATCCGCCACATCCAATCGTGCCGCATGGGCGCGACCACCGAGGTCGGTGATCATTTGAGCCGTCGCCTCGACACTGTTCTTGTCGATATCCGAGATCGCAACAAAAGCCCCTTTGTTTGCTAATTTCAGGGCCAAGGCCCGACCGATGCCAGAACCGGCGCCCGTGATCACGATGACTTTCGCAGCAAAATCCCGCATTGATTTAATCCCACCTGAAAAACTTATCATTGCCTTAAATTCTGGCCGTCATGTCTGGTCTTCGCAAGGCCGGCCCTTCAATCGTTGTTTTCTGCTTGCGCCCTTTGCTGGCTGCGCCAAAGTGCCGCATACCGGCCATTCTTCTGCAATAGATCTGTATGTCGCCCCTGCTCCGCGACTTGCCCCTGATTCAATACCACGATGCGGTCGGCATCGACAATGGTCGACAAGCGATGCGCAATCACCAGACTGGTATGCCCCTTGGACACCTCCCGAATCGCTTTCAATATCGCCTGCTCCGAGTGGCTATCAAGCGAGGACGTCGCTTCATCAAAGCAAAGGATCGGTGGCCGCTTAAGAATCGTACGAGCGATCGCAACCCGCTGTTTTTCTCCGCCACTGAGCTTCAAGCCTCGCTCACCGACGCGCGTGGCGTAGCCTTCGGGCAGTTGCGTGATAAAGCTTTCGAGATGGGCCAGCCGAATTGCTTCCTTAACCTCTTCATCACTGGCGCTAGGCCTGCCATAGCGGACGTTTTCGAGAATACTGTCATTAAACAGCACCGTATCTTGCGGCACGATACCGATGACCTGGCGCAATGAGGCCTGACTCAGCTCCCGAATGTCCTGGCCGTCAATCAAAATACGGCCGGCACTACAGTCGTAAAACCGAAACAACAACTTGATCGCCGTCGATTTGCCAGCACCACTGGCGCCCACGATCGCGACTTTCTCGCCTGCGGCGATGTGCAGATTGAAGCTCTGGAGAATGGGACGCTTGGCGTGATACGCAAAATGCACATCTTCGAACACGATTTCTCCACGCCGAAAGTCGAGCGCCCGTGCATTCGACGCATCGCGCACTTTGGGCTCGATCTGAATGAGCTCGAACATTCGCTCGATATTGGCCATGGAGCTTTTGATTTCACGATAAACAAAGCCCAGAAAGTTCAGCGGCATAAATAAGATCAGCATGTAGGAGTGGATCGCTACAAAATCACCAATCGTCATACTGCCGGCCGCCACTTCACTGGCCGCCAGCCAAACCATCAGCGTGGTGGCGATGGCGATAATCAGGGCCTGTCCACCGTTTAGGGCAAACAGGGTCAAGCGATTTTTACGCCGCGCCTGTTCCCAATGCTCGAGGTCCCGATCATAACGCTCTGACTCAAATTGCTCGTTACCGAAGTATTTAACGGTTTCGTAGTTCAGCAAACTGTCTACGGCGCGGGTATTCGCGGTGGAGTCCGCCTTGTTTTGCTCACGCACATAACGCGTGCGCCATTCGGTCGCCACAGCCGAATAGATGACATACACGGTCACCGAGGCCATGATGATGAGGGCATAGGCCAGGCCGTAGTGAAAGAACAATACCCCAGCAATCATAAGGATCTCAATAAAGGTCGGCGCGATATTGAACACGAAGAAACGCATCAGAAAGCTAATGCCCGTCGTTCCTCGCTCAATGTCGCGTGCCAATCCGCCGGTGCGGCGATTGAGATGAAAATCAAGATCCAGGGCATGCAGGTGGTCGAACACTTTGAGTCCAATTCGACGCATCGCACGTTCGGTGACACGACCAAACACAGTATCGCGAATTTCACCCAGAATGACATTGCTCAGGCGCGCCAGACCATAGGCCAGAATCAATGCGACCGGGACCACGACCAAGACCGGCGCTGACAGGCCATCGACCACCAACTTCAGCAACCAGGGGCCCAACACATTGGCGACTTTAGCCAAAATCAGGCAGCCCAGTGCAATCAACACCCGGCTCTTAAACTCCAACAAATAAGGCCAGATCAGTTTAACCATCTGCCAGTTCAAGGGGCGTTCGGGCAGATCTTCGAGGGATTGCGGGCGCATTGTGCACTCAACTTCTGGTTTTGGGAGCACGAACTCTAGCACGATAGGAAAACAAGCCGAAGCGCTTGCGTCGTGTTAGAATGCGCGCCTTATTTGCCGGAGGCGCTGCCATGAATGTCGAATTGCCTGAATCCACCGAGGAAGACGTCGTTCCCCACGCCTATGCCGCGCTCACACCGGATGTGGTGATGAATGCCGTAGAATCCTGTGGCTATTGGTGTGATGGACGCTATCTGACGCTCAATAGCTACGAAAACCGTGTCTATCAGGTGGGCATTGAAGGCGACAAACCGCTGATCGCCAAATTCTATCGTCCTGAGCGTTGGTCGCGCGAAACGATTCTGGAAGAGCACGACTTCGCGCTGCGTCTGCTAGAAGATGAAGTACCGGTCGTAGCCCCGATGCAAATCAATGGGACGACCCTGCACCATTTTGCAGGCTTCGACTTCGCCCTGTTCCCGCGCGTCGGCGGTCATGCGCCAGAGCTGGAGCAAGAAGATGTGCTGTATCGCATCGGTCAGCTGTTGGGGCGTTTGCACCAGGCCAGTAGCGACGGCGTCTTTCGGCACCGTCAAACATTGTCGATTGCGCACTCGGCGATCGAAAGCCGTCAGTTTTTACTGGAGCGTAATTTTATTCCCAACGGTCTAATAACCGCGTATGAGACCCTCAGCGCCGATCTCATCGAGCGTATGCAGGTGATTTGGGCCGCGCATCCGATTAGCCCGCGAAAGTTACATGGGGATTTCCATTTGGGCAATCTGCTAGCCCGAGACGAGGTTTTATCGGTGGTCGATCTGGATGATTGCGGTAATGGCCCGGCCATCCAGGATTTTTGGTTGATGCTTTCCGGCGAGCGGATGCAGCAGACGCAGCAGATGTCGGAGCTGGTCGAAGGTTATGAGATGTTCGCCGAGTTCAATCTGCGCGAGCTCAACCTGATCGAAACCCTGCGCACCATGCGCATTATGCGTTATGCCGCCTGGCTGGCGCGGCGCTGGGACGACCCGGCCTTTCCGCACCATTTTCCGTGGTTCAATACCGAGCGCTACTGGTCTAATCATATTCTGGAACTGCGCGAACAATTAGCCCTGCTGAATGAACCACCTTTGCAGCTGTACCCCTGAAGATCTTCGCCATGTCTGAAAACAATCATGTGAGCTATCCCGTTCTGATACTGGCTTGCGTCGCCAGTATCGTTACCACGGTTCTGATGCTCGACAAAAGCGGCAAGCTTCTGCATAACGACGACAAGGACGCGCTGGCACTGAGCCACTACAAAGTGGTCTATATGGATGCCCAAGCGCAAGCAAACTATCGTCTGTCACCCAAGCCCTCAATGCAAACCGCGATCTGTCATAGCGGCTACTTGTTCATCTATGCCGATCAGAATCCGGACTTACATGGCCTCTTGGTGGATTACAAGAACCGTGGTGTAAAATGTGCGCCTGAGATGGAACAGCCCGCGGCAGATGCACCATGATCGAAAAAGACAGTATTTATTCGAGCCCGCTCGACAAAGTCTCACATTTTCAGTTCGACGAAGCCGTGGCACGGGTTTTTCCGGATATGATTCGCCGTTCGGTCCCTGGCTACTCGCAGCTGGTGCCGATGATTGGTTTGGTCACTGAGAAATACGCGCAGCCCAATAGCGCCTGTTATGACCTGGGCTGTTCGCTAGGCGCGTCAACCCTGGCCATGCGCCACGGATTGAAGAACACTGGCTGTCAATTGATCGCGGTCGACAATAGTGAGTCGATGATTGAGCGCTGCCGTCACTATATCGAACTCGATAATGAAACGACGCCGGTTAACCTGCGCTGCGTCGACATCCTGAATCTCGAATTCGAGCCCTGCTCTGTTGTCACTTTAAATTTTACGCTGCAGTTTATCGCGCCGGCACAGCGCGAGCCCTTGCTCAAACGGATTGCCAACGCGCTGCTACCCGGTGGTGTGCTGATCCTGTCGGAAAAAATCGCTTTGCCCGGCCCGTCACCCCACGCTCTGGAAGAGCTGCATTGGCTATTTAAAAAGGCCAATGGCTACAGTGAGCTAGAAATCAGCCAAAAACGCAGCGCACTCGAGAATGTATTGATTCCAGAAACGGTCGCCACGCATCAGGCCCGCTTACAGGCAGCGGGATTCAGTGCGGCACACCCATGGTTCCAATGTTTTAATTTCTGCTCGCTGATCGCTATCAAATAACCATGCTCGATTATCAAAACGTCTACCACGATCTGTTTGGTTTTTTAGCCGCCAATGGCCTGGAGCGCTGGCGCGGGCAACTGGCAGAACAACTGCTGTTTCGTTTCGATGAGAAACCACATGGTGATCTGGCGCGTTGGTTGGATGCGCTGAATCGTCTGCCGCCCCTAACGCCAGATCATGTACGCCTCAATGCATCGCGTGTCGGCGTGGCACGCGAGGCGGCCTTGTCAGAAGCTGAGTACGCCACCCTGTATGACGCATTGCGCGGCTTAATGCCCTGGCGCAAAGGCCCCTTTGAATTGTTCGGGATTCACATCGACACCGAATGGCGCTCGGACTGGAAGTGGGAACGGATTAGCCCCCAC
>JBFHRI010000138.1:0-8068 GCA_041591755.1 Oleiphilaceae bacterium
GCATCCTCTCAGTGACATGTAGAAAGCGATAGATGGAAACGGCAAATATCACCTGATATCGAATTAGATCACAGCCGCCCGCGTAAAACTTGACAGTCGATCACAATTACATCGTTCGAAATGCAAAAAGCTGTGACAAGAACTCAAGGCCAAAAAAAAGCCGCGGCATTTCTGCCGCAGCTTTTTCAAACGCAAGGGACTAAAAAGGCTTAGAGTGCCTTTTCAAGCTCCGGCACAGCTTCGAACAAGTCCGCTACCAGACCGTAGTCGGCCACTTGGAAAATCGGCGCTTCTTCATCTTTGTTGATCGCGACAATCACCTTGGAACCGGACATCCCCGCCAGATGCTGGATCGCACCAGAGATACCGACGGCGATGTAGAGATTGGGCGCAACAATCTTGCCGGTCTGACCGACCTGCATATCGTTGGGCACAAAACCCGCATCGACTGCTGCGCGGGACGCACCCACTGCAGCACCCAGCTTGTCGGCAACGGCTTCAAGAATTTTGAAGTTGTCGCCATTCTGCATACCACGACCACCAGAAATAACGATGGAAGCTGCGGTCAACTCAGGACGATCAGACTTGGCCATTTCTTCGCTCACAAACGCAGAAATACCCGCATCTTTAACCAGATCCAGGGCTTCAACGGCAGCCGATCCGCCCTCACCCGCTACCGGATCAAACGCTGTGCCACGCACAGTGATGACCTTGATCGGGCAAGATGACTTGACCGTTGCAATCGCGTTACCGGCATAAATAGGACGCACGAAGGTATCTGCCGCTTCAACGCGAATGATGTCGGAAATTTGAGCTACATCCAGCAGCGCAGCGACGCGCGGCAGAAAATCTTTACCCGTGGTGGTTGCGGCAGTCAGGATATGCGAATAGTTCTTACCCAACTCAGCAACCAGAAGACCCAGATTTTCCGCCAGGTGATGACCGTAAGCAGCATTGTCAGCCACCAGCACCTTGGCCACGCCTGCTGCTTTGGCCGCTGCTTCCGCCACAGCGCCACAACCCTGACCAGCCACCAATACATGGATGTCGCCACCGATGGCCTGGGCTGCTGCCAACACATTCAGCGTGACAGGCTTCAGGCTGCTATTGTCATGATCTGCAATTACCAGAATGCTCATTTAGATCACCTTCGCTTCGTTTTTCAGTTTCTCGACCAGCTCCGCCACGCTACCCACTTTGATGCCTGCGGAACGTTTTGGCGGCTCTTCCACCTTGGTGATCGTCAGGGCCGACTTCAACTCTACACCCAAATCTGCAGGCGTCAGCGTATCCAGAGGTTTCTTCTTCGCCTTCATAATATTTGGCAGCGACGCATAGCGTGGTTCGTTCAAACGCAGATCGGTCGTCACCACTGCAGGCAGATTCAAGGCCACCGTTTGCAAACCACCATCGACTTCGCGGGTCACCTTGACTTTGTCGCCCTCAACCACGACTTCAGAGGCAAACGTACCTTGCGCCATACCCGCCAGTGCAGCCAGCATTTGACCGGTCTGGTTGTTGTCAGAGTCGATGGACTGTTTGCCCAGAATGACCAACTGAGGCTGTTCTTTGTCGACCACCGCCTTAAGCAGTTTGGCGGCCTGCAGCGACTGCACTTCCTGATCAGCCTCGATCAGAATGCCGCGATCCGCACCCAAGGCCAGCGCAGTACGAATCTGCTCCTGCGCCAATTTAGAACCGATTGACACCACCACGATTTCTGTAGCGACGCCTTTTTCCTTCAGGCGAACCGCTTCTTCGACTGCGATTTCGCAGAACGGGTTCATTGCCATCTTGATGTTGGTAAGATCAACGCCGGTGTTGTCAGACTTGACGCGCACTTTGACGTTGTAGTCAATCACTCGTTTAACAGCGACCAGAACCTTCATAGATTCCTCGTTCTTCAATGATTAGTGAAAAATTGGAGGCCCATGATCGGCGCAGAGTACGGCACACGATCTGACCCGGATTGCGGCGCGAAACCGGAAAGTGGATATATTTCAAAGCGTTAAAGTAAAAACAATTTGAAGAGCAGTTTCGCGGAGCGCCATATACTGCCGACAAATGCGACTTAGGTCAATACTTGAGCAAAGCTTGTCCAAGGCTTGAACCCACGCCGGCAACATAACGTCGCTCTGGCGTCAGATCAAAATCATTTTTACAGCACCTCTTGTTTCAGATAAAATTCAAACGCGCGTTTGAATCAGCTTAGATTCAGGGTGCCAGATTGCGGCGTTGTCTGTATAATCGCGCGCTTTAAACAGCCCCCTAAACAACTGATCCAATTCGCCAACGCGGCGCTTACAAGACCGCAGCGACCTGTTTAGGCTGGTTTGATCGATGCTGGCTGAGGCTCAATGCCGGCGTGTTGAAAGTTTCGCTGAATTTACGTGAGGAGACCTATTGTGGAACGTGAATCTATGGAGTTTGACGTACTCATTGTTGGCGGCGGCCCGGCCGGGTTATCCGCAGCTTGCCGGCTACGTCAAATCGCCGAGCAAACCGGCCAAGAGATCAGCGTATGCGTGGTCGAAAAGGGCTCCGAGGTTGGCGCACATATTCTGTCTGGAGCGGTGCTCGAACCCACGGCACTAAACGAGTTGTTTCCGGACTGGAAAAACATGGGCGCACCGCTGAACACGCCCGTGAAAGGCGACGAGTTCTACTTTATGACGGGCGCCGAAAAAGCCATTAAACTTCCTAACGCTTTTATTCCCAAGCCTACCCATAACGACGGCAACTATATCATCAGCCTGGGCAATGTGTGTCGCTGGCTCGCCGAACAGGCCGAAGCGCTGGGCGTCGAGGTATACCCAGGATTTGCAGCAGCAGAAATTCTGTACCATGAAGATGGCCGCGTTAAAGGTGTGGCCACCGGAGACATGGGCGTCGGGATGGATGGGCAACCGAAAGATTCATTTATGCCTGGCATGGAGCTGCACGCCAAATATACGCTGTTCGCCGAAGGCTGCCGCGGTCACCTGGGCAAGCAGCTGATGGCCAAGTTCAACTTGAACGAAGGCCGCGACCCACAACACTACGGTATCGGCGTCAAAGAGCTGTGGGATATTGATCCCGCCAAGCATAAAGAAGGCACCGTGATGCATGGTCTGGGCTGGCCCCTGAGCGAGTCTGGTTCGACCGGCGGCTGGTTCCTCTACCATACCGAAAACAATCAGGTCACCTTGGGCCTGATTACCGATCTGAGCTACAGCAACCCGCACGTCAGCCCCTTCGAAGAAATGCAGCGCGTAAAAAACCATCCGGTGCTGCGCAACATTCTCGAGGGCGGCAAGCGCGTTAGCTATGGCGCACGCGCCTTGGTTAAAGGCGGCCTGTATGCCCTGCCGAAGATGACCTTCCCCGGAGGTCTGTTGATCGGCTGTGATGCCGGCACCATGAACCCGCTGAAGATCAAAGGCACGCACACCGCCATGAAGAGCGGACTGATCGCCGCTGAAGCGGTCGCGGCCAAGCTCAAAGACGGCGCGATCGGTGAAGAAGCCACCAACTTCGACAAGCTATTCAAAGACAGCTGGCTATATCAGGAACTGCATGGCGTGCGCAACTTCGTCGGCGTGATGCATAAGCTGGGCAGCTTTATTGGTGCGGGTTACGTGTTCCTGGATCACAACATTTTTGGTGGTAAGCTGCCCTTCACCTTCCGCGACACCACGCCAGACTACGCAGCGCTGAAGCCGGCCAGTCAGTGCAAGAAGATCGAGTATCCTAAACCCGATGGCAAGATCACGTTCGATCGCTTGTCTTCAGTGTTTTTGTCCAACACCAACCATGAGGAAGATCAACCCTGTCATTTGCGGCTGAGCGATCCCAGCATCCCGATTCAGCAGAATCTGCCCAAGTACGACGAACCGGCGCAGCGCTACTGTCCGGCTGGGGTTTACGAAGTGGTGGAAAACGACGATGGCAGCAAGCGCTTCCAGATTAATGCACAAAACTGCGTGCACTGTAAGACTTGCGACATCAAAGACCCTGCACAGAACATTACCTGGGTGACGCCAGAGGGCGGCGGCGGCCCGAACTATCCGAACATGTAAACTCGGATGAATCCGTTAAAGGCAGCTTCGGCTGCCTTTAACATTTCTGAACTTCCACATCACAGATCAAAGCGATCGACACACACGGCCGTGAACCGGATCAAAAGCCTGAGGGTTCTCGTTTGAAAGCGCGACACAATTCGTTAAAGTGGCGCCTCGTCCCGAGCCAGATTCTGGAGTCATCTTTTGAGTACCGAGGTTTTCTGCCAACAAAAGCAGTGGGCAAGCGCACACGGCTTGTTTCTGCATGAAGCGGTTGAGCGTAAGGCCGTGAATGGTATTTACGGCATGTACGCCTTACGCGACATTCCTGCAAACACCCTCTTGGCAAGCTTTCCTGCCGCACAGCTGATTCGCCCCAAACGGGATCGCCGCATCCCAGCCGAACTCAGTGATGTCGATCTGCCTTATCTACTTGCCACAGCCCGTGAATTGACGCTAGGTGACGACTCTGCTTTTAGCGGGATTCTAAAGGGATTCGAACCGCTTGAAGCCATGCAGCAGTACTCAACTCAGTTTATCAGTGAGGCCGAGCTCCTTTTGCTGCGCAGCATGAGTCCGACCGCTTACAGCTGGGTCAAAAATGCCAATGAAAAAGCCGAACGCGTGGTTGCAGCGGTTTGTGCGATGGACCCATCTTTGGATCCGCAAGTCGTGTTGACGGTATTTTTGAACTACAAAAGTCGCTCGTTTAAAGAAGTGGGCATCGTACCCGTGCTGGATCAGTTCAACCATTCCGACCGCCTCGGTAACGAAAATAGCTTTGATGGCGAGCGCGTTCAAGTGTATACACGCCAAAGCTACCGCGCCGGTGATCAGCTTTTTATCAGCTATGGCCACAAAGACTTGTTGATGCATGCCATTCACTACAACTATTTCGATCCGAATGGCACCCACTTCATTGAGCCTGCAAGACGCATCTTTACACCTGTCGCATCTTTGACGAGGCCTAACGCATTTAACCACCTCCAAAAAAAGTACAAACTTCAGACCCTGCAACATCAAGGTCAAATGCTGTTTTTTCTCAATGATAATGCGGCCTTAATGACCGAGCAGGCGCCCACGCTCTACTTAACGCAGTACCTCAGCGACTCGCTTACAGGCGGCCAAAGCGTTGCAACAGCACAACTGCAGAGCCCCTTGCTCCAGACCTACCTGCAAATGCTGGATGCACTCGCTGCCAATAATCGCTATCGCTCGGTACAGCGTGAGACGCTGCCACCGCGTTTACTGCGCTTTTATGACCTGCTGCAGAAAGAAGAACTGATCATCCAAGCCAACCGCAACTGGGTACTGGAAAATGTCGCCTGAACTGAAACAGACCCTGCAACTGGCCGCACATGCCGGTATCAC
This sequence comes from Oleiphilaceae bacterium, assembly GCA_041591755.1. Taxonomy (GTDB): domain Bacteria; phylum Pseudomonadota; class Gammaproteobacteria; order Pseudomonadales; family Oleiphilaceae; genus JBFHRI01. The sequence continues at coordinate 5,412 of JBFHRI010000138.1, forward strand.
CTTGCACCCGGCCCTCGAGACGCTTGTCGGCCCTCTCGGCTCGCTGCAAACCTTTACGCGCGAAGCACTGCCAGCAGGCAGCGTGTTATGGCAACAGCCCGCAGCACAGCGACTGAGCCCACCGGAACACATCAATTACCCCGGGCAAGTGGATCCAGCCATTGCCCTCTTGCATCAACTTGCGCGCCAGGCGCCGTCACCCAGCTCAGCCGTCAGCCGCTTGCTGCTCTCGGCCTGCGAGACCGACGAACAAATACGCGCGTATCACGGCACTTATCTGGATGCGGCGCAGCTTAAACAACTCGGCGCCATGCATGCAGTACTCCCCAACGTGCTCGCGATGCACACTCAGCGCGTGCAGCAAATCGTGCAGTACCTGCGGCAGATTGATCCCACACTTGATCCGCAGGTGATCGAAAACCTAAGCGTGAACGCGTTTCGCTTGGGCTGGTTTAACACCCATTTCACCCCGCTGACACAGCTGTTTCGCCGGTGTGGATTACGCGGCACGCGACTCAGCGTAGAAGATCAAAACTTTGTGCTGCGCACACAGCGCGAACTTGCGCCAAATTCAGAGGTCTTTATCAATCTCGGGCGCCAGGATATTTTTGAACAGCTCATCCACGCGCGGGAATTTGACCCAGAATTGCGCTACTACATCGCCTTCGGCGCGCGCCTGCAGTTTGCGGTGAAATCAGGTGCTATGCAAAGCCTGCTAGCGCCGGCGCGGCAAGTGATGCCTATTGCAGTCTCCAACACCGGGGATCGTATGCAATTACAAGATCCTCATGCCCTGCTGATGGAATCGGGGCCCTCGGCCTCGGTGATCGCGTTTTTCAATGCCTTCGCTGCAGACAGGAACGTGCAACAAGCCTTAATGAATGATGCGCTGCAACAATTACAAGCGATGAATCACGCCAGCAAGGTGGCTGCGTCCGCCCTTGCACCCGGCATGCAAAAATACCTGGCCGGCGCACAACGCGATCAGGCCATCTTGGATCATTTTCGCGATTGGGTGATCGACTCTGGGTTCGACGCCCCCGCATTATGAGCAGCAAAAACCGAAAACAGGACCAAGTGATGAGTCAATTCATGGGCACCTTGAAAACCACTTTACTGCTGTTGAGCATCGCCTTCTTAGCCGCCTGCAGCACCGCACTGACCTACCAGGCCCGACCTGAATTTACCCCCGATGGCTACAGCGAACAAGCCTTGGGCAATCGACAATATGAAGTCATTTACGAGAGCTATCACAAAGATGCGGACGAAGCACTGCTGACCGAGTATGCCTTGCGCCGTGCCGGCGAAATTGCGGCCAAAAACTATGCCGACTATTTCGATGTGATTATTAAGGACTTTGATTTTTACATCAGCACAGTGAAAGTGCCCGAACAAGTAGTGAAGCACACCTACAACACAAACAGCGGAAATCCCAACTTCGTCGGCGTAGGAGACGTACCTACCGAAGCCATCATTCCCGCCCACTTCAAGGAATTTCTAGTCAAAAAGATCACCCTGATCATTGAACTGCCCGAAGACACCGACGCGGCGGCGACCGAAACCCAAGAAGACTCCGATGCAACGTCGAGCACCCCTATGCATTAGACAGCAAGAAACGCTCCCCCGCGCTGAGCACGCTCAATTGCCCCTGGGCATCCTGCTCTACATAGTTGGCCAGCTCGTAGTACACCGGCGACAAGAGTCGGGCCTCCAAGCGGTCGCGCACCCGCACATAGGGTCGCGGCTCCTTGGCATCACCACGCAGCGACAGTGGATGTTCTGCCGAAAGCGTAAAGTGATCCCCGACATTGGTGGAAAAATGAATCTTCTGCTGCGCCGTCCCCGCTGCTTCGACATCCATTAAGCGCACGACAAAAGGCACATCCTCTACTTGAATCTTCTGCTTTTCAGCCGGCGTCACCAGATAATAGTCTTCGCCATCACGACGCAATATCGTTGAGAACAAATGCACCGTGGCTTCGCGTGTCATTTCCTCGCCTTGAAAATACCACCTGCCATCACTGGCAATCCGAATATCGATTTCACCCGTGCGTTCAGGGTGCCAGTTTTGCACCGGCGGTAAACGCTTGCCTTCACTGACCAGCTGACGGATTTCTTCGGGAATATTGGGAAGTTCGGTCGACATGGTCATAAAGCACTCCTCGACTAGTTGGGTTTACAGTCCGCGCTGCCATTCCTGGCGCAGAATCATCCGCTCTGGGTGATGGATCGCCATCTCTAGTTGCGCTAGCAAACGCGCTTTATCTTTGTTCAAAACGCCCTTGAGCGGCAAATAATTGGAAGCATGATCACTGCGAAAAATCGTCGATTGCAGCTCAAGGTGACTGATAAATTGATGCAGCTCCTGAAAGAGCTCACGCTGATTTAAAGGCTCAAAATCGGTAAAGCGCTCGCGGAACCTATCCTCGCCCATCGGAAAACTGACAATCAGCGTCGACACATAATTGGGCTGTGTCGCATTAATGGCGCGCGCCGAGTTCAGTGCATGCTGTGCCGAATACTTGCGTCCGCCCAGCCCATTCAGCACCATCACGGAAGAGCGCAAGCCAGCAGCATGTATCTTGTTCAGCGCCTCCACGGTACTTTCGTAGGTCTCACATTTGTCGACTTTATGTAGCACTTCGGTATCACCCGAC
>JBFHRI010000139.1:0-8040 GCA_041591755.1 Oleiphilaceae bacterium
GGCGCGTCCCACGGTGACCTATGGGTTGAGTGAAGACGCAGACGTGCGCGCGGTCGATATTCAGCAGCGTGGTATGAATAACCGTTTTACCGTTCTGAGACAGGGACGTGAGCCCTTGGTGGTGGATCTGCACATTCCAGGCCTGCACAACGTGCTGAATGCCTTAGCTGCGATTGCGGTCGCCTCTGATGAAGGTGTCGCAGATCAAGCGATTGTGCGCGCCTTGCACGAATTTCAGGGCGTGGGGCGTCGCTTCCAGGTGTATGGCGATCTGCAATTGTCGGTGGGCAGCGTGATGGTCGTCGATGACTATGGACATCACCCTAGCGAAGTGCGCGCAACCTTAAATGCGATACGGGCCGGTTGGCCTGGTAAGCGAGTGGTGATGATTTTTCAACCACACCGCTATAGCCGTACATCCGATTTGTATGAAGATTTCGTCAAGGTTTTGAGCGAAGTAGATGTCCTGTTGTTGCTCGACGTCTATCCCGCCGGCGAAGCGCCGATTACCGGCGCCGATAGCCGCAGCTTGTGCCGCAGTATTCGTCAGCGCGGCAAAACAGAACCCATTCATGTCGAGAATGGCGAAGAAATTGAAAGCATTCTGCGCAATGTGTTGCAGGATGGAGACCTGGTCCTGACACAGGGCGCAGGAAACGTTGGCGCGCTGGCCGCGCGCCTGCTGGAAAATCAATTGGGGTTGAAGTCGTGAGTTACAAAGCGCCGGAAGATGTCATCAAGGCCCTGGGGCGGGTCGCGGTTGTTCTGGGAGGCACCTCTGGCGAGCGCGCCGTCTCGTTGAAGAGTGGTCAGGCTGTGCTGGAAGCGCTGCAACAAGCAGGTGTGGAAGCCTTTGCCATTGATTATGACGGGCATTTGTCTTCGATTCAGCAGGCCGGTGACTTTGATCGTGCCTTCCTGGCCGTACACGGTCGCGGTGGAGAAGACGGCTGCCTGCAAGCGCTGATGGAGATCCTGCAGCGCCCCTATACAGGCAGTGGCGTCATGAGCTCGGCATTGGCCATGGACAAGATTCGCACCAAGAGCGTGTGGCTCGGCATGGGCTTACCGACGCCCAAATTCGTCTATGTTGATCAGCAAAACCGCAGTCGCATTGCCAAAGACGTGTTGCCTTACCCGTTGGCAGTGAAGCCCGCGCGAGAGGGTTCTTCGATTGGCGTGTACAAAGTGGCAAATCGTTCCGAGCTGGATGCCGCGGTGGATGCCGCGCTGCAACATGATCCCTTGGTTCTGGTGGAGCAGTGGATCGAAGGGGGTGAGTTTACAGTCGGCGTCCTGAACGGTGAGGCCTTGCCCGTCATTGGACTAAAAACCGACCATGAATTTTATGATTATGCCGCCAAGTATCAGTCGGACTCGACGCAATACTTGTTGCCCAGCGGCTTGAGTGAGAGTGATGAGAAGCGCATCAAAACCCTGGCCTTGGATGCGTTCGAGGCACTCGACTGCCGCGGCTGGGGACGCATCGATGTGATGCAGGATGGTCAAGGCAACTTCTGGTTGCTTGAAGCCAACACGATTCCGGGCATGACCGACCACAGTTTAGTGCCGATGGCGGCACGCGCAGCGGGGATGTCTTTCCCAGAGCTGGTGGTCAGGATTGCGCAGCAAACACTGGAGCAATAGTGATGACGGCAACCACTCAACGATATCCCGCTGCAACGCGCCGTGCCGCTCAGGCTGACATGGTGTCTGTGGACTGGGCGTGGCGCGAGTGGTTGACTCCGGCAAAAGTAGGTTGGTTATTGTTGGCGCTGCTGCTGATGGTGGCGGCGGCAACGAAAGACCTCTGGGCGGCAGCGTTTGATCATGAACTTACCGCAGTGAAGGTGCAGGGCGAGTTCAAGTATCTCAGTTCAACGCAGATGGAAGTGCAGGCGCAGCGTTGGTTGGGGGGGGGCTTCCTTACCGTCAACCTCAATCAGATCAAGTATGAAATCGAACAAGAGCCCTGGGTCAGTCAGGCCGTGGTTAGTCGCCGCTGGCCGGGTAGCCTGATGATCGTGGTGATAGAGCAAACGCCGATCGCTTACTGGGGGGAGGGCGCTTTATTGAATGAGCGCGGACAGCTGTTTACGCCGCAGGCGATGGTCAACGACTTAAACTTGCCGCGCCTGCAGGCGCCTGATCTAGATTCTGACTTGGCACGGCTGGAGGTATTTGAGACCTGGCAGCGCTTACAGCCCAAATTTGAGGCCTTCGGCGTGCAACCGCTGAGCTTGACGCAGTCAGCAAGAGGCGCCTGGGAAGTTGAACTTGAGGGTGGCATAAGCATTGCTCTTGGCACCGGCGACATGGATGCCAAGATCGAGCGCCTGGGTCGCGTTCTGAGTAATCTCAGTACCGATGACTTGACCCGAATTTTGAGAATAGACCTCCGTTACCCGAATGGGGCGGCAGTGAAGTGGCGCTCCTGAAGCCCAAGGGCTCAGTACAGGGGCAAAGCAAGAATGAATGTAATTAGGTAGACCGTATGGCTGGCTTAACAGATCACAAACTTATCGTCGGATTGGATATCGGCACCTCTAAAGTGGTGGCGATCGTCGGCAGACGCGCGGATGACGGTAGAGTGGACATTGTCGGCATTGGGTCGCATGAGTCACGCGGCTTGAAGCGCGGTGTCGTCGTGAATATTGAAACCACCGTGCATGCTATTCAGCGTGCGGTGGAGGAGGCCGAGTTGATGGCCGGCTGTCGCATTCAATCGGTTTATGCAGGGATTGCGGGTAGTCATATTCGCAGTATGAATTCGCACGGTATCGTGGCGATTCGCGAGCGCGAAGTGACACAGGCCGATATCGATCGCGTCATCGATGCCGCACAGGCGGTCGCGATCCCCGCTGACCAGAAAGTGCTACATATTCTGCCACAAGAGTATGTGATTGATAGTCAGGAAGGTATCAAGGAGCCCCTAGGGATGTCCGGTGTGCGCTTAGAGGCCAAGGTCCATTTGGTGACCTGCGCCGTCAACGCTGCACAGAACATCGAAAAATGTGTGCAGAAATGTGGTCTTGAAGTCGATGACATCATTCTTGAGCAGTTGGCCTCAAGCTATGCCGTGCTCACTGATGATGAAAAAGAACTCGGTGTATGTGTGGTTGACATCGGCGGTGGCACCACAGATATCGCGATCTTCACCGGTGGAGCAATTCGTCATACCGCGGTGATTCCGATTGCCGGCGATCAAGTCACCAACGATATTGCGATGGCCTTACGTACGCCCACGCAAAACGCCGAAGAAATTAAGAAGAAATATGCCTGTGCACTGACCCAATTGGCCGGTGCCGATGAAACCATCAAGGTGCCCAGTGTAGGGGACCGTCCGCCGAGAGACCTGTCACGCCAGGCGCTGGCAGAAGTGGTCGAGCCGCGGTATGAAGAACTGTTCACCTTGATCCAATCAGAGCTGCGACGCAGCGGTTATGAGGATCTCATTGCAGCAGGCATTGTGTTAACCGGCGGCACTTCGAAAATGGAGGGTGTGGTCGAGTTAGCGGAAGAGATTTTCCACATGCCGGTCAGACTCGCCTCTCCGCAAGGGGTGACAGGTCTGTCCGATGTGGTGAATAACCCGATGTACTCCACAGGTGTCGGGTTGCTGATGTATGGACTGAAACAACAGGAAGCAGGACGCGCGCGGGAACATGTCCCGGAAAAGGGACCCAGTGTCATGGAAAAGCTCAAAAACTGGTTTACCGGGAATTTCTAACCGGTAAGACGACAAGCCGGACGGGGCTGTCCAGTTGCGTCGTCAACAATCAAAAAAAATCAGGCAAACAACTAGCAGTTAAAAAATCAGGAGAAGGGCGATGTTTGAACTTGTAGAAAACATATCACAAAGCGCAGTGATCAAAGTGGTGGGTGTCGGGGGAGGCGGCGGTAATGCCGTGCGCCACATGCTGGAGCGCCAGGTTGATGGCGTTGATTTCATTTGCGCAAACACTGATGCTCAGGCTTTGAAGGACCTGGACTCCAAAGCGGTCATTCAGCTGGGTACCTCCATTACTAAGGGGCTGGGAGCGGGTGCCAATCCTGAAGTCGGTCGCCAGGCTGCCCTGGAAGACCGTGAGCGCATCGCCGAAGCGCTGAAAGGTGCGGATATGGTCTTTATCACTGCCGGTATGGGCGGCGGCACCGGTACGGGCGGCGCGCCGATCGTGGCCGAAGTGGCGCGCGACCTGGGTATTCTGACCGTTGCGGTGGTCACTAAACCCTTCCCCTTCGAAGGCGGCAAGCGTATGCGCATCGCCGAAGCGGGTTTGGCCGAGCTGGCCGAGCATGTTGATTCCCTGATTACGATCCCCAATGAGAAACTCCTGGCGGTATTGGGCAAAACCACCACGCTGCTGGATGCGTTTGCGGCCGCTAATGACGTATTGCAAGGCGCGGTCCAGGGCATTGCCGACCTGATTATTCGCCCGGGCATGATCAACGTCGACTTCGCTGATGTGAAGACCGTGATGTCCGAAATGGGCATGGCGATGATGGGAACGGGTCGTGCGACGGGCGAAAACCGTGCGCGTGAAGCCGCTGAAGCCGCCATTCGTTCGCCGTTGCTGGAAGATATCAATCTGCAAGGCGCACGTGGCATTCTGGTCAACATCACTGCAGGCGTGGATCTGAACCTGGGTGAGTTTTCCGAAGTGGGTAGTATTATTGAAGAGTTCGCCTCGGATACCGCGACGGTGGTCGTGGGCACCGTTATCGATCCGGAAATGACCGACGAACTGAAAGTGACCGTCGTGGCCACCGGCCTGTCACATGCGATTGAAAAGCCAGTCAAAGTCATCGATAACACCACGCGTCCGGTCAACGGCACGATGGACTATAACCAGTTGGATCGCCCCGCGGTGATTCGTCGTCGTGCGAGCGTCGATGCCGGGAATGCTGCGGTAGACACCAGCCGTGCGACCAACACCAATGCTCGAGTGGATTATCTGGATATTCCAGCGTTTCTGCGTCGCCAGGCAGACTAAATGGGATGGGCTGCCAAAAGTGGAGTTGGCGGCCCCCTCATAAGGACAGACTATAGAGGGAATTAACGAATAGTAACGCGTAAGGATTGGGGAACAGGTCTCATTCTGTTAGTATGCGCCTGTTTTTTGGCCAATTGCGGCTTCCATATAAGGTAGATGTCAACGACATGTTTAAACAACGCACTCTGAAGAACACCATCCGGGCGACCGGTGTGGGATTGCACTCCGGTAAGAAGGTCTTTTTGACCTTGAAACCGGCTCCAGTGGATCACGGCATTGTTTTCTGTCGTGTCGATCTCAATCCTCCGATGGAAGTTCCGGCTCGCGCAGTCAACGTGGGTGAGACGCTACTGTCGACAACGCTGGTTAACAACGGCGTTAAAGTTTCGACTGTGGAGCACCTGTTGTCAGCGATGGCCGGTTTGGGCATCGACAACTGCCGTATTGAGTTGAATGCGGAAGAAGTTCCGATTATGGATGGGAGTGCGGGGCCCTTCGTATTCCTGATCCAATCGGCCGGCATTGAAGAGCAAAACGCCCCCAAAAAGTTCATTCGTATCTTGCGTGAAGTCACGGTCGAGGAAGAGGGTAAAACCGCCACCTTCCTGCCGTTTAACGGCTTCAAGGTCGGGTTCACGATTGACTTCAATCATCCTGTCTTCAAGGATCGTAGCCAGGTGGCCAGTATCGACTTCTCCAGCACCTCGTTTGTCAAAGAAGTCAGCCGCGCACGCACCTTCGGCTTCATGCGCGACATCGAGCGCTTGCGTGCGATGAATCTGGCCCTGGGTGGTAGCGTGGACAATGCCATTGTGGTCGACGAATACCGCGTTGTGAACGAAGATGGACTGCGTTACGAAGACGAATTCGTCAAGCACAAGATACTCGACGCCATTGGCGACTTGTATTTGCTTGGCCATAGTCTGATTGGCGAATTCAAAGGTGATAAATCCGGACATGGCTTGAACAACAAGTTGTTGCGCAAGCTACTCGCCCAACCGGATGCCTATGAAATGACGACCTTTGAAGATGCCAGTGCGGCGCCAATTTCCTACATGAAGCCCATCCTGGCTGCCTGATGTCAGGATGGAGGATTGGCGCGCATTGCAATCCGCGTAAGTACCGCTTTTAGTTTTTGATCTTTGGTATGCCCGGCTTCCTCCAGTAGGAGCTGGGCATTTTCTTGACTCAGGGAGCGAGTTGACGATTTCTGAATGGCTCGCGTTTGCACCGGTTTGATGCGAATCGAGATCCGTTTGACCTGGCAAAATGCAGAGGTCGCTTTCAGGGCTTGCATAATCGTGTCTTGTTGCATGCGAAAGCGTGTGGCCAATGCCGCAGAATGGCAGCGCAAGTTCAGGCATTCGCCGACGACATCCGCAAGCTGAATATGATTGCGCAAAGGGCTTGGCAAGCATTCTTGAAAGGTCGCATCCAGTTGACCCAGCGCGGTGGCGCGATTGATCAGTGTCCGCAAGTCGGCATTCGTTTTGCAGGTTCTTGCGGCAGAGAGCCGTTCGCTGAGCTTTCGGTTGGCTTTGGCTGGCATGGGGAGAATGAGTATTGAGTCGCGTTGGGGTGACAATGTTATTGCGTTTCAGCGTTTGATTCATTAAAAACACCACTAAGCTCGTTGTGCCGCGCTGTATTTTTCGTGTTTGATCACGAAAACGAACACTTGGAGTGTCTGAACTCATCAAAGTAGATACGCGTCAATGAACATTATTATCATGGGCCGCAAACATGGCCAGTCGAAAACGCTACGCATCAATGGCCTCATGGTCTTGGTGGTACTGGTGGGGGTATTGTCGTTCGCGGGTGTATTCGCCGCGCTCGGCTATCAAATGGCCCATCAGCCTGGACATGCCATTCATGATCTTTTGGGTCAGGATGTGACCGAAGCGTGGGCCGAGGCAATCGAACAACAATCACGCGACTTACAGGGTCTGAAGCAGCAGTCGCAAGAGCAAATTGATGCGCTCACGGTGCGTATGGCAAATTTACAGGCACGGTTGTTGCGCCTTGATGCTTTAGGTCAAAGACTGACCGAGGCCGCGAAGTTGGAGAATGGGGAGTTCGATTTCAGCTCTCCCCCCGCGATGGGCGGGCCGGTTAATAGCGATGAGCTCGAGTCATACAGTCTGCAAGAACTGAGCGACAACATTGCGGCACTGGCTCGCCAAATTCAGGATCGCGAACAGCAGCTCAAAATGATTGATCAACTCATGATTAATCGCAGCATAGATAGTGAGCTGTTCATTGCCGGTCGCCCTGTCCCTTGGGGGTGGATGTCCTCCTCCTTTGGTTATCGCAGTGACCCAATCAGTGGCAAGCGCGCGTGGCATTCTGGGGTGGACTTCGCAGGCAAGGAAGGGAGTCCTATTATTGCGGTGGCGTCTGGCGTGGTGACGTTTGCGGGCAAAGATAGCGGCTACGGCTTAATGGTTGAAATCGCCCACGCGGGTGGTTACTCAACCCGTTATGCGCATTGTAAGGAATTACTGGTTGGCGTCGGAACCGTGGTTAAAAAAGGCCAAACCATTGCCAAGATCGGCCGCTCGGGTCGCGCGACAGGGCCGCATGTGCATTATGAGGTGCTTAAGGATGGCAAAGCCATGAACCCAAAGCATTTCATCCAACGCGCGGCGCGCTAATCCATCTCAAGTTTTTTGAGTCGATAGCGTAAAGCGCGAAAGCTGATGCCCAGCTCCTTCGCCGCCGCTGTACGGTTCCATTTTGTTTTCATCAGCGCAGCCTCGATTTCGGCGCGCTCTATCTGCTCCAAATATTCTTCCAATGACTGCCCGGCTGGGCGATGAAGCTCGGGCAGCGTTTGGCTTATTTGCGTCGAATCTTTTAGCGGCGTGGGCGTGCTCTCAAGAGTGGGTGAGGGTGCTGACTGGGTCGGAGCGGCGCGTACCGGCGATGCGTTGTCCTGCTCACTCAATTGCAGGTCTCGTGCGCGGATCAAGTTGTTTTCACACAGGGTAAATGCGCGTTCGATAATGTTTTGTAGTTCGCGCACGTTGCCTGGGAACGCATA
>JBFHRI010000140.1:0-8007 GCA_041591755.1 Oleiphilaceae bacterium
ACCTTCATCAGAGGCGACCGCAATCGCAGCTAAGGCATTCAGCACGTTGTGCAGGCCTGGAATGTGCAGATCCACCACCAAGGGCTCACGTCCCTGTCTCAGAACGGTAAACCGGTTATTCATACCACGCTGCTGAATATCGACCGCGCGCACGTCTGCGTCTTCACTCAAACCATAGGTCACCGTGGGACGCGCCACTTGAGGCAGCATCTCACGCACTACGGGATCATCAATGCACAACACAGCCAAGCCATAAAAAGGCAAGTTATGCAAAAAATCGATGAAGGTTTGCACCAACTTCGAGAAGTCGTTGCCGTAGGTGTGCATGTGGTCCGCTTCGATATTGGTCACCACCGAAACCATCGGCGTCAAATGCAGGAAGGACGCATCGCTTTCGTCCGCTTCTGCGACCAGGTAACGTGAAGCCCCCAGCCGCGCATTCGTGCCCGCGCTGTTGAGGCGCCCGCCAATGACGAACGTCGGATCCAGCCCGGCTTCCCCCAGGATCGATGCAATCAAGCTGGTGGTCGTGGTCTTGCCGTGCGTTCCCGCGATGGCGATGCCATGTCGAAAGCGCATGATTTCGGCCAACATTTCGGCGCGTCGAACCACCGGGATACGGTTTTGGCGTGCAGCCATCACCTCTGGATTATCTTCACCGACCGCGCTGGATATCACCACCACATCGACGCCATCGACATGAGCGGCGACATGCCCCAGATGAATGCATGCACCCTGTGACTGTAAGCGATCTGTGACGGCAGAGCGTGCCAGATCAGAACCACTGATCTTGTAATACCCTTGGTTCAACAATACCTCGGCAATACCGCACATCCCTGCACCACCGATGCCGACAAAGTGAATACGGCTGATACGACGCATTTCGGGAACCTGTGCAATCAAGGACCCCGCGGGCATGCTGCGTTCTGCTTCTCGTTTACTCATTTATGCTCTTCCAGCTTGCAGAGCGACCTGGATGCACTCTGCGACGACTTTTTCGGTAGCGGCCGGCTGCGCGATCTTATGCGCAGCCTCGCCCAAACGCCGGATGCGCTCGGGCTTGGCTAACAAGGGTTCTAATATTTCTGCCAGACTCTGCGGGCTCATTTGTGCTTGCGGCAGGATCCAGGCTGCGCCGGCATCAACCATGTGCTTGGCATTCAATGTTTGATGATCATCCACAGCATGCGGATAAGGCACCAAAATGGCTCCTAAGCCGGCCACACAGAGCTCGGAAATCGTCAGCGCGCCGGCACGGCAAATCACAAAATCCGCCCAACGATAGGCGGCCGCCATGTCTTCTATAAATGCCGTCACCCTCGCTTCAACACCAAGATCTTCATAGCGTTGCTGAGTGGCGTCCTGCTTGTTGGCTCCGCTCTGATGCCAAATTTCAGGCCGTAAATCAGGCTGCACCCGTGCCAGTGCTTGCGGCAGACATTGATTCAGACTCTCAGCGCCGAGACTTCCTCCCATCACCAGCATTCGTAGCTTGCTACCCGGTGTGGCAAGCGCCCGTGATTCCCCATGCAATGCGATGATTTCCTGACGCAAGGGATTACCGACCTGCTCGGCGCTGATCTTGTGACCATAGCTATTTGGAAACGCCTCCAACACACGTGTCGCCAGGCGCGCCAGTATTCGATTCGTCAATCCCGCTACCGCATTTTGTTCGTGAATGATCAGCGGGCACCCGCTCAATCGCGCCGCCAAGCCACCGGGGCCGGAAGCATACCCACCCATGCCCAAAACGCAATCGGGACGTGTGGCTCGTATCACTTTTCGCGCTTGAAAAACCGCTTTGGCAATGTGTAAAGGTGCCAGCAAGCGCGTCAGCAAACGCTTGCCTCGCACGCCGTGCACGGACAGCCCATGAAATGGAATCTCGGTCTTGCCGATCACGCGCTCTTCCATGCCGCCGGAGGCGCCCATCCAGACCACCTTATTGTGCCGAGCCAATAAACCCTGAGCGGTCGCTAAGGCAGGGTAAACATGACCGCCGGTCCCCCCGGCCATAATCAAAAAGGTGCGTTCAGTCATCCGTGGCCCCCGCTTTTTTGGTCACACGAGGTGCGCTCAAGGCCCCAATGCTGTCGCGATGAATGCGCACCAACAGACCGATGCATGCGCAGGTCACGATCAAGCTTGAACCCCCATAACTCACCAAAGGCAAGGTCAGCCCCTTGGTCGGCAACAAGCCCATCGTCACACCCATATTGATAAACGCTTGTACCCCAATCAGCAATGCAATGCCGTAGGCCAAATAAGCCGCGTAAAAGTTTTGCAGACGCTCAGCAACATATCCGATGTGAAAAGCGCGGTACACCAGCGCGGTAAACAAAGCGATGACCGCCAGCGTGCCCAATAACCCAAACTCCTCAGCCAAGATTGCCAGCACGAAATCGGTATGCGCTTCGGGCAGATAAAATTGCTTCTGAATACTGTTACCGAGCCCCACGCCGGTCAATTCACCGCGCCCGAACGCAATGAGCGACTGAGTCAGCTGATAACCGCTACCGAACTGGTCTTTCCACGGATCGACATAAGCGGTCAGTCGTTCCAGTCGATAGGGGCTGGAGTAAATTAGAATGGCCATCATGCCGACACAACCGGCGATCAGCACAATAAAGCGGCCAATTTTTGCGCCACTGAGAAACATCATGCCGACAAATGCGCTACCAATAACCACTGTGGCGCCAAAGTCCGGCTCCGCCAACAACAACATCGCAGCGACCGCCAGCACCAAAAGCGGCTTGATAAAACCCCACAGACTCTTTTGCACCTCTTGATTGCGGCGCACCAGATATGCCGCGAGGTAAGCCACCAAAAATAGCTTGGCCAACTCAGAGGGCTGAAAGTTGATACTGCCAAACGAAATCCAGCGCGTACTACCATTTACCGTGCGCCCTACGCCGGGAATAATAACGATCGCCAGCATCAGTAACGCCAGACCCAGCAAGAGCCAGGAACTCTTTTGCCACCAGTTCACGGGAACCTGATAAGCCATCAGGCCCGCAACCAAACCCAGCATGACGAAAATGCCATGGCGGATACCGTAATGCATGGGATTGCCATTACGCTGTGCCGCAATGTCAATCGACGCTGAGATGATCATGACCAAGCCAATCATCAAGAGGGCGACGGCGGTAAGAATCAGCGTCATGTCGAGCCCCGTCGACACCGAACCGCCGTGCGGCAAACGAATCTCAGAGACAGTGCTCATAACGCCTGCACCTCAGCGGTAAACAGCTCACCTCGTTGCTCGAAGTTCTCGAACATATCGAGACTGGAACAGGCCGGCGAGAGCAACACAATGTCGCCTTCTTGCGCCACTTTGCTCGCCGCGCGCACGGCTTCCACCAGTGAGTTCACCCGATGACAGGCCGTCACAGAACTCAGTACAGACTCAAGGCGGGCTGCATCCTGTCCCAACAGGATCGCCGCCCGCCCATATTGACGTAGCGCAGGTTGCAGAGGTTCGAGTTGCGCATTCTTAGCATCGCCGCCCGCAATCAGCACGATACGACCTGCACATTGCTGACCTAAGCTCTCGATCGCAGCGACCGCAGCCCCAACATTGGTCCCTTTAGAGTCGTTGATATAGGTGACACCTTGGAATTCGCGTACAAACTGACAGCGGTGGGGCAAGCCTTTAAAGCGACGCAACACATTGAGCATGGCCTGCATCGGCAGTTTTACGGTATAACCTAAAGCCAGTGCTGCCAGGGCATTGCTCACATTGTGCAGTCCGTGCATAGCCAACTCATCGACACGGATTAGCCGGTCGAAGCCGCGTACCAGCCAAGTTTCTGTATTGTCCTGAAGCAGCGAAAATTTGCCGACATCCGGCATGCTGAGGCCGTAGTGAAACAGCTTCATGGTCTGATTGGGCAGAGGCTGACTCAGCACATCGTCATCATTGACGACAACGTTTCTGGCACCCCGAAAGATACGCTGCTTAGCGCGCAGATATTCCAAGCGGCTGGCATAACGATCCATGTGGTCATCTGAAATGTTTAATAGGACCACGGTTTCAGCGTTGAGCGCTTCCGTTGTCTCGAGCTGGAAGCTGGACAACTCCATCACGTAAAGCTCACAGGCGTCATCGAGTAGATCCAGCGCCGGAGTACCCAAATTCCCGCCCACGGCGACATTTAAACCCGCCTCGCGCGCCATCTCCCCTAACAAGGTGGTGACGGTGCTTTTACCGTTAGACCCCGTTATACCGACGACGGGTGCCTTGGCGGCCTCACTAAACAAATCGATATCACCACGCACCGGCACGCCACTCGTCCGGGCGGCGGCAATTTCTGGTGTGGCAATCGACAAGCCTGGGCTCACCACAATCTGATCACACTGTTTCAGCAATGCCTCGTCCAATCCACCCAAATGGCAGGTCGCATGTGGGAACTCTTGACGAAACTCCGCCAGGGCAGGCGGCTCCATACGCGTATCCATGACACTGACACGATGCCCCTGTTTAGCCAAATAGCGCGCACAAGACAATCCGGTTTTGCCCAGCCCGATCACCATGCTATGTTTGTCTGTCGCGATTCGTGTCACTTTGTTTGCTACTCTCAGCTCGTTATTGCTGTTGTCTAATTGCTTTCGGTGTTTTTGAATAAAGCCTTCAACGTACTTTCAAGGTCGCCAAGCCCACCAGGACAAGTACCAGGGTAATAATCCAGAAACGCACGATGACCCGTGGTTCTGGCCAGCCTTTCAGTTCAAAATGATGATGTAAGGGGGCCATTCTGAAGATTCTCCGACCGGTCAACTTATAAGAAGCGACCTGCATAATGACGGAGACCGTCTCCATCACGAAGATTCCGCCCATAATGAACAATACGATCTCCTGGCGTACGATCATGGCGACCACACCCAAGGCCGCGCCCAAGGCGAGCGCACCCACATCCCCCATGAACACTTGGGCGGGGTAGGTGTTAAACCAGAGAAAGCCCAGGCCCGCACCAACAATCGCGCCACAAAACACCACTAACTCGCCAGCACCCGGAATTTTTGGAATATGCAGATGCTCGGCAAAAACCATGTTGCCCGATGCATAGGCGAAGATAGCCAAAGCGCCTGCCACCAAAACCGTCGGCATGATGGCCAGCCCATCCAGACCATCCGTTAGGTTCACCGCATTACTGCTACCGACGATAACGAAGTACGCCATCAGGACATAGGCAGGCCCTAAATCGAACACAATGTCTTTGAACACCGGCACGATCATTTGGGTTTCCGCCGGTGTTGTCGCAGTTTGATACAGCACGATGCCGGCAGCGGTGGCAAATACCGATTGCCAAAAATATTTCGCACGGGCTGACAGCCCTTTTGAGTTTTTCTCCACCACTTTGCGGTAGTCGTCGACCCAACCGATCGCCCCAAAAGCCAGCAGCACCAGCAAAGCAATCCACACATAACGATTACTCAGGTTCGACCACAGCAGGGTCGCGATCAAAATCGCAACGATAATCAATGCACCGCCCATGGTCGGAGTTCCCGCCTTGCTCAGATGCGATTGCGGGCCATCATCTCGAACTGATTGACCAATTTGGTACATGCGCAAACGGCGAATCATCATCGGCCCCAACAACAGCGCCGTGATCAGGGCCGTGGCTACGCCGAGAATGCCGCGCAGGGTCTGATACTGAAACATCGACAGCGCTGAAAAATATTCTGAAAAATGTGACGACAACCAATAAAGCATTAGATTTTCTGCTCCAACAAGGCGCTCACCACTTCTTCCATGGCGGCTGCTCTAGACCCTTTCAGCAACACGATTTCACTACCTCGCAAATCGTCCTTGAGACGCGTAATCAAATCTCGCTTGTTTGCAAAAGCTTGCGCCCGTTCGCCGATCGACTCGGCCATCATCTGTGCATAAGGCCCGATCAAATACACTCGAGATACAGTGCTCTGGGCAAGTTTCTGAGCCAACTCGCGATGCGCGGTCTCAGCATGATCCCCCAACTCAGCCATTTGCCCCAATACGGCTACCTGCTCACCCGAGAACAAGCTCAGTACGTCTAATGCCGCACTCATCGATGCGGGATTAGCGTTGTACGTGTCATCCAGCACACGCAAACCATTACTGGCCAACTGAGGTGTCAAACGGCCGCCCTCAGGGGTGCATTGCGCCAGGCTGGCGACAATATTGGGCAGCGGAACACCCAGGGCCAAAGCGGCCGCAATCACAGCCAGGGCATTCTCGACATTGTGCTTGCCCGGCAGGGAAACACTCACCTGGGTGACTTGACCCAAGTAGTTCAACTCGAAGTCACTCCCCTCTGGCGAGACCACAATATTACGCGCCACTAAGTCTGCCTCAGGCTTGCAGAGCGAATGGCTTAGCACTTTGCGCTGGCCAATCAACGCTTGCCAATACGCTGTACCGGCCTGATCAAGATTGAGTATTGCGACACCGTCTACTGGCAAACTTTGATAGATCTCTCCCTTGCCCTTGACGATGTTCTCTCGGCTACCAAAAATCTCGATATGCGCGGAACCCGCATTCAGCAAAATTGCCACATCAGGGCATACCAAGCTGCCGAGATAGGCGATGTCACCCATTTTTCTCGCCCCCATTTCAATGACTGCATATTGATGCGCAGATTCAAGCTTGAGGAGGGTCAAAGGCACGCCCAGTTCGTTGTTCTGATTGCCTGCTGTAGCGAGAGTCGGCGCATAGTGCTCAAGTACGGTGCGCAGCATCGTTTTCGCAGTGGTCTTTCCCGAACTACCGGTAATCCCAACGATTTTTCCACTAAATCGTTCGCGATTGATGCGGGCGAGTTGCGCCAGCGCGGCACTGGCACTATCCACACGAATCTGGCGATCCCGTGGAACGCCATCCACGAATTGCTCGACAATCGCTACCGCAGCACCCGCCGCCAAAGCGGTGGCAACGTAAGCATGACCATCGGTGCGTTCGCCCTTCAGCGCCACAAATACATCACCCGCACAGACCTTGCGCGAGTCAAGGCTCACGCCACCGAATTCGCATGGCGCGGACGGAAAGTCACCGGCAATGCGGGCCTGTAGCTCCACGCTACTAATCGGTCCAATCATTGTGTACTCTCCTGTGAACCCGCTATCTGCCAATTGCGCAGCGCTGCCTCGACCTGTTCCGCATCGTTAAAGTAGGTTTTTTGGCCATTGATTTCTTGCCAGGTTTCGTGACCTTTTCCGGCAATCAGAATTAAGTCCTGCGCGCTTGAATGGGCGATCGCGGCCGCGATCGCGAGCGCGCGGTCGGGTTGAATTTTTACGCGCTCTGCTTGCGTAAATCCGCCCATAATTTCCGCGATAATATCTTCTGCCCCTTCGTTGCGAGGGTTGTCACTGGTCACCCAAACTTCATCCGCCAATTGCTCAGCAATACGCGCCATTTCAGGACGCTTGCCCCGATCGCGATTGCCTCCACATCCAAACACCACGACCAAGCGACCTTGGCAGTGACGTTTGAGCGAGAGTAAGACCTTTTCCAGGGCATCCGGTGTATGGGCAAAATCGACGACTGCGGCAGGACCGGAGGCACTTCGAATAAGCTGCATGCGCCCTGAAACCGGCTTTAATTCGGCCAAAACGGTCAAGCTGCTCAACGATCGCCCAAGACTCAAGGCCACGCCAATGACGGCCATTAAATTGCTGAGATTAAACTCGCCCAACAACGGGGATTCGATGGGTATATCGCCCAAGGGGGTGTGCACCTGTGCGGCAATACCCCGCTCATACTGGGCCTGATTGACATGGATTTCATTGGAGGCTTTAAAGCCATAACGCAAGAGCTTCACGTTAGGCGCCAGCTTCGACACGATCTGTGGTGTATACGCATCGTCTCCGTTCAGCACCGCAAACCGCAGCCCCGGTAACAAAAACAAACGTCGTTTCGCGGCGCCGTAGTTTTCCATCGTGCCGTGATAATCCATATGCTCGCGACTTAAATTGGTGAAGACTGCGCCAACGAATTCCACACCTGCGATGCGTGCTTGCTCGATACCA
>JBFHRI010000141.1:0-7919 GCA_041591755.1 Oleiphilaceae bacterium
ATGCGTATTGACATTCCACTCATCCATCAGCCCCAACACGGACTCCGGCTGATGCACCGCAATCACCGGTCCTTCAGCGACTAGATTCAAATCGGCATCCGTGACGATGGTGGCGATTTCTATAATTCGGTTAAGCTCCGGATCCAGCCCGGTCATTTCCAGGTCAATCCAGATCAAATTTTGTTTGTTTTTGCTACCCATAGTGCGTCCCTTGTTGACTCTGTATCGGATTAAGATAACGACCAGCCTCCTGCCAGTCAGCGACTGGCCAAGATAATGCTTTCACCGCTCGGACACAAGCTGGCCCCGCGCATGGGGAAGCAGTAGAATCGCACTCAATCTTCGACACTAGGATCGAACCCATGGTTATCGAAACACTGCTCAGCTTATGAGCAAGCGCAAACTCAACCGTCGCCAGCAGTGGCGTGTCGAAAAAATTCAGAGCGAGAAAATCGCCCGTGCTGAGAAAAAGGCGATCCAACTCGAGACCACCGTCGATCCCGGCAGCCTCGGTGATGAGCAAGAAGGCCTCATCATTGCGCACTTTGGCCAGACCCTTGAGCTGGAGGCGCTACACCCCTCGCTGCAGGGCCAAAAGTATCGCTGCTTTGTGCGCGCCAATCTTGATGCACTGGTCACGGGCGACCGCGTTATCTGGCGCCCCGGCCCCAATCAAAGTGGCGTGATCGAAGCACGCCTAGAGCGCTCATCGCTACTGCAGCGACCCGACAAATACAATCAACTTAAACCCGTTGCCGCCAATATTGACCGTATTGTCATCGTGGTGGCCTTGGAACCGGAGCCCTATCGGAACCTGATCGATCGCTATCTGGTGGCCGCGGAAACGGTAGGCATTAAGCCTGCGATACTTTTTAACAAGATGGATTTGTTGACCGACAGCAATCGCAGCGAGATTGAGGCGATGATGGCGGACTACGCCGAGCTGGGTTATGAGATTCTGCGCACCAGTGCACACGAGCTCGGCTCGACCCAAGATACCCTGCTGCCCTGGCTGGCTCAGCATACCAGTATCCTGGTGGGACAGTCCGGGGTCGGTAAGTCCTCATTGATCCGTACCATCCTGGGCGATGAAACGATCCGGATCGGCGAGTTGTCTGAACATACACGCAAAGGCACACATACCACGACCACGGCGCGACTGTTTCATATTCCGGGCGGGGGCGACATTATTGATTCGCCCGGCATTCGTGAATTTGGGCTCTGGCATATCACCGAGCAACAATTGCTTGAGGGCTTTGTCGAATTCCGCCCAGTGCTCGGCAACTGCCGCTTTCGCGACTGCCGTCATAACGCCGAACCTGGCTGTGCCCTGTCCGCAGCGGTCACCTCAGGTCAGATCAGCGCTACCCGCATGGAAAGTTTCCGCAGGATTCGCCAATCGATGCAGGAGTCCGAAAACAGCCGCTTCTAAGTAAGCGCCAAGATAGCTGCTATAGTGAATTCTTGACTTGATCCAGCACTCACACTTTGCAGCGAAGATGACGGCAACACAGCTCCCCAACAACCCCGACGACTGGGCTCGCTTTCTGCTCGCACAAAGCCTGCCCTCGCCTTTTCGGGTCAATCAGTTGGTGCTCAAAGACCTGTCCGCCGACCGCCTCTCCTACGAGGCTATCGCCCAACACATGTCCCGGGATCCGGTACTCGCCTGGAAGATCATGCAGCAAGCCAATGCCCAGCGCCCTAAGGCGAATGCGGCAAGCAAGACGCTGGCGCATGCCATTAGCATGATCGGACTCGATGGCCTCCGCTCAGAACTCAGCCAACTACCGCTCGAAAAAGTCTCGCATAAAAGTATGGAAAGCGTGTTTTACATGCGCGCCCTGGCCACCAGCTTCCTCGCCGCCTATCTTGCCCGTGCCGTCTGCCAAAGGCGTCATATCAATCCTGACGAGGTGTTTTGGTCAAGCCTGTTTTTTGGTTTGCCCAACTGGCTGATGTGGCGTTTTGCCAGTGCCGAAATGCGCTTGGCCCGACACTTGTTCTGGACCGGATTCAAAAGACCACAAGACGCTGAAACGCAGGTCTTTGGTTGCACCCTACCCGCGATTGCGCAGGCGCTGAATCAACATCTGGCCATGCCCGATCTGGTGCTGCTGTGCTATCGACCTGATTATGCACCGACAGCGCGTGAATATATCACACTGGCACGCGCCACCTTGAGCGATCGCACGCCACAAAAGATCGCTGACCGCGCGCTTAATCTAAAGCTGCATCACCCTGCATTTGTGGTTTTACTATGTAATTTATTAGCCGAAGCCGCCTCGCATGACTGGTATTCTCGCGCAACCCTGCGCTATCAGCGCATGTTGGCGACCCTGTTAGAAGAACCGCTGGGAGAAGCGGTCGCGCTCACACACATCATCGCGGCCAAAGTCTCTCGGCGCCACCCTTTGCCCGCCGTGATGCTGCCGGCCGCGCGTTTGCTGTTGCCGGCACGTCAGCGCAGCAAAACGGACCTGATAACAACAGCGACGACGCCACAGGAACGCTCTCGTCAGGACGCAAACACAACCCAGACGGGCGCCCGCCCAAGCGAGGCACAAATGCCGCAGTCCTCGATGCAGCCAATGCAGACTGACCCAATACAAAGCACTACAATAGGCGCGGCGCTCGCACATTCATCCGACGCAAGCGCCGCGCCTAAGCCAGGAACGGAAGCACCCGCTATGAGTATACCCCCCAATCCAATCACCGAAACCATTCACCCCTTAGTTCGCGAAATCGCCGAAGCGATGTTGCACCGCCCGCAGGAGTTCAACGATCTTGCTGCCGTCATGAATGCCGCTAACGAGTTCCTGCGACGCGGCATCGGACTGCAACGCGCGGCAATCATGCTCATCAACAAAGACCAGAGCAGACTCAAAACCTATTTCTCGAGCGGCTGCGAAAATAGCGCCGAGCTTGCCAATTTCGATGCGCCTCTAATCAAGCAAACGATCTTCGGCAAACTCTGTGAGCATGCCGCCAGTGTTTGGATCAAACGGCAAAGCTCTAGCAAGTTGATGAACATGATCCCGATGAACTTCAAACAAATCGTGCAGGTCGACGAATTTCTGCTGATGTCTATTTTCATCGGCAAGCGCCCGATTGCGATTATTTATGCGGATTTGGGCATGAATACGCCCTTAAATGAACAACACTACGAGCAATTCAAGTATCTCTGCGGCGCGGTCAGTAGTGCCTTGCGTTATCAGAGTGCCAAGGCCGCGAGCTAAGCCTCGCATCACCAGAGCCCTGCATAAAATAGCAGGCTCGCCGTCGGCCATATTTTTGCTATGATGCGCGCTGACGATAAAGGAGCCCCACATGTTACCCGCTCTGCTTGAACCCGAAGCCCTGAATGCCATGGGCGCCACCGAGCGCGCGCGCCTGATCCTGGTCGATCTATGTCATCCTGACCGATATCTATCACAACATATTCCCGGCGCGGTGCATGTTCATCCGGCGCTGACACAGGCCGGACCTCCGATTCCGGGCTTAGCACCCAACGCGGAGGCACTGACCGAGCTGATGCAAAGCATTGGCCTGCACAAAGATAGCCATGTCGTGGTCTACGATGACGAAGGTGGCGGCTGGGCTGGTCGCTTTATTTGGTTGCTGGATGAAGTCGAGCACAAAAACTGGTCGTATTTAAATGGCGGCATGCATGCCTGGGTGGGTAATGGCTACGCCACCGAAAGCGGACCGCGCAAAGCTGAGGCATCCAACATACAGGTGCGTAGCAATGGTCAACACACCATCACTTGTGATGCCTTAAAACAGGCACTGGAAAGCCACAGTGTGCAAGTGCTGGATGCGCGCTCACCTGCGGAGTATGCGGGGCAGCGCCATATTGCTGCACGTTCCGGGCATATTCCGGGGGCGGTGAATTTTGAATGGACCCGTGCGATGAACCCGGCTCGCGGCCTGCGTTTGCGAGAGCTGTCAAACATCGCACAAGAATTTGATGCGCTCGGCCTGCGCAAAGACCGCACCCTCGTCACGCACTGCCAGAGCCATCATCGCTCGGGGCTCACCTACCTGGTGAGTAAGTTGCTGGGCTATGCCGATGTTAAAGCCTATGCCGGCTCTTGGGGCGAATGGGGCAATCGACCCGACACCCCGATTGAAATTTAGCGCTCAGCTTGGCAACAAAACATGAATCACGCCTGAATGAGTAGGCGATGAATGTAAACGTTAAAACAGGTCGTCATCCCGGGCTTGACCCGTGATCCAGAGTGCAAGCCGGGGGCCTTTTCTTTGCTCTTCGCTTAACACCAAGGGTGGCCTGAGGCATAGATTCCGGCCTGCACCGGAATGACGAAGCGGTTGCTCACGAGACAACTCAGAGAAGCCGCACCGTCAAGCCTCGGCTGACTGCGACCCCATTAATCAGACTATTCACAAGAGATTTAACCCGTGCTGTCTAAAGACGACTTGTTTGTTTTCAATCAATACCTGACCCCGCAACACCTGCTTTCACGCGGCGCTGGGCTGCTGGCCGAATGCACGCTGCCGGCCATCAAAGACCCGTTCATTCGTCTCTTCTCCAAACATTTTGGCGTGAACTTTCAGGAAGCGGAAATTGAAGACCCAACGCAATTCAAACACTTCAATGACTTTTTTACCCGCGCACTGAAACCTGATGCACGCCCGATCGATACTGCTCCCGAAGCGCTGGTCTGCCCAGTGGACGGCACCATCAGCCAGCTCGGCGACATCACGCATGATCAGATTTTTCAGGCCAAAGGCCACAGCTACAGTGTGTCAGATCTTTTGGGCGGAGACCCCTATCGGGCCGAGCCTTTCCTCGGCGGCAGCTTTGCGACGATTTACCTCTCACCGAAGGATTACCATCGCATCCACATGCCGCTCGCCGGCACCCTGCGTGAAATGGTCTACGTCCCGGGCAAGTTGTTCTCTGTCAACCCTGCCACCACCGACCGCGTACCGCGCTTGTTCGCGCGCAATGAACGCGTGGTGTGCATTTTTGAAACGGAGATTGGCCCGATGGCCCTGGTTCTCGTGGGCGCGATGATCGTGGCCAGCATTGAAACCATTTGGGCCGGCCTGGTCGCTCCGCTGAAGCGACACGTCAAAGTCACACGCTATGCCATGGAAGAACCCATTCATATTGAGAAAGGCATGGAAATGGGACGCTTCAAACTCGGCTCGACGGTGGTCATGTGCTTTCCCGCGGGTAAGACGCAGTTCCTCGAAAGCATGCAAGCCAACAGCGGCGTCAGAATGGGGGAGCGTTTTGGTCTGATCAATCGATAACTCACGCGGATTCGTGAGTTGAGATGGGACTAATCTACACGTTTCGTTTTGCCATGAAGAAAAAGACAGGTTTATAATCCCAGTGCGTTGGCTTGGAGGCTATTGCTGCAGCATTGAAGCAAACGCTCTTCGGGCCTGCACTCAAACATCACTTCAAGGAACTGCCATGAAAAAACTATTTGTCGCTGCTTTAATCGCTTCTGCACCTCTGACTGCAAGCGCCGCAGGCGGTCACGGTCCGGCCGGTTGTGGTCTGGGTACCGAGGTTATCTTTCGAGACGCTCAAGTATGGTGGCAGCACGTCTTGGCCGCGACCACCAATGCTACCTCAGGAAACCAAACCTTTGGCATGACTTCCGGCACCCTGGGCTGCGAAGATGCCATGGGCCCGCTGCGCGCCGAAGTACAATTGTTTATGGACCAAAACCTGGAACAACTCGCGTCCGACAGCGCACGTGGTGAAGGCGAATCGCTGGCCGCACTGTCGGAGCTCATCGGTATCGATAACGCCGATCAGGCCACGTTCAACAGCGCGCTGAAATCCAACTTTGACAAGCTGTTCAGCTCCGCTGAAACCACTTCGGGTGATGTATACAGTGCCTTGGTGGAAGTCATGTCACAAGACGCTGCGTTGGCCAAGTATTTGGGCTAATCCGATCTTGGGTCTTAAACAAAAAGGGCGTTTCAATACGCCCTTTTTTAATGACCAAGACGCTTAAAATCCGTAGGTTGTGATGAGGAACGAATCACAACGTGAACTCGAATCAGAGTCTAAACCTTCGCTCTTAACGGGAACGATGTTGGGATTCCTTTGTCATCCCAACCTACGCACTGCATACCCAACATGTTGAAGCCCACGCTGCTAATTACCCTGCTCTTCACACTCAATACCGCTGCCGCCAATGCCGACCTCACGCAACTTGCCCAGCACGAACAATGGCACCACCTCCTCCACTACCATCGGGTTGGCCTGTTCGATCGCTATCAAAGCCAGGCTGACGATCCCGCATTCTTTCTAGCAGCGCATGGCGCGACCGACCCCGAGGCGGAACTGCGCGCCACGCTCCAAGCATTCACCGAAGATCACCCCGAGCTGGGAGATCAGGCGGCACAATGTCGGTATCCTGCGCGCTTTCACTGGATACGCCAACAGCTGCCGCAACAACACTTTCCCGTCGTACCGTGCCCGGAATTTTCACAGTGGTTTGAGCGCATTAATGGTGGCGGACTCACACTGATCTTCCCGGCCGCCTACATGAATAGCCCTTCGTCGATGTATGGCCACACTCTGATTCGTATCAATCGCAAAGGCGGCGGCAGCCCCTTACTCGATTTTGGCATTAACTATGCCGCGAATGCCGATCCCGAAGACAATGAGCTGGTGTTTAGCTTCAAGGGGCTGTTTGGGGGTTATCCGGGGGTGGTCAGCATTATCCCCTACTACCAAAAGGTCAATGAATACAGTCACCTGGAATCACGTGACATGTGGGAATATGAACTGGACGTGACGCAGGAAGAGGTCGATCAATTCCTCCGGCACACCTGGGAAATTCGCCACCTGCATTTTGATTATTACTTTTTTACCGAAAACTGCTCTTATCATTTGCTGGCGCTATTGGATGCCGCGAGCGAGCGCTTTGACTTTGCGGACGCCTTTCTGGCGCGCGTGATTCCGGCCGATACGGTCCGCGTAGTCGTTGACTCTGGCCTGGTCAGGCAAACTCACTTTCGGCCCTCGACATTGACAGGGCTGAATCATCAAATTGAAGCCTTGGATGGCGCTCAACTGCACACCGTAAAACAACTGGTGCTCGACGCAAAAACACCGAGCGAGCAGATCGCCCACCTCTCACCGTTAGAGCAAGCACAACTCCTGGACACCGCCTACCAATATGCCCGGTATCTGGCTGTGCGCAAGAAAAACCCCGACCCCAAACTGGGCCAGCGCAGCATTGTGCTGCTGTCGGCGCGCAGCAAGTTGGCCCCTACCCAAGCCTTTGCGCCCATCCCGCGACCGGAGGTGCGGGACGATCAGGGTCACGCCACGCGTCGCTTTGAAACCCGCTACGGTTACGATGGCTCGGCGAATTTCTGGCAGCTGGGCTTACGGATGGCTTATCACGACCTGCTCGACCCGGCACCGGGGTACTTGCAGGGCGCACGGCTCGAAATGTTTCACTTGCAGGCACGTCACACCTTCAGCGAAGGCCTTGGCGGAAATGAACGAACCCGCCTGCAAACCCTGGGTTTGCTCGATATCACCTCACTGTCACCTCGCAATGCGTTGGTGACCCCCCTTTCCTGGCGCGTTAACACGGGATGGAAACGCTTCGAGCTGCTGGACGAGGCCCTAATGGCGCACCTCAATGCCGGATTCGGCTTTAGCCGGCACGCGTGGGGGCAGACCTGGTATGGTCTCCTTGACCAAGAGCTCGACCTAGACAATGACATCGACAAAGGATACCGTCTGGCCAGCGGCCCTATGCTGGGTTGGCTATGGCAAACCTCACACTGGAATGTCTGGCTTGAGGGGCGCGCCTATGCCGACTTGCTCGGCGCCGAGCTGCAGCATCGTTCTGCACTATTTGGTTTATCCTATTCATGGACGCGCGATTGGCAGCTGCGGTTCGAGGTGC
>JBFHRI010000142.1:0-7860 GCA_041591755.1 Oleiphilaceae bacterium
AAATGTGCATGTCTGAATGGCCGCAAGGGTAACGGAATTGCGGCCACAATAAAATTAGAATCCCGCAGCTTGACCGCGGGAACTTTGACGGCCACTGCTTATCCTCAGATCCCGCGGTCGAGCCGCGGGATGACTGAAAACAAAAAACCAACGGGATGACTGAAATAATCGTTAACAGGTTTACTGGAGTAATAGTGAACAGGTTTACTGGAGTAATAGTGAACAGGTTTACTGGAGTAATCGTTAACAGGTTTACTGGAGTAATAGTGAACAGGTTTACTGGAGTAATGGTTAACAGCGTTATTGAAAATAACTTAGCAGGGAGACAGATCAAACCGAGTGCTGCGGTCCCTTACACCAACTCGGCAAACACGACGCGGCACTTATGCAGAGCAACGAAAGCCTCAATCATATTCAATCCAGAATGCCATATTTCTCGGTTGGCATTGAGTAAGGTCGCGAGTTCATCGTCTGGCACTTCGTGATTGCGACTATGCTCCAGGATGGACTGGTGCAAACGTTGATGCAGCTGTTTGTTGGCTTCGCGCATCCAGTTCAATCTGCGCTGGATATAGTCCTCCTTATGGGCTTGTGTCAGTAGTTCGCAGAACAGTTCATATTGACGCGTCAGGGTGCCCAGGTAATCAAACTCCGGATTTTGTTCTCGGCGTTCCGCGTGTCGCACGCGCAGCAGGTCCTCTCGAACATCTTTGAGGGCCTTGGTGGAATAGATCGCTTCACGCGCTGCCGTGGTGAGATGATTCAGAAAGCGCACCTGTACTTCACTGACCGGCTGAAATTGCAACTTGCCAATAAATTGATGAATGGCACCCTCGATCCTTTTGTTGTCACGATAACGTTGTTCGAAACTCATCTCGGCCGCAAAACAGTCCTGCAATTGCGTTTGTTGCGCCGGCGTAAGCTGCAAGCTTTGTGGATCGATCTTGAGATTGCGCAGGTTCAGCGACAGCGCGCGCCACAGCAACCACTCCAACTCTTTCAGCAGCGCCGTGTTGGCGGCCTGCAAGACTCTCGTCTCTACCGCATGTAAGTAACGCGTCGGCGTGCTGCGCTTATCCTGAAAAAAGCCCTCCAGCCAACGCGCATACTGTTTCAGAAAGGGAACGAATAAAAACAGCCCCAACAGATTGAAACTGCTGTGAAATAACACCAGGCCATAAAGTTGATCGGTGACACCCAGCCAAGCGAGCGCTTGCGGCAGCAGTGGCAACATCAAGAGGAAGGCAACAACATCGACCACCACATTGTAAACCACATGCGACATGGCCAATTGACGCGAGATCGCACTGCCCTTCAAAGCCCCCAGTGCTGTCGTTGAAGTGGTACCGATATCGGCACCAATCACCAATGCCGCGGCGCTACTGAGGTCGATTAGGCCGCTATCGAGTGCCGACAGCGCGATCATCATCATCGCCGAACTGGAGCGAATGATCGCGGTCATCACCAAGCCCAGCAGCAGAAACATCGGTGCATTAAGCTGGCTCATCAGGTCATCGCTGAGCAGCTTGGGCAGTTCTTCGACCGCCTCCTTCATCTGCACGAGACCAAAAAGCAGTAAACCAAAGCCCAAAAACACCTGGGCCGTGGCGTGAATTTTGGGGCGGCGATCGATAAACACCCAGACCAAAGCCGAAAGTCCAAACAGCGGCAAAGCAATCCCTTCAAGATCGAGCTTGAAACCCAGCGTAGCCACGATCCAGCCCGTCATGGTGGTTCCGAGATTGGCCCCGAGAATCACCCCCACCGCATTGAATAAGGGGATCATTCCAGCGCTGGCAAAGGCCAGCACGATCAAACTAACCATCGAGCTACTTTGTAGAATGGCGGTGATTAAGGTGCCGGCCAGCACGCTTTGTACGGGGTGCCGGGTGAGCCGGGCAATCAACTGTTTAATTCGTTCATCGCCCAGCCGCGCCAGGCCCTTTTCGAGCTGATGCATGCCGAACAAGAAAATGCCCAAACCGAGCAAGAGATGAATGGTGAGAGTCATGGTTGAAATATCTGCGCTGAGTGCTCGGCATCATAACGCGGAGCCCGGTAACACGCAGGATCTAGATCAAGGGAAATCGCAATAGTGTGTACGAAAGTTCAGGACTTGCCGCCGAAACGCGCCAGCATTTCACCCATTTTCTGATGAATCAGATTGACCGCCTTAAGCGGACGCAGCATGACCTTAAACTCGATGACCTGTCCTGCGTCATTCCATTTGATCATGTCCACGCCGTTGATTTGGATGCCCTCAAGTTCTAGCGCAAATTCAAGCACCGCATCATGCTCACCATAGAGTTCGCGCACATAGTGGAAACTTGCATTACCAAAGACCATAAAGGCCGCAGAGAGATACATTTGCGTAATCGCTTTGCCGCGTTGCGGGGTATGCACCACTGGCGAATGAAACACCACCTCGTCAGCCAGCCAATCGCTGAGAGCACGCGTGTCTTTAGCGGCTAACATTTCATGCCAGCGTTGAACGGTCGGATGCATCAGCAGGCTCCAAATTAAAGTTGATCAAACAGAGACAACGACGTAATGCGTGCGTACGACGAATAGGCTGCTTCCAAAGTAAACTGTTGCAGCGACAAACGGCTGATGGCTTCCGCATAGTCAACGGCTTCCAAATCATTCAATACCTGCTGCGTGAGTATTTCAACATCTTTCAGCTGCTCTTTGGTGGTATCAATCATATTCAGCCGTGCCCCCACCTGACTACGTGCTTCCAGAATGCTGGTCGAGGCATTATCAAGGTTCTTTAAGGTGCTTCCCAACGCGGTCTGAAAAGCCTCTCGCCCCTGCCCTGAGTTGTTGAAGTTACGCAGCGTGTAGATAAACTTTTCGATCGTCGTCAGCACGTTCTGCCGCGGCGTCGACTCGACCATAAAACTATCACCGGCGGCGGGACTGCCCGATATACTGAACTGAATACCATTGATCTGTATAGGGCCGGCCTCGGTATAGGGAACGTTAGATAAAAGGACGCGCCCAGTAGACGTTTGCGTCACGCTAAACTGGGTCGGCGAGGTGAAACGCACCGTCATGCCTTCGGGCCAGAAGGCATCAAAGGCTTCTTGATCGATCACCTGCCCCACCGCGATCTGTGCAGGAGGCTGTGCGGTGTTTGTCGGGTTGGCGGATGTCCGAAAGGTTTTGGTGGCCGAAGGAACACTATCAAATATCTTTTTACCATTCTCGGTAATGGCAACGTTAACACTGCGCTCGATCTGCAAATGTCGACGCCCCTCATCACCGACGTACTCGTAGCTCCCCGAGGCATTTTTTTGAAACGGCTCGGTGCGCCCCTGAAAACCGCCAAACGTATATTCGCCGCTCGCATCACGCGTGTTCAGCAGGCCTGCCATTTGTGCCAGCCGCTCCTCCACTTCGGACGCAATGAAGTTCAAGTCATCAGGGTTTAAACTGCCATTGCCCGCATTAACCGTCAGTTCGCGTACGCGCAGCACGACCTCATTAATCGACCCGAGTAGATCGTCCTGCATTTCCAAGCGACCTTCCGCCAAATCAATATTGCGCTGAAACTGCGTATTCAGCGCCAACTCCTGATTCAATTCGAGAATGCGCGTCGAGGCCACCGGATCGTCGGCAGGGGTCAGGACTTTTTTGCCGGTGGAAAGTTGTAATTGGGTTTTGGCCTGCTGTGCCGTGGCGTTCTGAATCGTTTGCAGTCCGCGCTCAAAAATTAGATTGGAAGAAACTCTCATCGACACTTACCTCAGAAATGCATTAGCGGAACGTCGACAACAAGGTGTCAAACAATTCGCGCGCCATGGCCACCACTTGTGAAGACGCGTTATACGCCGCCTGAAACTGAATCAGGCGACCGGCTTCCTCATCCAAATTGACCCCGGAAATCGACTCCCTGAAATCCACTGATTGGTCCAGCAGCGCTTTCGCCGCCTCTTTGTCCAAACGCGCTCGATTGGTGACGGTGCCAATTTCTTCCACCACCTGTGAATACGCTTCACCATAGGTGACCACGCCATTGGACAGAATACCCTTGGTTTCCAGCGCGGCGATGGCACGCGCGTTACGGTTGTCCGATACGCCGTCGGTGTTGAAGCGGATGCTGAAGCGATCGCCCGCGCGCGGCTCGCCTTGAATGGCAAACTTGATGCCCAGGTAAGTCGACCTGGCCACAGACGCCTGGTTAAAAACGCCGACACTGGGCGATGTGAAGCTCACGCCTTCAGACATTCTGACATCAATAAATCCCCCCACACTAAGCCCCTGTCCAGAGCCAACGGTCTGCGTGCTCAATACCGGTGTGCCCGGGCTATAGGGGTCTAGTTTGCTGACATCCACGCTGTCTCCCGACCCGGTGACCACGACATTGATGTTCTCACCGGTCGTCGCCCGCAAAGTCAGTGAAACCCCATCGCTGACCGCGACAATGTTTTGCGACTGCAAGGTGGTATTGGCGTTGATCACACTGGCCAATGCATCCGGACCGAATACCGCTGGAGGCGAGATGGTCAGCGTTTCACCATTGATTTCAATCCCCAACGGGGTGGCATCGCCATTGTCGACAAAATTGCTCAAGCGAACCTGGGTATAGGCATTAGCGCTGGCACCCGATACCGCCGTAATCGCACTCGCCATCTCTTTGGCCGAAGCATTTGCAGCCAAGTTCACCGTGGTCGGCGTCACCACTCCGGTACTGGGGTTGCGACTCAAAAAGTTTAATGTTTGCGCACTGTAGCCATTCACGTAGGGTCCTGGCGTTGCCACGGGGGCGGGCAGCGACAGCATGTCAGGGCCTTGAGCCGAGACCAATGTTTCACCTGGATCGGTGCTGAACAGATTATTGCTAGCTCCCGCAATGTAGCGCAGGTTGTTCATCGGGGGATTCAATGGCACCGGATTGGCCGGGTTGCTGATATCCACGATCTCATAGACCGTATTGGTAATGAACTGAATGCCCAGGTTGGGCGTTAAGCGACCGGGATTGGCAAACAATCCAATGGGCTGATTGGTGAGTGGATTGGTGGTGTCCAACATCTCACCCAGGGAGATTTTGGCGGTTCCCGTATTGCCGATGCCGGCTTGCGCCCGAATCGGTGAAGCAAAGGCCAGCTCCTCGACCCGATCCACTTCCTTGGCGATGGCGGCTGCACCGGCACGTGTCGGTAACAGGGTAAATTTGTCCCCCTGCTTAAAGGTGCCCGATTCAAAGTACAAGCGAAAACCATCCAGATCGACGGTTGCAGGAAAGACCCCTTGCAACGTACCCCGTGTCGCAATCGAGCCATCATGCACACGCACAATGGTAAAGCTGTCATTACCCGGCCCCTCAAAGCGCACCTCGTAGTCATGTGTGCTCAACTTTTTGGGATCGGTGATTTCGACACGTAAAACCTGATTGGTAGGCGGCGTATTGTTGCCATTGGCAATCACTCGATTACGCGCCAAGGTACGATCATTCACATCGTTAAAGAACAACCCACCCATGTTGTTTTCGAGATCAAGACCCAAGGAGTGCTGATGATTGATGGTATCCGCAATGGCAATCGCCACACGGCCGAGGCCATTGATGGCTGGCGTCAAATCCTGATCACGAAACTGGATCAGGCCACCAATCTTGCCACCGGTCAACTCGTTGGTCGCAAGCTGGTTAGCGGCACTGCCAATGCCCTGAATCATGATATCCAGCTTACGCCCTTCTTGCGCACTCGCCTGCGTAGAGAGCTGTGCCGCACTATTGCCCACCACTAGAGGTTGGCCCTTGCCAATAAAGACATTCATACGCGCATCGGCGCCAGTGGTGGTCGAAACCGTCACCAACTCAGACAAGCGGCGCAAGGCTTCGTCACGCTCATCCAAGAGCTTGTTGGGCATATCGCCCTGACCCGCGCCCACCGCCACCGCGATTGACTGATTCAGCTTGGCCAGACTCTGCGCAATACTGTTCACCTCGGCAACGGCGGCCTGCAATTCCTGATCGATATTCTCCATTTGTGCATTAAGTCGACCATTCAGTGCATGAAAGCGTGACACCAAACCTTCAGTCTGAGTCAGCAACAGCTGGCGCTGAGGAACTGAGGTCGGGTCTTCCGCGGCACCCTGGAACGCTTGGAAAAATCGGCTCAGTGCGGGGGTTAGACCCGTGGTGGAACTCGCCAGCAAATTATCCACCGACTCGGCTTGCTTGAGCGCCGCTTCGCGCTCGCTGTAGACACTGGTATCGGCGCGAACTTGCTCAACTACAAAGTTCTGGGAGATGCGGCGAATGGTTTCAACAGAAACACCTTGCCCGACATACCCGGCCCCGGTACGAAGACTTAGATTATCGACAAACACGGCTTCCTGGCGCGTATAACCGGGCGTATTGGTATTGGCGACGTTGTTACCTGTGACCGATAGCGCCAACTGATGCGCGCGCAAGCCGGTGAGACCGATATTGACTAATCCTGACATCGCTCTACTCCTGGCTCATTGCCATCGGATCGCTGAGATACCGATCCAAAATACTGTTGAGTTTGCGACCGTAATTCGGGTCAGTTGCGTAGCCACTTTGCTGCAGTGCATAAGCAAAGGCTTTCGGATCATCACGCACCGCGAGGGCTTGGTCGTAGCGCTTGTTCTGTTGCAAGAAGTTGGCGTAGTCGCGAAAACTGTCTCGATAAGAATCATAAGAGCGAAACGCCGCCCGCTCTTTCAGCGCAACACCGCCCCGATATTCGGTTGTGGTGATGGTGGCGGCATCCCCCTGCCAACCCGCGCTGGCTTTGATCCCAAAAAGATTGTGACTGGCGCGACCATCCGCGTGACGAATCTGATGTTGTCCCCAGCCCGTTTCCAGCGCCGACTGCGCCAACATCAAGCGCGCATCGATACCGGTTTCCTTTTCTACCTCGCGCGCCAGGGGATACAGTCGTTGAATAAACTCACTGGGCGATGCAAAAGTCGTAGAACCGCTTGGCTGAGCACTGCGAGCAGAGGTTTCTCGGACAATGTTTTCAGGTCGCGGCATCGGTACCTTGCGCGCAACGCTGGTGGGGATGCTGCCCGGCTCCCCTCGCACCGGCTGCATTTGCGCAATTTCATTATCGACCTGATCCAGGGCCTCAGCCAAGGCAGGACCTCCACGCATCGGTATCGGTAGCAGATTGCGCTGATAACCCGCCATAGCGAAGCCTTCGTCTGGGCGCACAGCCTCGGCCGAGCGGTCCCGCGACAATTGGCGCTTGATTACATCCGCCAAGCCAATTCCCTTCCCGGTCGACATAGTGACGGCAATCTGGCTATCGAACATTTCTTGGTAAAACTCGCTCTCTGAGCTATTTAGTAGGTTGCCTTCAGAAAACCCTTTATTGGCGTCACGCATGCTCTTGATCATCATCGATACAAACAGCGATTCAAACTGTTTGGCCACCGCATCGAGTGCTGCTTCACGATCTTTACCGGCAGAATGCTTGAGCTGCTGCAAGGCACTCAAATCGTTATAGTTCTGCAATTTCTCCTGCGAAAGTTGAGCGGTAGCCATGAGTTTCATGTGCGCGACTCCAGACTCAGATCACGATCAGCTCGGCACGCAAAGCGCCCGCTTGCTTGAGCGCCTCAAGCACCGCCATGATGTCGCCAGGCGCCGCTCCAACCTGATTGACGGCGTTAACGATCTCACTCAGTGTCGTGGCAGGGCCGAACTGGAACATGCGGCCAGGCTCCTGCTTCACGTCAATTTGCGAGCGCGGCACCACCACGGTATCGCCCTGTCCAAAGGGATTCGGCTGACTGACCTCGGGCGACTCGGTGATGGTGACCGACAAACTGCCATGCGTGATGGCGGCAGGTAGCACCTTCACATTCTGGCCAACGACAATGGTC
>JBFHRI010000143.1:0-7834 GCA_041591755.1 Oleiphilaceae bacterium
ACACAAACATTGGGAAGCCTAATAAAACATATACATAATCTTTTTAAATACATTTTTATATATTTGTTCTGCGTATAAATCGATTCCTGACGTTGATTCTCGATGAGTCTCCGAAAAAACGTTCGATTTACATACAATATGATTGCAACACGTGAGCAATACGAATAGAATTTCCCGCCTGTTTTTTTAAGCTCCTTATGTAGGTAATTTGCAATGAAGCGTACATTTCAGCCAAGTGTATTAAAAAGAAAGCGCACGCATGGTTTTCGCGCGCGTATGGCCACTTCAAACGGCCGCAAAGTGCTCGCACGTCGTCGCGCTAAAGGTCGTAAGGTCCTCTGCGCTTAAGCGTCTGTTAGCAGCGGATCGCGATGCAACAGCGTAATCTTTTTTGACGAAGCAGTCAGACACCTCGCCATTGAAGCCAGACTTATCTTTTCCTAAAGAAAGCCGACTCCTGGTTGCCAAAGATTACGCTGGGGTTTTCGACCAAGTAACGCTTCGGATTTCCGGGCGTTTTTTTTTGCTTTTGGTGAAGGCAACAAACCACCAATCTGGTAGTCGATTAGGGGTTATTGCCGCTAAAAAGCACGCCAAGCTCGCTGTGCAACGAAACCGTCTCAAACGCCTGATTCGCGAAAGCTATCGAGAACGGCGGAGTGTTTTACCCGCCGCAGATGTCGTGGTGTTGATAAAGCAAGGCGCAGCACAGCAGGAAAATCTGGTGTTACGGAAAGAGCTTCAATACCTGTGGCAAAAGTTGCGTAAACAGAGCCAGCCTGTTCAAGACGGTGAGACTCAGGGTACTCAGATTAACGGTCACTAGTCCGCTCGGAATGAGCAAGACGATGCTACCGCAGGTATTTCGGCCATGAAACAGCTTGCCATTGCTCTGATCCGCCTTTACCAGTACCTGATTAGCCCCCTTTTAGGCCCACGCTGTCGTTTTTACCCAAGTTGCTCAGCATACGCCTTGGAGGCCATCACGCGTTTTGGTTTTTTAAAAGGCTGCTACCTTAGCCTACGACGTGTGTTAAGATGCCACCCGGCTTGCCCAGGGGGCTATGATCCGGTACCGGAGCTCGACCCTGAAAAGAACCCGCCAAAGGTTTCATCGGTCGCATCTGATACGACAGAAACGACGCGCAGCCCCAGCGAACAGACACATCACTGTAAACACAGACACTGAATCAATTGGTAGACAGGCGCTATGGACTATAGACGCAATATCCTCATTATCGGCTTGGCCGTTGTTTCTTACCTCATGGTATTGGCCTGGAATGAAGATTATGGCCAAACTCCGGTGGCCTCAAGTTCGCAGGCCAGTCAATATGGCCCGCAAGAAAGTCAGGCCGGTGCTGAATTTGATGCTGAGCCCAGTGCCGCTGAAGCCGAGTTTTCAGCCCCAGAAACTCAGGCTGAGGGTAGCCTGAGCAGCGAGCAGAAAACGCCTGCCGCCAAATCGCGCTCACGCATTGTGACGGTGAAAACCGATGTTCTGGATTTAGCCATCGATCTCTATGGTGGTAACATCGTCGCGGCCAATCTGCCCCACTACAAAATTTCGCAGCAGTCCGATTTACCCTTGCCTCTCCTGCAACGTAGTAATGAACGGTACTATGTCATTGAGAGTGGCTTGTTCGGTAAAAACGGTTTCGATTCAGCGAACAATGGTGCAATGCCTGAGTACAGCGCTGAAGCACCGGTTTATCAATTGACCGAAGGCCAGGATACCTTGGAAGTGGCCTTACGTTATGAACGCGAAGGCGTCCAGGTAATCAAGCGCTATATCTTTAAGCGCGATAGTTATTTGATTGATGTAAGTTTCGAAATCCAGAATCAAGGTACCAAACCCTGGCAAGCCAACCTCTCGGGCAAGATCGTGCGTGATCGTTCGCTCGATCCGAGTAGCCAGACCAGTATGGGAATGCAATCTTACTTGGGCATGGTTTTATCTACACCCAAGGAACCCTACGAAAAGTATGACTTTGAAGACATGCTCGAGAAGCCCATCAAAGCTGAGGTGCAGGGCGGTTGGATTGCGTTTATTCAGCATTATTTCCTGAGCACCTGGATTCCTAACCCTGAACAGACGCACAGTTATCAGACCCGAGTTCGTGATGGCCGTTATATGATGGGCTTTATCTCGCCCGCGTTTGCGGTGGCACCGGGTGAAACAGCGACGCAAAGTGCCAAGGTCTACATCGGACCAAAGATTATTGATCGTTTGGAGCAAGCCGCTCCCAACCTCGATCTAACCGTTGACTATGGCATCCTGTTTTTTATTGCCTATCCCTTATTCTGGCTGTTGGACTTTTTATTCGGCCTGGTCGGCAACTGGGGCATCGCGATTATTCTGGTGACGGTAATTGTGAAGGCGCTGTTCTTTAATCTATCGGCGACCAGTTATCGTTCGATGGCTAATATGCGTCGCGTGGCGCCCAAGTTACAGGCGCTGAAAGAACAATATGGTGACGATCGCGCGAAGATGTCGGCCGCCATGATGGAGTTGTACCGCAAGGAAAAAATCAGCGTGTTTGGCGGCTGTTTACCGATTCTGGTCCAAATGCCCGTGTTCATTGCCTTGTACTGGGTGTTGATGGAAAGCGTGCAGCTGCGTCATGCACCGTTCTTCTTCTGGATCACCGACCTTTCGGTCAAAGATCCGTATTTCATTCTTCCCTTGCTGATGGGTGCGAGCATGTATATTCAGATGCAGCTCAACCCCACCCCGCCGGATCCGATGCAGGCCAAGGTGATGAAGATTATGCCGATCATGATGACGGTATTCTTCTTGTGGTTCCCTTCGGGTCTGGTGCTGTACTGGTTGGTCAACAACATTCTGTCGATCATTCAGCAGTGGGTCATTACGCGGCAAATCGAAGGCAGTGCTGGCAAAAAGGCGTAGCGTTTTTGGAATAAGCCGCTATGTCGCTGAATCTGGACGATACCATTGCTGCGATCGCCACCGCACCCGGCAAGGGTGGGGTGGGTATTGTCCGGATCTCAGGCCCACGCGCCATAGAAATTGCCGAGCGTGTTCTGGGTTTTCGTCCCAAGCGCCGTTATGCGCATTATGCGCCGTTTTACAAAACCGATGGTGAGCCACTCGATCAGGGCATCGCCTTATATTTTCAGGCCCCCCACTCCTTTACCGGGCAAGACGTACTGGAACTGCAAGCGCACGGTGGCCCGATTCTGCTCGATTTACTGCTCAGAACCACACTGGAACTTGGCTGTCGTCTGGCTGAACCGGGCGAGTTTTCAATGCGCGCCTTTCTTAACGATAAAATTGATTTGCTGCAAGCCGAGGCGATTGCCGACCTAATTAACGGTGCCTCGGAACAAGCGATTAAGAGCGCCAATCGCACGCTCGAAGGAAAGTTTTCCGAACAGATCAATGCTCTGGTCAGTGAACTAATTGAACTGCGTAAGTTTGTCGAAGCGGCGATCGATTTCCCGGAAGAAGAAATCGATTTTATCGGTGAGTCTACGGTGCTCGATCAGTTGCAGCAGTTGATTTCACGCCTTCAAACAATCCTCGCCAGTGCCAGTCAGGGTGCCTTATTGGCCGAAGGCATGCGCGTGGTGATTGCGGGGCGCCCCAATGCGGGCAAGTCGAGTTTATTGAATGCCTTGTCCGGGCGAGAATCGGCGATCGTGACGGAGATTGAAGGGACCACCCGGGATGTGTTGAAAGAGCAAATCCAGATTGATGGCATGCCCCTGCACATTATTGATACGGCGGGCTTGCGCGATAGCACCGATCCGGTCGAGCAGATCGGCATTCAGCGCGCCTGGAACGAAATCGAACAAGCCGATCGAATTCTGTTGGTATTCGACGCCACACGTGATACCCCACAAACGGTTGCCAACAATTGGCAGGAATTTATCGAACGCCTGCCTCACACGCGGCATCTGAGTTTGGTCGCTAATAAGATCGACCTGTTGCCTGACAGCACTCTCGCCAGTTTCCACTCCCCCTTCCCCTTATTGACGCTTTCGGCCAAGACCGGCTCCGGTCTTGAAGCTCTGCGCCGGCATCTAAAAGAAGCCGTGGGTTACGATCAAAGCATCGAAGGCAGCTTTATCGCGCGGCGACGCCACCTCAAAGCCCTGGAACAGGCCCTACAGTTTATCCAAACCGGCGAAGCGCAATTGCGTCATAGCGGCGCGGCAGAATTACTGGCCGAAGACTTACGACAGGCGCAAGAAGCGCTGGGCCAGATTACCGGGAAGTTTTTGGCGGATGATTTATTGGGGGAGATTTTTAGTAATTTTTGTATTGGGAAGTGAGTTCTGTTGGCGTAGATAAATGAATATCGGAGACAGTTTCCTTAACATCCAACCGTAGCCCTTCCAGGTTCTTTTACATTCAATCACTCCTCTTTCTTAAACATTCAGTCATTCCTCTATCTTATACATTCAGTAATTCCTCTATCTTATACATTCAGTAATTCCTCTATCTTATACATTCAGTAATTCCTCTATCTTATACATTCAGTCATTCCGCGGCTCGACCGCGGAATCTCTCGAGGGCCGTGGCTTATCCTCAGGTCCCGCGGTCGAGCCGCGGGATGACTGAATCGGGCCGGGTTGGATGACTGAATCGGGCCAGAGTGGATGACTGAATCGGGCCAGAGTGGATGCCTGATTAGGGCTTGACGAGCAGCTAGGTTAGATCGAGTCGAGACGACTGATTTTGTTCAGCGAGGATGAATGTATGAGCGTGAATTATGATGCGGCTCAAGCAGCTAGCCGAATCAACATCGATCGCCGTGATCGCATAAGAATTCGGCAGCGCACGGACTAGTCCTTCGAAGCGATGGACGACTATTTGTGCTGATTAGGTGTTTAACCGCGTACCTGTTTCGTATTCGCAGTATTCGCTGAACTACCCGACGGCAACCGACAAATCTTATCCCCACGCATCTTTTTGTGATTGCACAATTCACGCGCGGCCAGTGTCACATCGGCCACATAGTACAGAGAAGCCATACCCAACTGGCGCTTGCCCAGGTTGTTGAAAATCATGCCGAAGGCAATGTCTCCGGCACTAAAGGGCTGATGATTCCCAGAGAAATACTGCGCTGGCTGTGACAGTTCCGGGTCGATCAACAAGGAACGAATACGACCAACACCACCGTGGTAGGCTTGAATCAGCAACAAGTCATACAGCTCGTTACGCTTGTCTGCCGGCAAGGCTGCAAAGCGGACGTCGAAATGTGGTTTGATCAACTGATGGTTCTGTTGCGTCAACTTCAAGGCACAGTCAATCTGAGCGATGCGGTTGAAATAGTTCCCTTTGTCGACGCCACACTGTTTCAAGACGCTCGGCAATAACTGTAAAACGCCCAGAGCTTTAGCAGAGGATTTGGCCTCGCGCTTGCCGCCACTTTCAATCAGTATTTGTCCGGATAGGTAGCTCAATTGTGACGCGGGAAAGGTCAATTTGCCCTGTTTGCGGCGGGCTTCGTAGATAATCTTGAGTGCTTCGTGGAGCGAGACTGTTTGCTTCGGCGAGCCAACCTTTAAACCGGCATAGGCGCCTTGAAAACGGTCATTTCGATCTTGCCCCAAAAAGCGTTCGGCCGCTTTGTGCATATCGACTTCGGGTTGTTCACAGGCAAGTGCAAAGGGATATCCTGGGTTTGATAATTGCCCCGGCGCCCAAAAATCGATGCGCGCCTGTTTTGCTAAAGAAAGTCTGGCTTGGTTGATTTTAGCCTGGTTCTCTTGCCGTTCGTCTTTTCGCGTGGGCACATCGGTCAGAAAGTTGCCCACCCCGTCAAACAGAATGTGTTTATCTTTGTCGACGCAGACCTGTTGGCCATATAAGACCCATTGACGAATGGACTGCATGTTATTGAAGGCCCCAATTACCGAAGTCATGGGTTTTTTGCGCGCCGCCTCCTGCCAGCTCTCTAATGGCTCTACCGCCATCACTGACAGGGGCAGGCAACTAGCGCTGAAGACTAAAAGTGGGCGAAGCAAGGACTTCACCAAGCGTGAATGACGGAAACTAGAAAATGTCAGGCGTTTGGCAAGCACAAGGGACCTCGGTCGCGTCGATGAAACATTCGGCAGCAATGCTTAATGCCTTGTAATTATTATAGAGTTAGCCTCAAGGTGGTCCAGTAGTTTATTGAAATTTATATATATAATTTGTATCGCACGCCATACCCCCTTCGCGTTACCAAAATTCTGAACTTGCAATGGGTCTGCGTTGGGAAGGGCAGCTGCGTGCCGCAGCGTAGCGATAATTTTGCTACTAGGTGTCGCTCTGACATTCTCATTTATTCAACCGCTCATGTTAGGAATACTTGGCGGTACGCGGGCTCTTCTAGCTAGGGCCTGGCCATCAGCTGTAGCGCGGGCTATATTGCCCGCATCTCTGGCTGCTCCTGAAGCGATGATTGGATCGCTAAATAGGTGCAGGCCTTTAGGAATCGAGCAAGAATAGATGGGAGTCATTCACGTTGAGTCAATCCGCGCTACTCAAATCCAAACGTTTCCGGCCCTTTTTTCTAACGCAATTTCTAGGCGCGTTTAACGACAACATCTTTAAAAATGTGCTGTTGCTGATGGTCGCTTTTTCCGCTTCTAGTGGCCTGGAAATCAATCTCAATATCTTTATGAACCTAGCGGCCGGCTTGTTTATTCTGCCGTTCTTTTTATTCTCGGCCATCGCCGGGCAAATCACCGACAAATACGAAAAAGCCGCGCTGATGCGCAAAATCAAGTTGTTGGAAATTGTCATCATGGGGGTAGCGGCGTTTGCCCTGTGGTATGAGTTTTACTACGTGCTTTTGTTGCTGTTGTTTTTGATGGGCACACAGTCGACCTTCTTCGGGCCGGCCAAATATGCGATTTTGCCCCAGCATCTTAGTGCGCAGGAATTGGTGGGCGGGAATGCCTTGGTCGAGTCAGGAACTTTTGTGGCGATCCTGCTCGGAACGATCGGCGCCGGGGTGGTTATGCAATTTACCGGAGCAGCCGGAATTGCCGCAACGGTGGTGGTCGTGGTGGCAGTTTTCGGCTATTGGACGAGTCGTTCGATCCCCGCGGCACCTTCATCGAATCCCGATATGCAAGTCAGCCTTAATCCGTTTAGTTCGACGTTAGCCATTGTACGGACCTTGCGTGATGATCGTCCGAGCTTCTTGGCTGTGGCCGCGATCTCCTGGTTTTGGTTTTTGGGCGCGTCCTATCTCACGCAGTTTCCCAATTTCACCAAGACGGTGCTCGGTGGCGACACCTCGGTCGTGACTTTGTTATTGACCGTTTTCACGCTGGGTATTGGCGTCGGGTCTTTGCTCTGTGAAAAACTCAGTCAGTCGCGAGTGGAATTGGGGATTGTGCCGATCGGCGCCTTAGGCTTGACCTTGTTCGGGTTTGATCTGTTCTTGAGTTGTCCGGATACGCCCGCCGCGAACATCGCCTGGCGCGCTTTTCTGGAGCAGCCATACGCCTGGCGCTTAATTATCGATTTGCTGGGTATCGGCATGGCTGGCGGCATTTTCATCGTGCCCTTGTATGCCTATGTGCAACAGCGTGCACCGGCAGAATTCCGGGCTCGGACCATTGCCGTTCTGAATATTATGAATGCATTGTACATGGTCGGTAGTGCGGTATGCGGCATTGTGATGCTAGGTATGTTGGATCTCTCAATTCCGCTGTTCTTCGCGGTGTTGGCCATTATGAACCTGGTCGTTTGTGCCTACGTCTTCTATCAGGTGGACGAGTTTGCGGTACGTTTTATCGCCTGGGTCCTCTCACATTTGATGTACCGGGTCAAAAAACAGGGCATGGAGCATTTACCGCAACAGGGGGC
>JBFHRI010000144.1:0-7821 GCA_041591755.1 Oleiphilaceae bacterium
GAGGCATTTTCGGCGCCATTGATGGTGACTTCGCGCGCTTCCAACACCGGATCAAAACCGACCCAATGACTGTCCAAAACGCCAATAGTCACCGGCATACCCAGCTGCTCACTGAGCAGTGTTTCCACTTCGGATTTATAGGCAGGGACTTTTTGAAGTGCCAAGCGCGACGCCGCGCAATAAAGCATCACAAGTAGCAGTAGGCCAAGCCCGAACAGCTTAATCGGTGGAGAGAAAAATCGGTACACAGTCAGCAAGTGTCTTCTCGCTAGGCGCGTTTGCGATAACTATTTTGGCCGAAGCAGCCTCATCATGCTTGAACGATCCTGATTTAGCGCCACTTGCGACGCTTCCTTGCCTTATTAGCGCAGCTTCGGTCGCAGTGCTCGGGCTCAGATCATGACCACATCAAACTGGCTTTGATTGTACATAAGCTCGACCTGGAATTTTATCTGTTTACCGATAAATGTCTCCAAATCTGCGACATTGTCGGCCTCTTCGTCCAGTAAGCGGTCGATCACGTTTTGTGACGCCATCACCAGGTAAGCCGAAGCGTCGTACGCCCGATTAATACGCAAGATTTCACGCATAATCTCGTAGCATACTGTTTCAGCCGTTTTGAGGTAACCGGTACCATCACATACCGAGCAGGGCTCACACAACATTTGCCCAAGACTTTCTGTAGTGCGCTTGCGCGTCATCTCGACCAAACCCAGCTCTGACACACAGCTCACAGTGGTGCGTGCATGATCGAATTCGAGCATTTTCTCGAGCATACGCAACACTTGACGCTTATGCTCTTCGTCCGCCATATCAATGAAGTCAAGAATGATGATGCCGCCGAGATTGCGCAAACGCAGTTGGCGACCGATAGTGCGAGCCGCTTCAAGATTGGTTTTGAATATGGTCTCTTCGAGATTGCGATGACCCACAAAGGCGCCGGTGTTCACGTCGATGGTCGTCATCGCTTCCGTTTGGTCGATAATCAGGTAACCACCACTCTTCAATTGAACCTTTCGTCCGAGTGCTTTTTGTATCTCATCTTCGATGTTATACAAATCAAATATGGGCCGCTCACCAGGATAGTATTCCAATCGATCAGTCACATCGATAAGAAAGCTTTCGGCAAAGGCCTTGACCTTGACAAAGCTTTCTTTGGAGTCGATGCGAATCTTCTCAGTCGCCGGCTTCACTAAGTCGCGAATCGCGCGCATGAATAAGGGTAAATCCTGATAAATCATCGAAGGCTGGGGATATTCGACAATCCGTTGTTGTAACTTATTCCAGAGTCGTTGCAGATAGGTTAAGTCCGCTTTGAAGGCTTCGGCCCCTGCACCTTCAGCGGCCGTTCGAATGATGTAACCTGCCTTGATATTTTGCGCTTCAGGATTCTCCTGGCAGCAGATTTGTACCAAGGATTTTAAGCGCTCCCGCTCAGCTTCTTCCTCGATACGCTGCGAAATGCCAATATGGGTCTCACCAGGCATCAACACGAGATACCGACTGGCCATGGAGAGCTCGGTCGTGACGCGGGCCCCCTTGGTACCAATGGGGTCCTTGATCACCTGTACCACCAGGCTTTGCCCTTCCTTCAGCAAAAAAGCGATACCGGTATTGCTTCGCCCTTCTGGCTGATCGCCATTACGCACCGGCTGGACGATATCCGAGACATGGATAAAGGCGGCTTTCTCCAGCCCTATATCAACAAACGCGGCCTCCATACCGGGCAGCACTCGCACCACGCGACCTTTATAGATATTGCCCACAATGCCGCGCCCACGGGAGCGCTCAATGTAGACCTCCTGTAACATGCCGTTTTCGACCAGCGCCACGCGTGTTTCAACCGGCGTGACGTTGATTAGTAATTCTTCACTCATGCGCTCAACGACTCTCACTCACGGATGAACTCAACCAGCTGGGGAAGCCCAACTGACTCAATAATTCGTGGGTTTCCAACAAAGGCAGGCCCACCACATTGCTATAACTGCCTTGAATCGACTCAACCAGCAAGGCGCCCATGCCTTGAATCCCATAACCGCCCGCTTTGTCTTGAGGCTCTCCGGTATGCCAGTAGGCGAGTAACTCATCATCACCCAGCGAGCGAAAAC
Source organism: Oleiphilaceae bacterium (assembly GCA_041591755.1). Classification (GTDB taxonomy): domain Bacteria; phylum Pseudomonadota; class Gammaproteobacteria; order Pseudomonadales; family Oleiphilaceae; genus JBFHRI01. Next base: position 2,109 of record JBFHRI010000144.1, read on the forward strand.
GCACGCGCGTCGTGCACAGCCGCGTCAGCAGCATCGATTCGAGTGGCCTTAAATCCGGTTTCAATACGTCCAAACGCACTCCGGCAATGGCAGACATCACCAAATGTTCAGCGCCAGACATTGCACGCATCATGCAAAGAAAATGCTGTACATCGGCCGGCTTGGTTAAAATATCCATAGCCGTTGGATCGGTGCCCAATACACCGCAGGTATCGCTCGCCAACATGCATAACGGCGCAGTGATTTGGTGGTTAGCGATAAACTGAACACCCGCCGAATGGCTGCATAGCAGCTCGGTCGCACGCAGTAATTTTTCTTTCGCCATGCGCATCACATAGCGCTCTGCACCTTCATGCGGCCGTGGCGTTTCGTCAATATCGACCGGAAACACCCAGCTGTCTATACCCACTTGTTGCAACAGCTCTCGGCGCCGCGGTGACGCCGAACAAAGTAAAAGCTTGGCCATCGGCGGTGACGCTGTGCTTGGCGACAAACGGGTCATCGAGCCTCCCCTATTCAATCAGCGCATCAAATACATCAAACGGTCGGTCAACAGTAAAATAACAGGCCAGAAGACTGCACTGGAAAGCGCTTGCCACAGATAGCTCATCGGGCTGTCCAGACCACTTAACTGCGACCTTAACAAGTTAACCAACATGAGCTCTATACCAATCAGAAAAAATACGATGGTTGCTTGCTGCAGAATAGGAAACATCTTCATTCGCATATTCAAAACAATCACGAAATAGCCGAGCAAGCCCAGAGCGAGCATGTGCACGCCAAAATAGCTCCCCGTAATCAGATCCAAGACAATGCCGACCCCTGCGGCAAAGAAGATCCCGACCTTTTCTGGATGACGCAGCAGCCAGTAGATGACAAACAAAGCGATAAACTGTGGCCGGAATGGCACGAGAGGATCGGGCAGAGGCAAGGTTTCAAGGATGGCGGCCATTAAAATGGTCAGAAAAATGGAAATCCAGGAGACAAAACCCGCAACCATTTTCAGCGCCCTCCCTGCTCACCGGGTGCAATCCGCGCTTTGTTGAGTACGCGTGCCTTGGCGTCCTCGGCCGGCTCCGACTCCTCTGAAGCACTGGCCTCAAGTTCAGACTTCAGCACCAATAACACCAAACGACTGCGATTGAGCTTTGCCTCAGGCGTCGCCTGCACCCGCGCAAACGGATCACCAGGATTGTGAGATACAGCAGTCACCCGCGCCACGGGATAGCCCCGCGGGAAGCGGCCACCTAAGCCTGAGCTGACCAAGAGGTCGCCCACTTCGATATCCGCCGTACCCGGCACGTTGCCCAATTCGAGCGTCGACAGCGAACCCGTGCCATAGGCGATTGCTCGCATTTCATTACGCTGTACCTCGACCGGTACGGCATGTCGCAAGTCAGAGATCAGTAGAACACGGCTGGTGAACATCGTAGATTCAACGATTTGCCCCATCAGACCGTGACTGTCGAGCACCGCCTGGCCATGATATACGCCATCCTGGCTGCCCTTGTTGATCCAAATGTAGTGATGATCAGGGTCTGCGTTGGCGCCCACCAGCTCGGCCACCATGACACCATCGTCTACGATCCGAGACGCCGTGAGCAGCTCTCGCAGTCGATTGAGCTCAGCAGTGCGCGAGGCGAGTCGTTCCGCCTTGCTCTCTAAGACCAAGATACGCGCCCGCATCAGATCCACCTGCTCTTCCAGCTCCTGACGCGAACTGAAGGTTAGCGAGGCCTTTTCCTTGAGGTCGTAGGGGATATTGGCGATCCAGTAAATAGGCACCAGTAGCGTACCCAAATGATGGCGCGCATAATCGAGATATTTAAACTTGAGGTCCACAATCATCAGGGCAACCGAGAGCAACACGACCAGCATCAACCGGTAGCCATGCCCTGGACCCTGCTTAAAAATGGTTTTGATAGCGGACTCCTCAACGCCTCATCAATTATCCGGACTAGGCGCACCGCAAAGCGCTCTGACTTGAGCACCCCCGGTGACGCCGCTCCATCAGCCGAAATCAATCGATAGGGAACAGACCGGCAGCACTGCGATCGATCAACTCCAATGCCTTACCGCCACCGCGAGCAACACAGGTCAGAGGATCCTCCGCGACGATCACGGGCAAGCCGGTCTCCTCACTTAGCAAACGATCAAGGCCACGTAACAAAGCCCCTCCACCGGTCAGCACAATCCCACGCTCCGCGATATCGGAGGCCAGCTCAGGGGGCGACTGCTCCAGTGCGCTTTTGACCGACTGCACGATTTGCGACAAGGCTTCCTGCAGTGCTTCGAGAATTTCTTCACTGTTAAGGGTAAAGCCACGGGGCACGCCCTCTGCCAGATTGCGTCCACGCACATCAATTTCGCGCAATTCAAGCCCCTCGTAGGCGCAGCCTATTTCTTGCTTGATCTTTTCGGCTGTCGCATCGCCGATCAAACTGCCGTAGTTGCGGCGCACATACGTGACAATGGCTTCGTCGAAGCGATCGCCACCGATCTTCACTGAGTCGGCGTAGACAATACCATTCAAAGAGATGATGGCGATTTCCGTTGTTCCACCACCAATATCCACCACCATTGAACCACTTGCTTCTTCTACGGGCAGACCTGCACCGATCGCCGCAGCCATGGGCTCCTCGATCAAAAACACCTCACGCGCGCCAGCGCCCAAGGCCGATTCTCGAATGGCTTTCTGTTCGACCTTGGTCGATCGACTAGGGACACAGACCAAAACACGCGGACTCGGCGTAATAAAGCTGTTTTCGTGCACCTTGTTAATGAAGTGCTGCAACATTTTTTCGGTGACTACGAAGTCAGCAATCACGCCGTCCTTCAGGGGTCGAATCGCAGTTATATTACCTGGCGTACGGCCCAACATGCGTTTGGCTTCGGCTCCCACCGCCGCGACGCTTTTCTGAGAGCCGTGATTGCGAATCGCAACCACAGAAGGCTCGTTTAGGACGATACCTCGTTCACGTACATAAATGAGGGTATTGGCCGTGCCGAGATCAATCGAAAGGTCGCTCGAGAACAGACCTCTAATCTTTTTGAACATGGGGGGGAATCAACCTAAATAACGAGTGAGAAAAATAATCGCGCAACTTTAGCAACGGCTTCCAGGCAGGGCAAGCCACATTTTTGTTAGACGACACTTGCTGTGATAAAGCGACTTCAGGGCAAATCAAAAAGATTGGCCAGCCAGGCTCCGGCGGCTTCGTCGCCAGACGCTGTGGCCTCTTTGACCCTGACCGTCGGCGCATGAATTAATTTATTACTTAAACTGCGACTAAAAGTGCGTAATACCTGCTCTGCCGACGCGCCACCCTGCAAGGCCTTGAGCGCCTTTTCAAGCTCTTGCTGCTGCAGCGTTTCGACATGCTGACGAAAGCGTTTCAGCACATCAACCGCGCCGATGGCGCGCTGCTGTTGCATGAACTGACTGCAGCCTTCATCGACCCAACGCTCGGCTTCGGCTGCGGCTTCCTCTCGCGCCCTTAGGTTATCATCGATAACCTGATTCAAATCGTCGACGCTGTAAAGATAGACATCTGACAACTCGCCAACTTGGGGCTCGATATCGCGAGGAACCGCGATATCGACCATGAAGATTGGGCGGTGGCGCCGCTTTTTTAGCGCATTTTCAACGGCACCTTTACCCAAAATAGGCAATGGACTGGCCGTCGATGAAATGACGATATCAGCCTCCACCAAAAGCTCCGGCAAGGACTCCAGCATCGCCGCCTGACCCTGCACCTCATGCGCCAAATCCTGTGCGCGCTCTAGGGTGCGATTGGCGATGATCAATTTGCGAATCCCGCCTTGACGCAAATGGCGGGCAACGAGTGCGGTGGTTTTGCCGGCACCAATGATCAACGCCGTATTGTCAGAGAAGTCATCGAATAATTGTCGTGCCAAACGTACTGCTGCTGCCGCCACGGAAACCGGGTTCTGGCCAATTGCAGTTTCCGTCCGGATCCGCTTGGCGACCGCGAAACAGCATTCGAACAAACGCCCCAAGCGACCGCTGACCACATCACGCTTCACACACTCAGCATAGGCCTCTTTAAGCTGACCAAAAATCTGAGGCTCCCCCAAAATCAGCGAGTCGAGACCGGCGGCCACACGCATCAGATGCTTGACGGCGGCCTCATCTTCCAAAACGAAACCATGTTGCTGTACCTCTGCAAGCGTCAACCCATGACATGCGGCCAGCCAGGAAAACAGTGATTCAGCAGATACGGCCGAGTCACTGTAGCCATAGATTTCCGTGCGATTGCAGGTCGACAGTATGACTGCTTCGTTTAGCGAAGTATGGGTGACGATGGACGGCAGCACCCGATCCAATACTGAATGATCGAACGCGATCCGCTCCCGCAGATCAACCGACGCAGTCTTGTGATTGATTCCAAAAGCGAGAAAAGACATTGGAGGGCATCAAACCAGAAAGCAGCTATTCTACAAACAGGCATGGCCCTTGCCAACCAGCGCTTGGTTGACAGCGCTCAAGCATGTGTCATTATAGCGCCTCGCCTCGCCCGCCGGGCTCGGTCAGCTATGGTGTGACCCAAGTGCATGCCGGCTTTACCTGGTCTCAACCATTCACAAAAGACCCGCGACTAACGTTATATATGATGCACAAGCACAAGCCCCAGTTGCTTATCGCTCTGGCGACAACGATTGCCTTCTTTTTGCTTAACGGCTGTTCAGCCCTAAATCAAGGACTGTTCAGCAAAACCGCGCCTGCTGAAGCGGCAACCAACACCGATCCATTTAACTCCCAAGCCAGCGCTGAAGTGGTCGAAAAACCTCGCACGGTCGACTTCGATCAGAACAAGGATACGCTTTACGATTTATTGGTCGCCGAGATCGCAGCGCAGCGTAACCAATTGGGCGTCACCTTGCTGAACTACATTGACCAAGCCATGTCGACGCGCGACCTTGGTATCGTGCAGCGAGCTGTCGACGCGGCGCAGTTCGTCAAAGATGCCGAAGCGACCATACAGATGGCGCTACTGTGGAGCGAAATTGCCCCGAATGACCCCGCTCCGCATCAAATACTCGCGTTTCAGTACGCCCTGCAAAAAAACTTTGCCGAGGCGGTCTCCAGCATCGAAAAGCTCTTACTGATGGGGGAGGAATCCCGCATCGACAGTCTGGCCATCAGCTCACTGCAAATGCCGGAAGAGGATCGACGACAACTGCTCGAGCTATACCAAGAGCTCGGGCGCAAGCACCCCAATCGTTACGAAATCACTTACAGCACCGCTATCGTCATGCGCGGACTGTCGATGTACGAAGAAGCTGAAGCCTTGCTGCGTCGCGTCATCGAAGAAAAGCCAGCGTTCGAACCGGGCTGGCTCTTGCTCGCCAACACCCTGTTTGAAAGCCGCCAGTCAGAACGCGCTGAACAGGTTGCGCGCGAAGCGCACCGCAATTTTCCGCACAATCAATCTATCGCACGCGTCTACGCCAGCACCTTGATCGAGGCGCGTAAGTTTGATCAAGCCGAGCAAGTATTTGAGCACATGATCGCGCAAGCACCGGAAGTCACCGCGATGCGACTCACGCTGGCCCTGGTCAAGCTAGAAAACCAGAAGCCCAATGAAGCACGTGAAATCCTGTTGGATCTGCGCAATCAGGGCCTGCATCAAAATGAGAGCAATTATTACTTGGGCCGCATTGCGCAACAGCAGGAACAGCTTGAGGAGGC
>JBFHRI010000145.1:0-7775 GCA_041591755.1 Oleiphilaceae bacterium
AACCGAGTTGAAGCAGCGGGAGGCCGAGATTAGGCGTTTGGCGCTGGAATACTCGATGACATTTGAGCAGGCAGGGGTAGGCATTGCTCACGTCGACGCGGAAGGTCGCTTCATTAAGGTCAACAGCAAGCTCTGTGAGATCTTGCGCTGTGATCCAAAGGCTTTAATGTGGGTCAATTTCAGTTCCATTACCAAGCCCGACGAATTTTCGGACTTGTGGCAGAGATTCCAACAAGTACTTGCCGGGGATTTGGCTGTTTTTGAAACCGAACAAGTATTCATCTGTCACGATGGGCATAACATTTGGGGGCATCTCACCGTATCGCCAGTGAAGAGTGCCGATAGCAACAATCCATATTTTATTGTCATTATTGAGAACATCTCGCAGCGCAAAAAAATCGAGAACTTGCTGTCGGAGTCGAACGCGGCATTAGAGCGCTTTGCCTATGCCGCCTCGCATGATTTACAAGAACCCTTGCGTAAGATAAGTGCCTTCAGTGGGGCCTTGCAAACCCGCCTGCAAGGCAAGCTCGATGATCCCGAGGCCGAGTTTCAACTGGGTAGGATATGTGATGCTTCCGCGAGGATGAGTGAAATGATCAGCAAATTGTTGCAGCTTTCACGTACTTCGAGCGCTAAGTTGGATATTTCCTTGCATGCATTATCTCAGCTTTTATCACAGGTCATTGACGATCTGTCGGGCAAGTTGCGTGATATCGACGTACAGATCAGATTGGTCAGGGATTTATCGATTCCAGTTGATTCGAGTGCTTTTAACCAGGTCTTACGCAATCTAGTCAGCAACAGCTTGAACTATCGCATGCCTGATCGACCCTTAGTCATAGAAATCGATGCCATACGCAAAGGCGATTGGATCGAGGTGCGCCTATCGGATAACGGTCGCGGTTTCGATCAAAGTAAAGCGCAATTGATATTCGAACCCTTTCGTCGTTTGGTTGGTCGCGAGGTGCCAGGTACTGGAATGGGCTTGGCGATTTGTCAGCAATTGGTGCATGCACATGGCGGTACCATCCAAGCGGAAGGTACACAGGATGTGGGGGCAGTGTTTGTGATTCAACTACCCGCATTGGCGGATAGCGACTAAAGTTAAAGGGTGGATTTGCTAAATTATAAGTGGGGAATCTCCCAACGCTTGGATTTACCGCGGGGTAGCTTGATGCAGTCTGAGGCGGACAATAAGACGCGCTGGCGAATTTTCGTTGTCGAAGATGATGAGGATGATCGTTATTTCATGACGAATGCGCTTACCCAAATCGACTACGATATTGAACTGACGACTTTTACCAACGGGCAAGCGCTACTGGACGATTTGGTATTTGATCCTATACTCCCCAATCTTATTATTCTTGATCTGAATTTACCCTTGCTGGATGGCAAGGAAACACTTCGAGTGCTGCGCTCAATGCCCACTACCTCAGATATACCTGTCGTCATTTACTCCACTTCCAATGCAGTCGCAGACATGCGAGAAGTATATGCCCTGGGTGCGAGTTCCTATGTTGTCAAACCTTCAAATTTTGAGGATATTGGGAAGACACTGAAAAGCATTTGTGACTATTGGTTGCAGCCCTCGAATAATTTAGAGCTCGAATCCAAGGGGGCGCGATGAACGGTACATCGAATCCCAACGCGGGATTGCAGCGTGTAAATCTGGAGGTCGAGGAGCTGGCTCAGGAAAAACATCGCCTGGTCATTTTGATCGTGGAAGATGACCCCGATGATCTCTATTTGATCCGACAGTACTTGTCCGAAGATTACCGTCGCACTTACGAATTGCATAGCCAAAACTCCCTATCAGCAGCGCTCATCTTTTTGAAGTCACATCAGGTCGACTTGGTATTGTTGGATCTCGGATTGCCTGACAGTGAGGGACTCGAAAGTCTGCAGATTTTGGTGCGCGAGAACAGTGACATGCCTATCGTCGTGCTGACGGGAGTACATGATGATGAAGTGGGTGAGCAGGCGATAAAAAATGGTGCAGAAGACTATTTGCCAAAAGCGCTGGCCAATAGCTTTATGTTGAAGCGATCGATTTCCTATGCCGTCGAGCGTCATCGCCTGATGCAGGAAATCAGGAAGCGTGCCGAGCAGGACCCTTTGACCGGTCTGCCCAATCGCTCAATGATCTATGACAAGCTTGAGTTCATGATTACCCAAAGTGAGCGCTCAGGACATCCCTTTGCGCTGGTCATGGCTGACTTGGATAAATTCAAACAGGTCAATGACACGCGAGGCCACCGTTTTGGTGATCAACTATTAAAAGCGTTCGCCAAGCGTCTGCAAAAGCTCATGCGTAAGTCCGACTACGTTTCACGTTATGGTGGGGACGAGTTCATTATGATCGTTTCCAATTACAGCAGTCGAAACGAGCTATACGAACTCATGCAAGAAAAGCAGAAAGCCTTATCAGCGCCGTATCTTGTCGAGCATGATCAAGAGCTCGTGGAGTTGAATATCGGTGTGAGCTTGGGGATTACAGAATGGGAGTGCGGCGAGACACCAGGTGCCATGCTCGAGAAAGCCGACCGCAGGATGTATCGGAATAAGCGGCGCTGAGGTTCAGTCAATCAGGGTTAACAGGTCCTGTGCGATCATTTTCTCCTCGTCAGTCTGTATGACCAGGATGCGGCTGCGTGACTGAGTGGAGGAAATCTCCGCAACAGGGCCGCTTGCGGCAAGATTGTTTGCGCTGGAGAGGGACAAGCCAAAAGCAGTCAGCCTGGCGACGGTGCGTTCACGAATCTGCGCCGCGTTTTCGCCAATACCCCCGGTAAAGACAATCGCTTCACAATGAGGGAGCGAGCTCATCATCGCCGCAATATATTTGGCGAGTCGATGACAGAACACGTTAATAGCAAGCTCGCACCGTCGGTCGCCCTGTGCGGCTCGCTCACACAGCGTGCGCATGTCGTGACTACAGCCGGAGAGGCCAAGCAGACCGCTTTCTTTGTTGAGCAGGCGGTCGATTCTGTCGGGGGAATGATCGTGTGCCGCAAGATAGTTGAATATTCCTGGGTCCAAATCTCCACTGCGCGTGCCCATGACCAGTCCTTCTAAAGGCGTCATGCCCATGCTGGTATCGATGCTTTTGCCGCCTCGAATCGCGGTCACGCTTGCGCCGTTGCCGAGGTGGGCGCTCACCATGTTCAAGTCTACCGGGTCGCGGCCTAGAAAGCGCGCTGCTTCTTGTGTGACGAAGCGATGGCTGGTGCCATGGAAGCCATAGCGACGAATGCCCAATGCTTCGTAGAGTGAGTAGGGCAACGCATACAAATAGGCTTCAGGCGGCATCGATTGATGAAAAGCGGTATCGAATACCGCGACTTGAGGCAAATCAGGGAAAGACTGCTTTAGTAGCCGAATCCCTTTTAAGTTGGCGGGATTGTGCAGTGGTGCGAGTGACGCGCATGCTTCGATTTGACGCTCCACTTCGTCCGATATTAAGGTCGAGCAGGCAAACAGCTCGCCCCCGTGGACCACGCGATGGCCAATACCTGCCAAATCTCGCTCAAGCGAAAAATGTTTAGTCAGCCAGCTGATGGCGTGCTGTATGGCTTGGGCATGGTCTGCATTGGGCAGGCTCACTGAATCTTTGGTGTGAGTTCCGTCGGGCAAATGCAATGAGTATTTAAAACGTGCACTCTGATGCGCGAGTGACTCGGCTAAACCTTCCGCAACACAGCTCAGGGGTGCCGCCTGAAACAAAGCAAACTTTAGCGATGAACTGCCGCAGTTCATAACCAGCAAAAGGCGATCAGACATAGATGACTCGAGAAGCGAATAAATCGTTGAGAGAAGATCTTAATCAGGAGGAGCCAGTAAAGCTAGAACAAGTCGCGATAAGCGTAGCGAGCAGAATGGTGTGCAGATATAAAAGTGGCGTCCCCTAGGGGAGTCGAACCCCTGTTACCGCCGTGAAAGGGCGGTGTCCTAGGCCTCTAGACGAAGGGGACGTATTGCTTACTCCGTCGAAGTGGCGCGCATTGTAGGGAAGCCTTTTTGGCATGTCAACAAAGAAAATTAATGTATTTAGCCAATTTTATAATTTTCAATTTGCCGGGGCTTGCAGCTTACTTAAGCAGCCCTTCAGATTGTTGGCAGTGAAATCAAACGCTGCCAACATGCCCTTGCCTTCAATAAGTTTTTGATACTGATTGAAAATATGGAAGTGGCTATCGGGTATGGTACGCATGATCTCGCCAGGGGCTTGGCCGGCATCAATCCTGAGCATAAGTTCAAAGCGTAATTTATTTTCTCCTGCGCAGAAATAGTATCCGTACTCCGCACTGTCCGGGGCAGGTTTGCCTAAGACGTCATACACGAGTTTGGCGCAGCGCGAAAAGTTAGTATTGATATCGGCATAGGCATTTAAGATGCCTATGCTATCGACCATCGAATAAATAAATTGAACTCGCTGTTTGCCGCTATCGCTCAATCCGGGTAGTTCTGTCAGCGCGGCAGCCAGCGGCAAACCGCGTTGGCGCAGCTGCAATGTGGTCAAATGCTCACTAGAAATGAGTGCGCAAGATTGGAACGAATGGCGAAATTTGTTTTTGATGGACTCGGGAACCGCCGCCGGTTCGGCCATTCCAGTGCCTGCCCACAGGCTCACCAGCAAGATCAGGCAGAGAAATTGAATCGACGCATAGACCCCAAAACTTCTCTGCTTCAAAAGTGCAATCGAGACGTTCCGCACATTCACTCCTGTTGCCGCACGGTGTCTTCGATAATTGAGACGATCGCCTGGGCCAAGGCAGGATGCTCTCCAATCGGCGGTAATAATTGGCTTTTCAGCCCGGTCCGCTCTTCAATTTCGAGCAGCATCGCTGGAACGTCTTTCTTCAGGTGCTTGCCTTTAGCTAGGAACAGGGGTAAGACTGTAAGCTGATCGTACCCTTGTTTCTGCGCCTGATTGGCGACTTCGTCCAGCGTTGGGTGTGAAAGTTCCATAAAGGCCAGCGTGGCATCCGGGTAACGCTTGAGCACCGGGGCGGCCATGGCTTCAAAAGTTTCGCCCCAGGCAGGATCGCTGCTGCCATGGGCCAAAAGTATTGTCAGAGTGTGCATAAGGACTCGGTTTAGGTTAAGGGCTTTTCTGTCGGCAACCGTCTCCACAGCAGCCCACAGCGCAAATTAAGGCGACAGCGTACAGATGCCGGCTGCAGAAAAAACAGGTGCAACGGGCAGAATGGTTAGCATAGACGATTCATTCGGTATAAGCAGCCAGGAATGCCGCGATTCAGGAAAACACAGATGCTTGGGCCCTTAGATATTTGTGAGTTGTGGTTCAACGGTTTGTTTCCTCCCAACACTCCGCTATCGCAGAAGCGTCAAGTATGGTTTCGGGTGGACCGCAATACCGATTTCATATTGCGAAAACGGTGTATGACCTACGTCGCGCTGGCGTCTGAAGGCGGACTCCAGCATTGGCTGTCACAAGCGAAGGGCGTGCTGGCGACCACATTGCTGCTGGATCGAATTGCGCGCGCCAGTTTTCGCCATACCCCCTTGGAATTTGAGTATGACAACAAAGCGCGTCGCTTCGCCTTGGATGCGCTCGAGCAATCATTGGATATTGGCCTGCGGCCGTTGGAGCGTTTGTTTGTCCTGTTGCCGTTGCTAGCTTCGGATCGGCTCGCGCATCAGCATAAGTCTGCAGCATGTTTGGAACGGCTCATCACGCAGGCGCGTTTTAACCAGGCCAATGAAGAATTGGCTTTGTATGAAGATATGTATCAGCTAAGCCAGCGAAATATACTCTTGCTCGAGCGTTTCAGGCGCTTTCCGCATCGCGCGGAGCGTTTGGGTTACGGATTGACCAGCGATGAAAAACAGTTCGTACGTCAGTATGATTGGCAACCATGGTTGTAATTGAATTAGAATAACGTTCTAATTTGCGAGATTGCTTGACTGATTAACGGGAAAAGATATGGCATTCAAAGGTACTGACAACTACGTTGCGACGGACGATCTTCAAATGGCAGTCAACGCCGCGATCGCGTTGCAAAAGCCACTGCTTATCAAAGGTGAGCCGGGTACGGGTAAAACCATGTTGGCGGAACAGCTGGCGCAGGCGCTTGGTACGCGGCTCATTCAGTGGCATATCAAATCCACCACCAAAGCCCAGCAGGGACTTTACGAATACGATGCAGTGTCGCGCTTACGCGACTCTCAGCTTGGCGATGACAAGGTGCATGACATCCGCAACTACATAGTCAAAGGCAAACTCTGGGAGGCATTCGAGGCCGAGGAGCGCGTCGTGTTGCTGATCGATGAGATCGACAAGGCCGATATCGAATTTCCCAACGATTTGTTGCTTGAAATCGATAAGATGGAATTTTTCGTCTACGAAACGCAAGAACGTATTGTCGCTAAACAGCGTCCGATCGTGATCATTACCAGTAACAACGAAAAAGAATTGCCGGATGCCTTCCTGCGCCGTTGTTTCTTCCACTACATCAACTTCCCCGACGCCGAAACGATGCAAAAAATTGTTGAGGTGCATTATCCCAACTTAAAACCCACGCTATTGCGGGAAGCGTTGGAAGTGTTTTTCGACGTACGTAAGGTCCCTGGCTTGAAGAAGAAGCCTTCCACGAGCGAGCTGATTGATTGGCTGAAGCTGCTGATGGCCGATGAGCTGGCCGAGAATCTTTTGCAAGAGCGCGATCCGACCAAGGTCATTCCGCCGCTCTACGGTGCGCTGCTTAAGAATGAGCAAGATGTACATTTATTGCAGAAGCTGGCCTTTATGGCGCGACGTCGAGGTTAAGTCCGGAGGCCGCTATGTTGATCAGCTTTTTCGAAACCATTCGCAAAGCGCGTGTGCCGGCAACCTTGAAGGAATTCCTGGATCTGATGCACGCCTTGGATCAAAAACTCGTTTTTGCCAATCTCGACGAGTTTTACTACCTGAGTCGCCTGTGTTTGGTGAAGGACGAACGGCATTTCGACAAGTTTGATCGGGCTTACGAAGCGTATTTCGAAGGCATCGAATCGCTGGATGACTTGTTTGCCAAAGAAATCCCCGAAGAGTGGCTACGCACCGAGTTTATTCGCCAGCTGACCGAAGAAGAAAAGGCTCAGATCGAAGCCATGGGCGGGCTAGATGAGCTGATGGAGGCGTTCCGCAAGCGCCTGGAAGAGCAGCACAAAAAGCATAAGGGCGGCAATAAAATGATCGGAACCGGGGGGACCTCGCCCTTTGGAGCCGATGGCTACAACCCGGAAGGCTTTCGTATCGGTCAGAAAGACGGTCGCCACGGGCGGGCTGTAAAAGTCTGGCAGCGCCGCGCTTACCGTGATCTTGACGGCGATGTGACGATTGGGATTCGTAATATCAAAATGGCCCTGCGGCGCTTGCGTAAGTTTGCCCGTCAGGGGGCCGCAGAAGAGCTGGATATGGATAACACGATTCGCTCTACCGCGCGTAATGCCGGCTATCTTGATCTAAAAATGCGGCCCGAGCGTCATAACACGGTCAAAGTGTTGCTGTTTTTCGATATTGGCGGCTCCATGGATCCGCACGTCAAAGTCTGCGAAGAGCTGTTTTCAGCGGCGCGCGCCGAGTTCAAGCACATGGAGAACTTCTACTTTCACAACTTTATTTACGAAAGTGTGTGGAAGGACAATCTGCGTCGACATCAGGATGCACTGCATACTTGGGATATCATTCACAAGTATACCTCTGATTATAAGGTTATTTTTGTCGGCGACGCCTCGATGGCGCCGTATGAAATTACGCATCCGGGCGG
>JBFHRI010000146.1:0-7769 GCA_041591755.1 Oleiphilaceae bacterium
CCTTCACCTACCAGATGGAAAATTTCTTTTGCTATGTCCAGGCCATATGTCGTAACTTTTTGCATGGTGGTCTCCTTTTCGTACCTTTGATTAGACTGCAATCCAATCATGGCACATCGATGCCGATCCAATCATGGCACATCGATGCCGATATGGGGCGAGAGGGAGACCATCTCATCGGCTCAAAAGACCGCCGGGATGACTGTACATTAGGCCTCTAATTTTTTCTGATAACGACGAACTTACACCACATGTGGTGCCGCCCGACGCGAAGGCTTCAATTTCTTCATCTCATACAGACGCTCATCCGCCAGCTTTAACAAACTACGTGCGGAGACTTCTTGCATCGACTCGGTGGAGATCACGCCGTAGCTCAAGCGTACCGTGATCTGGCGACCATCATAAAGCAGCGGCGTTTCCAAACAATGATTGCGAATGCGCGCGGCAATGACCTCGGCCCCCTGTTGGCGCTGATTGGGCAACAGAATTACAAATTCATCACCGGCGAAGCGAAACACCAAGTCGCTTTTACGGGTTAGTTCACGCAGCTGATCCGCGACATGTTTTAGGTACAGGTCACCGACATCATGCCCAAAGCTATCATTGACCTGCTTAAAGTCATCGCAGTCGATAAACATCAGCGCCAAATGCTCTTTCTGCCGCGCATGTCGACTCAGTTCCTGCTCCAGACTTTCTTCCATTTCACGTCGATTACGCAGCAAGGTCAGCGGATCACGCGAGGCAAGGAAGCTAATGCGCTCGCGCGCCCAAACGCCCGACAACGCCATAGACGCTTTGACAGCTAATTGCTGCAGGAAGAAACTATCTTTATCCGGACTATAACGATCACGTTCTTCAGCGCCTAACATCAAAGCGCCCGCCACGCGGCCATCGACCACTAACGGCAACACGGCTACAGACTGCAGTAGTCCCTGATAATGTTGAGGAATAATTGAGCGCAGGCGTTTCAGATCACTATTCATCATGATCGGCTCACGCACGCTATGTGTCACGTGTAGGAAGTGCACCATTGACACGGTGAGGTGTTCTGCGAGCGTTTCCCCCTCACTCAATGAGGCAATCAGCTGGCTGTTGGACGGCGTATCGGTTAGCGCCAGCCAGACGTGCTGTAAGCCGAATTTCTCACGCACCAGGGCAATCAAGGTCGCGCAGAACTCGCCACAGCGATTGATATTCATGATCGCCACTTCAATGTCGAATAGATTCCGCGCAATGGTTTCATTCTTGCGCGCATTGGCGATCAGCTCATCCACAGTGGAGGTTTCTTTTTCGATACGGCTAATAATCATTTAAGGGCGACATAAACAGAGGATTCTCTGTTCTCAGTTTAGATGATTCTGGTAAAAAGCAGGATCTTATTGCTGTAAGTTTAGACAGAATTTAGTGTTAGGCATCGCTTTCTAGCCCCTCCCCCTTCCGAAGGGGGAGGTCGGGAGGGGGTAAGGCCGACAACTCAGAATTGCCTGCCGCCCCCCTCCCCAGCCCTCCCCTTGAAAAAGGGGAGGGAGCTGAAGCCACTCACTCGGAGAGCGGGTGAATTTTGAAAGCGTCGCCATACATGCTCCATCACCTACCTCGGATACCCCGTAATCTCCCGAATACTCCGATACAGAGGCCGCAACTGCCGATACATCTTCAAATAGACCTCACGATACAAGCGCGCATAGAGACTCTGTGTCTTCGGATTGGGCTCGAAAACGCGCCCTACCCGCGTCATTTGCGCAATGGCCTGATCAAAATCACGATAATAGCCCAGTCCGACTGCGGCATCGATGGCCGCACCAAGGCCCGAGGTTTCATAGGTGTGAGGCCGCTCAGCCGGCAAGCCGAAAATATCCGCCGTCAATTGCATCGCCGCATCGCTTTGCGAACCGCCACCCGAAACACGCAAGCGCTTGACCCTGACCCTATTGCGTTTCTGCAAGCGCTCCATGCCTTCTTTCAAACCGTAGGCCAAGCCCTCCAAAATCGCCCGGTAAATATGGGCCCGCGTGTGCACATCCCCAAAACCAATAATGCTGCCCTTGGCCTCCGGCCCCGGGTCACGCACGCCGGGCGACCAATAAGGCTGTAGCATCAAGCCCATCGAGCCCGGCGGCACTGCATCGACTAACTCATCAAACAATTGTTCCGGAGGGATGCCTCGCGCTGCAGCGATACTTTGCTCACGCAAGCCAAACTCCTTCTTGAACCAACTGACCATCCAGAACCCGCGATAGATCATGATCTCGGAACTGAACCAGCCGGGGATGGCCGCCGGATAGGCCGGTAAAAAGCGAATCGGCTCAACATAGCGACGGTTGCAGGTATTAATGGTGGCCGTGGTGCCATAACTCAAGCAGGCAATACTCGGCCGATTGCCACCGGAGCCGAGAATTTCGCAGGCCTTGTCGGAGGCCGCCGCCACGACTGGCAAACCCGCAGGCAAACCCATGTGTTGTGCGGCCGCAGCCTGCAATGGACCCAGCGTGGTGCCGGGTGGTACCAGTTCAGGCAGTTTTTCGGGGCTCAACTCCGGACACACCGAATAACGCCAATCTTTCTTTGTTGCCCAACGCTGGCGGCGATAGTCAAAGGGGATATAACCGACCTGCGCGGCGGTTGAGTCCTTGAATTGACCGGTCAAGCGATGGGTCAGAAACCCCGAAAGCAGACAATATTTATGTGTTTTCTGCCACACCTCCGGCTGGTTCTGCGCAATCCACAACGCCTGGCACTTTTCGCGAAAGCGTTGCACCACGTCCTCCACGCCCGCGAGGCGAAATAGCCATTTCCAATAACCCGGCACCGGCCCTTCCACCTCGGCATGGCGCTGGTCGAGCCAAATAATCGCCGGCCGCAAGGCACGTCCCTCGCGATCCAGGTTTAGCACGGTACCGCGCTGCGTGGTTAAGGTCACCGCGACAACATGCTCCGGCCCCAGCGGACTGTTTTGCCATAATTGCTGACAGGCCTGCCCCAGTGACTGCCAGTAATACTCTGGATCTTGTTCGGCCCAGCCGGGCTGCGGACTGACATAAGGCTCCAACTCAACCTTACCCTTGGCGACCAGCTCACCACGCAGATCAAACAACAGCGCGCGGACAGATTGGGTGCCGTTATCAATGGCGAGTATCAGGCGATCAGGCAGCATGGCTCGCCTCCGCCAGCGGCGGCAAGCTGTAACAGCGCGCGACAATCGACTGATAACGCAGCCATTCTACCTGCCAATGCGTATCGTCCCAGTTCAACCAACGCTGACAGCGCGTTTGTAAGGCCTCATGCAGTGCCACGCCCCCAGCAGGCAGCAACAAACCAAGACGCGTGCGCCGCAGCAGCAGATCATCCAGGTGCTGCACAGCCTCGTGCTGACAGGCCCATTGCAACTCCCACCACAGGGTATCGGTGCTGGCAATACGCTGCAGCAAAGCGGCGTCGGCGACCGCGAGCTGGGCACAGGCGGCGGCACCATAACGCCCGAGCAAGCGCCTGCGCTGTACCGGGCTTAGACAGGGGTGCCAGTTCAGCGCTGGCAGCCGGAAAGCACGTGGCGAACGGGGTGCTGCGGTTGTCCCCACTAGACCGAGCCGCTGCAGCGCTTCCTCGGCAATCAGGCGATAGGTGGTCAACTTACCACCGGCGACACTCAACATGCCTTTATCCAGCCACATGGCATGTTCGCGCTTTTCATCAGAGGGTTTGTGCGTAGGCTTCGTGCCATGGGTCGCACCTTGTTCACTGACCACCGGCCTGACGCCGGCCCAGGTTGCCATAATATCGCCGCGTGCCAGGCGGGCGTCGGGGAAGGCATGATTGGCGGCTTGCAACAGGTAATCGAGTTCGACGGCCGTGATGGCAGGCTCCTGGTTCAATGCAGCCGCATGATCAAGATCGGTGGTCCCAACCACGGTGGTTCCCTCCCACGGGAACACAAAGACCGGCCGCCCATCCTCAGGGTGAAAAAAGCTACACGAAGCCCCTACCGGCAAGCGCCAGAATGGCAGCACCAAATGACTTCCGCGCAAGGGACGAATAACCTGAAACTTACCCAGCAATTGGCGCAAATGGTCGCTCCAAACGCCCGTCGCGTTGATCACGTGTCGCGCGCGGACAGCAAGGGTTTGCGCAGACAGTTGATCCTTGACCTGCAAGCCACAGACGCGACCATTCTCTTCAACCAGCCCCGTCGCACGCACATAATTCAGGGCGACGCCGCCGTCTTCGTTTCCAGCCTGCAAAACGCGCAGCACCAGTCGAGCATCGTCGGTCACGGCATCACCAAAACTCGAGAGCGCCTCCAGCGCCTGCGCACGCAGGCCGGGCGCCCAGAATTCGTTCAGCGCCTGCTTAATCGTCCGCCGCTGCCGCCGACCGGCCATCCTGTCGTATAGCGCCAGCAGGGTGGCAAACAGCCGGGGCCCGGGAAATTTGCCACGATAGTGCCCGAGTAAAAAGCCCAAAGGCTCGACCAGGCCGGGCAGTTCGGCCAGGAGTTTCTGACGCTCCCGCACCGACGCATAGGCCAGCGCCAACTGGCCCTTACCCAAATAGCGTAAGCCACCATGCACCATTTTGGATGAGCGCGAAGAC
Organism: Oleiphilaceae bacterium; assembly: GCA_041591755.1. GTDB lineage: Bacteria > Pseudomonadota > Gammaproteobacteria > Pseudomonadales > Oleiphilaceae > JBFHRI01. The sequence continues at coordinate 4,591 of JBFHRI010000146.1, forward strand.
GTACCCCAGGCAAAGTCGCGTTGCTCCAGCAGGAGCACGCGCAAACCACGTCGTGCCGCCTCGCGATAGATCCCTGCACCGGTAATGCCGCCCCCCACAACGATCACATCCCAGGCTTCACTGGTGTCTAGTTGCTGCCAGGCCGCTGCGCGCTGGTCCAAGTCCCAGACCTTTATTGAACCGAGATTGTGCATCTCCTCAGCCCTCCGTTTGGGCGCCGTCTTCGAGCAAGGTGCCCGGGTTCAGCAGCGCTTTCTCATCCAGGTGTTGGCACAGAGTGCGCACCATGCTGATCGCTAAGGCGCCTTTCTCGGCTGGCAAATAGGGCGCATGGTCTTTGCCCACGCCGTGCTGATGACTGATCGTACCGCCATGTTGAACGATAAATTCTGAGGCGGTGTGCTTGAGTTTTTGCCAGCGCGCCAAGGTCGCCTCATAGCTTTGCCCGACGCGAAATACATAGGTGGTATAAATGCTGGAGCCTTGTGCATAAAAATGCGATAAGTGGGTAAATACATGCACCTTTTCACCCTCGCTTCGCAGCCCTTCACGCAGCGTGGACTCAATGCCCTGTAACAGGTGATCGACATTGCTCCAGTCGGTGGCGGTTTCCAGTGTGTCAACGACATAACCCTGCTGCCATAGCGCCTCGCGCAGGTAAGGCATCATAAAGCGCTTGGCGGCCCACTTCTTACCTAGAAAACGCCCCGTACTAAGCCCCTTGTAGCCACTCACGAGACTGCCGACCAAACGGTGTGCCGAGCGACACTGCTCGGAGTTGCCAGTGAGGCCCAATGTCATCATACATTTACCCTCGCCGGCGCCACGCCAACGCAAGTATTTTTCGAGCCAGGCGATCTGTTTGGGGTGCCCGGCCAAGGCTAATTGGGTCTCGGTTTCGACGGCATTACTCAAGCGCAGCATCGAGAGCTGTACGCGCGACTGCACCAAAGCCCGCGCGGCATGACGCGCCTGCCACCAGGACGGAAAGAACAAGACATAAAAGTCTTCCTGCTCGGCCAAAGGCGAAACGCGCACTTTCACCTCTGACAGAATGCCCATGCGGCCCTCTGAGCCCAAGACCATCTCACGAATATCCGGCCCCGCGGATGAGGCCGGAAATGTCGGAATCTCCAACGGACCACGCGGCGTTTCCATCACCCCACCGGCAAACAATTGTTCGATTCGCCCATACCGTAAAGACTGCTGTCCACTACTGCGACTGGCGACCCAACCACCGACCGTCGACAGTTCAAAGCTCTGCGGAAAATGCCCGAGCGTAAAGCCTTTGGCCCGTAATTGTGCTTCCACCAAGGGCCCCGGCGTGCCAGCACCAAAAGTCGCCAACTGGCTCTCTTCATCCAACTCCAGCAAGCGGCACATACGCGCCAGAGAAATCGTCAGTATGGGGCGCGCACTGGCCGGCGGATTAATGTGCCCGGCCACACTGGTGCCACCACCATACGGGATCACGACGATGTCGTGCGCCATACAAAAGCTTAGTAACTCGGCCACCTGCTCACGATTCTCGGGTAAGGCGACCCCATCGGGAAAACGTTGAAACTGGCCGCTGCGCATGGCCAGCCAATCGGGTAAGCTTTGGCCCCGGGCATGGCGTACCCGAATCTCGGCGGCGGTATCGATCAAGGGATGCGCTGGCAAGCGAGTGGGCGGAACTTGGCGCAATACATCTGCCAACTCGGCATCCGGAAGCGCTTGCGCCTGGCCGATGCGAGCGGCCAAAAAATCGGTGCCATTGGGCGGTAAGTCCAGGCTCTTGGTGTCATCCCCCCATCCATTCCAGCGTCTCATGTCGTCACCCTCTCATTGCCATTTCTTGTTTTTCGGTATTTTGAATGCCGGGACTCACGTGTATGACCGAACCCCGCTGATGATGAGGGCTATCTTATACAAAGCGAGAAACGCTAAACTGACAATTTCGGACATTTTGCACGCTGATGCCTACCTTAACTGACAAGCGCTTGGGGTTTGCCTCCGTCCCTGCGGTGCAGCAATACCTGCGCTACGCCCAAAGCCGTCATCTTGATACCGACCTTGCGCTGCGCACCGCAGGCATTGCACCCGATGTATTGCGAGAGGAAAACGGCCGCCTGCCGGGTGAGCAATTTCAGCGTTTTATCGCGGCCTTGATTGAGTTCTCGGGCGACCCCTTACTCGGGCTACACAGCAGCGAATTTGTGCAACCCGGCTCCTACAGTGTCTTGGGTTATATCACGCTGAACTGTCGCAGCATTGGCGAAGCCATTTCCTGTATCGTCCCCTATGAAAAACTGGTGGGCGATATGGGCGTCACGACCATAACCTATGCGCCACGACAGGTTATGCTCGACTGGCATTGCGCCTACCCCGACCCGAAAGTGCGGCCACACATGATCGACAACGTACTGGCGTCATGGACCCGCTATGCTCGCTGGCTAGCCAATGCCAACACGGCCCCACTGTATATCGAACTCGAGCGCTCGCCCTGTGCGCCCGGTGAGCAAGTGGCTTACGCCAAGCTATTTAACTGCCCCATACACTTTGCCCGCAGCCACAATCGCATCGTGTTGGATCGCGCGCTACTCGAAATCCCCCTGCGTACGCCCGACCAGGCACAGCGTAAACTTCTGGAACAAAGCGCCCACCAGCGCCTGACACAACTCGACGAAAGCACGCTCACCACTACCATCCGTGTCACCCAAGCACTGCACGTGCAATTACACATGGGCGTCACCCACAAAGGCCTGATTGCCGCGCAAATGGGCATGACCGAACGCACCCTGCAGCGCCACCTCGCCAGTGAAGGCACTAGTTACCAGGCCCTACTCGACAAAGTCCGGCAGGAACTGGCGCGCAACCTGCTGCAGGAAACCACCCTGGCACTCGAAGATATTGCTTTCAACCTCGGTTTCAACGACGCCCGCTCCTTCTACCGTCGATTCCGCTACTGGTTTGACCAATCGCCCGGCGACTATCGCCGTAAGACTAAAAAGAAACTGGGAATGGCTCTTGACGACCCCAAACTCGATCTATAAGATACGCGCCACATTGAAGCCAAGCCTAAAAGCAACTTCAATAAAGCCTCAGAAAATACGCCTATTCGCGCCTGAGGGTTGCGTCCGGAGCACCAGACCGGAACCAACTAAAATGATTCTCCGATTTTGATGCGGGGTGGAGCA
>JBFHRI010000147.1:0-7766 GCA_041591755.1 Oleiphilaceae bacterium
CGGATGACTGTGTAGATGCTCGGATGACTGTGTAGATGCTCGGATGACTGTGTAGATGCTTGGATGACTGTGTAGATGCTCGGATGACTGTTTAGGCGCTCGAGATGACTGTATGTAAGAGAGCGCACAACAGCGGCAAGCCAAACGCTTCAGCCAAGTACGCTTAAAACTCTCGCAACAATGCTTCAGCGCGTGCAAAATCAAAACTATCGAGCGCCGCGACGATGTGCTGCCAAGTTTCGGACTGACTGGCATCCGGCCAGCGTAGCTGGCATTCCTGGGCCAATTCGTAAGCTTCGATCTTTTGGTGTTTGACCTGCTCCAGCAGGGCCGCGAGTTGCGCTCGCGCGGTCGCTTCGCTGAAGGGCGGTTCGGTGGGTTCCGCAGCCTTCGCCTGTTGTTCGATGGATTCGAGCTGAGTGATGCTTTCAACCACGGTATTCAGCGCGGTCGTAAACTCGGTCTGTGCGAGGGCTTGTGCTTCAGCTGACAGCTGTTCAAATTTTTCCAGTTGCGCCGCAGCGCGAGCCAGGTTGGCCGCTGAGAGGTTTCCAGCCAGCCCTTTTAGGGTGTGTCCGAGGATGGCGATGGCGGGGTAATCACTGGCCTCGATGAAAGACTGTAAACGCACATGGCTTTGCCCATAGTCGCGTTTCAAGTCCTGCAGCAACTTAAGATACAAACGGGCATTGTTCTGGCAGCGGCTAAGGCCGCTGGCCAGATCAATGCCTGGCAGACTTGCCGGTAGCACTTCAGGCGCCTTGTTGGTCGCAATTGTCTCGGGGGCATCGTCGGCGCGCGTTGTCACCAGGGTGCTGGGTGTTACCCAGCGGGCGATCGTGCGCAAGAGCTCATCGGGGTTGATGGGTTTGGTGACGTAGTCATTCATGCCCGCCGCCAGGCAGCGATTCTTATCGCCCATCATGGCATTGGCCGTCATCGCGATAATCGGCAGGGTACGGTCAAACTGCCGAATTTTTTCAGTGGCCTGGCAGCCGTCCATGACCGGCATCTGCATGTCCATCAAGACCAAATCATACTTTTGATCCGCCACGGCGGCGACGGCTTCTTCGCCATTATTAGCGACGCTAACCACGAAACCGCGGCGATCGAGAATTTCTTTGGCTAAATCTTGGTTCATCGCCACATCGTCGACCAGCAGCACGCGCGTTCCATTAAAGTTTAAGTTTTGAGGCAGGGCGGACTCCGTTTCACCGCTGCGCCGGTCACGAAAGACCTGCTTCAGAACTTCGGCCAGTTCTTGCACTTTGATGGGCTTGAGCATAAACGCATCAATACCGATTTGAGCCGCTTGGGTACGCGCATCCTCCAGATCATAGCCAGTCATGATCAGCATGCGCGGTTTGACGATATCCGCTTGCTCTCGCACGTACTGGCAGCAACTGATGCCGTCCATGTCTGGCATGTACCAGTCTGCAATCAGCACATCATAGGGTGACCCCATCGCTTGCTTATCACGTAACTCGCGAATCGCCTCGTCTCCACTGGCGACACAGCGCACATTATGGGCGAGAGAAAGCAGCGCTTTTTCAAGCAGCTCGCGCGCATCCGCCTGGTCATCCACCACGAGTACATTAAGTGGCAGATCGTTGTTGTTAAAGGCTGGGACTGAGCGCTTGCGGCGATCCTGTATCTTCAGTCCCAGCGTGAAGCTGAAGGTGCTGCCCTGATCAGGCACACTTTGCACTGACAGCTCACCCCCCATCATGCTGATCAGTTGCTTCGAAATACTCAGCCCCAATCCGGTACCACCATAGCGGCGGGTGGTGCTTTGATCGGCCTGGGTAAAGGAGGTGAAGAGGTTTTTCAGTTTGTCCGGTGCAATGCCTATGCCGGTATCGATGATTTTAGCGCGTAGCGTCAGAGCCATGTTTTGCTTGTTCATCTCCAACAATTCCAGTTCCACACGCACGGAGCCCTGCTGGGTAAACTTGATCGCATTATTGGTGAGGTTCAACAACACCTGGCCAATCCGTAACGGATCGCCGATCAATTTGTCGGGGATGTCCTCATCAATCGTGATGTCGAATTCGAGCTTCTTGCTGGCAATACTGACTGAGACGATATTGCGTAGGTTATTTAACACTTCCTGGAGGCTAAACGGCGTGTGTTCGATTTCCAGTTTGCCTGCTTCGATCTTGGAGAAATCCAAAATGTCGTTGATGATGCCCAGAAGATTGCCCGAGGCCATCCGGATCTTGCGCAGGTATTCATTCATCCGGGTGTCTTTGTTGTGGTCCATGGCCAGGTCGGTGAAGCCAATAATCGCATTCATAGGGGTGCGAATCTCGTGACTCATGTTGGCCAGAAATAAGCTCTTTGCTTCGGTGGAGGCCTCGGCCATGTGGCGTTGTTTTTCGGCTAATAGACGCTTTTTCTTTTCGGTAATATCGGTGACTGAGCCCTCGAAGTGCGAGGGGTCATCGGGACGAATGCGTGTGCGTTGCAGTGAAACAGAGATCCAGCGATCCTCGCCTGAGGGCAGTTTGAAACTGGACTGGAAATCAGAAACGATGTCGCCTTCCTGTTCCAAAATGGAGCGAAAGCGATCGCGCTCGGCATCGGACAGGCAATGCAGTGAAAAGGGTTTATGTTCTTGCGCCAAGAGGGCGCTGACATCACGACGACCGAGGATACGTGCAAAGGCTTTATTGGCATTGAAGAGTTTGCCGTTCTGGTCCATTTGGAAAATGCCCTCGATTGCATTCTCGAAAATCGTGCGATATTTGCGCTCGGCGTCTCGAATGGCATCCATGGCTTTGGTCTGTTCCGCCTCGTGCACACGCTTGGTGCGGAAGAAGTGATCCGACTGTGACACGGTCAGGAAAATGGCGATGCCGGCAAAACCAAACTCTTGCATCCATACAGTAAACAGGTTGGAAGGGATGATGCCGAGGGTTTTTAAAGCAAAGGTGATGGCACCGACCACCACTGACAACCAACCGACCAAATAGAAGCGCGCTGTTTTATTTCCTTTGTAGTAACTGATTATGCCGCCCCAGAAAGCGACTAAGGACATAGTGATCGCAAAAACGGTGCTAATGCGAATCATGATCGCATAACTGACAAACAACGACAGCGCAGCGCACAGCACGCATGCTAAACCGAGTATCAAGGTGAGGCGATCCGTGCGGGGTGCCATCTGTTTGAGGTTCAGGAATTCACGACTATACAAAAGTGAAAAACCAAAACAGACATTTAAAAAGAATGGGACGGTGACACTCTGCAACCATTGGTTATTGGGCCAAATGTATTGATAGGCAAAGCCATTGATGCCGGTGGAATAGCCAATCGACCCAATAATGCCGAGGGAAATAAATAAATACATCCGCTCACGTAAGAATATGGCGTTCATCAAGCAATACATCGCCGATAAGAAGACGATGCCATAAACAAATCCGTGAATGGCCAGCGGCGCATCCATGGATTCGACCAGGCCCTGATGACTCCATAGATTCAGCTCTATATACATGGAGCTGGAGGTTTTGATGCGCAGGTAATAAGTCCGGTTGCTTTCAGCGGGAGTCTGGATAGGGAATACGACATGACGATAATCAATCGGGCGTTCGGCATAGGGCAAATGATCGCCTGCCAACGTCATGGTGAACCCATCACGTCCATCGGGCTCATAAAACTCAATATGGTCCAATAGCGCATAATTGACCTCTAAGAACCAGGGCAAGGCCGTTGTGGCTTGGTTTTCGAGGCTAAAGCGGATCCAATAGACGGCCGTGGTAAAACCGCCAATCACATTATCCGCATTGACGGCGCGCCAACTGCTTGACTCCGAGGGGTGTTCGGGGGCATGCATCACGGCTGCCAGATCCATCTGGCCCTCCGGGTCGATCAGCACATCCATATAAGGCCCAATAGAGCCACCTTTAAAAGTCTCTGAAAGCACCAGCGGAGGGCGGCTGCCATCGCCAAGCGTTTGCAGGCTCAGCAGACAGAGGCTGGACAAAACCAGTAGGGTGCGAAGTAAATGACTTGGGGTATAGCGTGCAAAACTGAACATGTTTTGTGTACTTCCATGGTCGCCATTTCAAAACGGCTGCTATAGTCAAAGACCGGGGACGATAGAAGCGAGAAAAAGCCGCTTCGCCAGAACAGTATAGTGAGCGATCTCCCGTTTGCATCGAAGTGAGATCACCCTTAGGAGGACAGCAATAAATGACGACGCGCCCGGCGATTCTGGTTGTCGATGATGAAGCCGCGAACATACGTTTGCTGAGTAGCATTTTGCGTGAAGATTGTGATCTGCGTGTCGCCACGAGCGGCTCGCAAGCCCTGGCGCATATTGCGGAGCATCACCACGAGCTGGCCCTGGTTTTGCTGGATGTGAATATGCCGGGCATGTCCGGGATAGAGGTCTTGGAGCAAATGAACGCGCACCCTGACTGGGCTGATATCCCGGTGATCTTTGTCACCGCACGCGATCAGGAGGGTGAAGAGGCGGATGGCCTGCAACGCGGGGCCGTGGACTACATTACCAAGCCGGTCTCGCCCGCCATCGTACGAGCGCGCGTACAGACACAACTGACGCTGCGTCAGGCCAAGATTGTACTGGCGACACAGAATCAGATTTTGGAAGAAAAGGTACAAGAACGTACCCGCGAAATCATCTATACCCAGGACATCATCATCAACGCATTGACCACCTTGGCCCTGGCGCGTGATAAGGAAACCGGGAATCACATTATTCGCACCCAACATTATGTGCGCGAATTGGCTTTGTTGATTCGTGAGTTACCCGAGTATGCCGAGGAACTCAAGGATGATGCGGTCATTGAGGCGATGTTTAAAACTGCGCCTTTGCACGATGTCGGTAAAGTCGGAATCCCCGATGCGGTGTTGCAGAAACCCGGCAAGCTGACCGATGAAGAATGGAAGATCATGCGCACGCATCCGACCTTAGGCGGAGATGCGTTGTCACAGGCCTGTGCGGCCTCCGGTGGCAAAGGGACGGAGTTCCTTAAGTATGCCGAACAAATCGCCTATTACCATCACGAGAAGTGGGATGGTTCGGGTTATCCGAATGGCCTGGCAGGCAATGCGATTCCCGTCGCCGCTCGCTTAATGGCCATTGCCGATGTCTATGATGCGCTGATTTCGCGTCGCTGTTATAAAGATGCGATGTCGCATGAGCAAGCGCGTAACATCATGCTGGAAGGCAAGGGTAAGCACTTCGACCCTTTGATGTTGCAGGTGTTTATGGACAACGAGCAGCGCTTTTTTGAGATTGCGGAGAAGTATAAGGATGAGGAGTAGGGATAACTCACATACTCGTCATCCCGGTAGCCCGTAGGTTGGGATGACAAAAGGAATCCCAACGGCCGGCGACTCGGAGTTAACGGTTTACTTCGAGTTGCCGGCATGTTGTGATTCGTCCCTCATCACAGCCTACATTCGAGATTGTCTCAAGCACGACGCCGAAACAAAGGCACCGGATTATCCGACGCGCCTTGATAACAATCGCTAAACGCCTGCAAACCCGCCAGCGCCGCGACCGGATCTTTATCCGCACGAATCGCGAAGGCATCAAAACCGCAACGCTTCATGTAGAACAATTGGTCATGTAACACATCACCAATCGCGCGCAGCTCACCCTGATATTTGTAACGGTCACGCAGAATCCGTGCAATGGAGTAGCCCCGGCCGTCAGCGAATTTGGGGAAGTTTAGCGCGATCAACTTGAGCGAATCGAGGAAGGGCGCCAACTCTTCAGGGCCTTCGTCACTGTCAATCCAGACGCCAATCTCCGCTTGGGACTTCAGGTTTTCGGCATGCGCCAGCCAATAGGCCAGCGGCACGATCTTGAGACCTTCCACCGAGGCCTCATTAAAGTCCTTCGGCAGGATTTCGTAGCTGTCGTCCACGACCGCGTTGTTCTTAATCAGCTTTGGCATAGACGCGCTCCTTAAAAGGATCCATTCCGATACGGTTGTAGGTGTCGACAAACAACTCATCCTCGTGGCGGTTTTCGACATAAACCTGAATGATCTTCTCGATCACATCGGGTACTTCAGCTCTGGCAAACGAGGGGCCGAGAATCTTACCGATGGCCGCATTGCGACCCGAGTCACCACCCAGGGAGATCTGATACCACTCTTCACCTTTCTTATCGACCCCGAGAATCCCGATATTGCCAACGTGGTGATGGCCGCAGGCGTTCATACAGCCCGAAATATTGAGCTCGATCTCACCCAAGTCGTACAGGTAGTCCAGATCATCAAAACGAATCTGGATGGCTTCGGCCACCGGGATCGACTTGGCATTCGCCAGGCCGCAGTAGTCGCCGCCCGGGCAGCAGATAATATCGGTCAGCATCCCCAGGTTAGGGGTCGCAAAACCGGCCGCTTTGGCTTCTTGCCACAGATCGAACAGCTGGTCCTGGCGCACATCGGCCAGCACGATGTTTTGATTGTGCGTCACGCGCACTTCACCGAAACTGTAACGGTCTGCCATGTCGGCGATCAGCTCGGCTTTTTTGTCGCTGACGTCACCGGGCGGTACGCCGGTCTTTTTCAGCGTTAGCGTGACAATGCTATAACCGGGCTTCTTATGGCGCGACAGATTGCGCTTGCACCAGTTGGCGAAGGCTTTGTGCTCGGCCTGCAATGCCACGAGTGAGTCGGGGTTGTCATGCAGTGGCGCATAATCGGGCTCGGTAAAGAAGCCTTTGACGCGTTCGATTTCGTCGCGGGTCAACTTGCCTTCGCCATCTTTGAAGTGCGCCCACTCTTCTTCAACCATCTGACCAAATTTGTCGGCACCCAGCGCTTTCACAAGAATCTTGATACGGGCTTTGTACTTGTTGTCACGACGACCAAAGCGGTTGTAAACGCGGATGATCGCTTCCAAATAAGTCAGCAAATCTTCTTCAGGCAAGAACTCGCGAATCGCTTCGCCGATCATCGGGGTGCGCCCCAAACCACCGCCTACAAACACGCGGAAGCCCAGCTCACCGGCGGAATTGCGGACAATTTCGACGCCAATGTCGTGGACCAGAATCGCCGCACGATCGTCGCCCGGGCAGGCATTGACCGCGATCTTGAACTTGCGCGGTAAATACGCAAACTCCGGGTGAAAGGTCGACCACTGACGAATCAGCTCGCAGTAGGGGCGAGGGTCGGTGACCTCGTCGGCAATCACGCCGGCAAACTGGTCAGTGGTGGTATTACGAATACAGTTACCGCTGGTCTGTACGCCATGCATCTCGACTTCGGCGAGTTCTTGCAGAATGTCTGGCACATCACCCATTTGCGGCCAGTTGAACTGTACGTTCTGGCGCGTGGTGAAGTGCATGTAGCCTTTGTCGTAATCGCGCGAGATGCGCGCCAGACGGCGTAATTGGGTGGAGGACAGCATGCCGTAGGGAATGGCGATTCGCAGCATCGGCGCATGGCGCTGGACATAAAGGCCATTCTGCAAACGCAAGGGCAACAGCTCTTCGGGAGCCAAACTGCCTTCAAAGTAGCGCTGCAGCTGGCCACGGAACTGCGCCACGCGTTCAAAGATGATTTTGCGGTCGTAATCGTCGTATTTGTACATCGATCTCTGTCATCCTGCCGAACCGGATGCCCAGTTCGGCCAATTTTTAGGGGCGGCAAGGGTAGCAGATTTTATGCTGTCGCGGAATATTCTGAGTGATTTTGTCGGGTATGGGGTAGGGGGATTTTCCGATATGCCTTAGCGGTCAACTCGGGAGTTTGGGGTCAGAGCAAAAACATAACGAGTTTTTGCTC
>JBFHRI010000148.1:0-7666 GCA_041591755.1 Oleiphilaceae bacterium
AAGGCGATCATGAGCTAAAGATCACGACCCTACGCCCTTTGACTTTACTCAGTCATGCTCTCGCACCACTCACGCGCATCACGCCCCAGCTGATTCGTCAACAGTCATCCTTACTGCTTTTACTAATAGCGACACACTTAATAGGCGGCACCTGCGAAACCCATGGCGGCGCGCAATGCCTGTCGTTTAGCTTGCGCTTTTCTGACGACGTAGGGTACTAAAGCGCATGCAAAGTTCACCGCAGCGAATATTCGTCACCGTCAGCAAGCTGCTGTTTCGCGAAGCGCTATTGCTAAAAATTCTGGGCCAGGACCATTTTAACCTCGTCGGGGAGTCCGCCAGTGGCACAGACACCTTGCAGCAGCTGCACCTCACCCGCCCTGATCTGCTGCTGATCGAAGAAGACCTGGCAGACAACGATGGTCTGACAGTGGCCGAAATCGCACGCTGTCGACACCCCGAACTACGGATCATGCTATTGGTGGAGAGTGCCATTACAGAGACGCGACTCAAGATCTATTTGGAAGCAGGCATCCATTCCGTGGTCGCCAAAACCCAGCCCATGAGTGCCTTGCTGCGCGCCCTGAGTTATGTTCAGGCGGGCCGGGTCTATGTCGATCCAGGCGCTTGCCACAATGCCAAGCTCGGCAGACCGACCTTTGACCGTGAAGCCTACCAGGCATTGTCCAGCCGCGAGCGTGAAGTGGCCGACTTGCTGGCAAGTCAATATTCCATTCGTGACATTGCCGACCAACTCGGCGTCTCGATCAAAACCATTCACACTTATAAAGAACGTATTCTTCTCAAAACGGGCTGCCCGGGCACCACGGAGCTTTTGCTATACCTGAGACGAATCGCCTACTCGCAAGCTGAAGAGACCGCGCAATGAAGCTGTTCGATGGCATGGATCAGATACGGCGCCTCGGACCTGCGCGTGTGAAAGAATTCTGGCAGTTCTATGACCAGCAATTCCGCACCCGCCTCTACCCCACCATGATTGCGATCAATACCTGCTTTACGCTGATCGCAGCGCTGCTAGACATCGTATTACGCGCGGGCAAAGCGGGCACCCTAGCCGTGGTGCATCCCTTGACCTATCTCTACCTGGCACTGCTCGGAGTCGTCCTGGTACTGAACCGCTGGACCCCGCTACGGGAAGCCTATCCGATCTTGGCCTATATCCTGTTTCTGGTGGTCGCGACCTTTAGCTATTTAACCTTTATTGGCACCCAGGGTGACATGGGCATCTTTGTCTCGATGGCCATTTACCTGATCGCGATTGGCTTTAACACCATGTCGGTCAAACACACCGCGCTGATCCTGAGCATCAATATGTTGATGCTTTATGGCGCCGTGTTCCTGATTGCGCCCGCGGAAGAAGTCAATGCGCGCTACATATCGCTGGCTCTCAACTGGCTCTTACTGTTTGAAATGATTCTGGCGCTGTCCATTGCTGGCGTAAATCGCTGGTTATTCGCCCATTTTTTTGCTTTGCAGTTTCTCCTCAAACAACGCAATGAAACCTTGAGCGAAACCGTACGCGAACTGCATGCGGTCGAAGATCAGCTGATCCAGCAGCAAAAACATCAAGCCCTCAGTCATATGGCCGCAGGCCTGCTGCATGAACTACTCAATCCGGTGAACAGTGCCACACAAGCGCTGACCTACGCGCAATCCCTGGCGCAGGACCCGGACTTACGCGAAGCCATTGAAGATGCCTTGATCAACCAACGTCGCATTGCGGCGATCATCTCCGACTTACGCACCTTTTCACAGACGCGTCAGCCCTTAGCGCCCGAAACGGTCGCACTCGAACAACTGCTGCAACAGGCACTGAAACTTTGTGCGACGGAGCTGGATGGCATCCAGATTCGCTATGACAGCCGTACCGACTTTCAACTGCGAGGCTTTCCCAATGCCTTGCTGCAAGTGCTGGTGAATCTGCTCCTCAATGCGGCTGAGGCGCTGCAGGAAAAACGCAAACGAGGGCTGGCAGAGATTAGGATTCGCGTCGAAACCGACAATGACACTCTGCGCGTGTGTCTACGTGATAATGGCAAAGGCATTGCGCCGGAACATTTAAAGCGGCTATCGGAACCGTTCTACTCGGTCGACAAACAGGGCGCGAATATGGGGCTGGGGCTAAGTATCTGCCAAACCATTATGCGCCATCACGAAGGTCGCATGCGGTTTCGCAGTGAGCTGGGCGCCTGGACGGAAATTTGTTTAGAGCTACCCCGCCTCAAAACCCCATCTGCCAACGCAAACTAAGTGCCTCGCCAGTGTTTTCTGGGCTGCGTTGGTCGCCTCTCAATTCAGCGTGACTGAATGCCAGAGCAAATTTGTGCACCTGCGGTAACCAAACATTTAAAGCAATCGAACTGAGTCGTGTAACACTGCCATAACCGTGATCACGTGCATCCAATTGACCCACGCGCAAGGCCAATTCCCAAGCCCCCCATGGATCAGCTGCCTGCGGAGCTTTGATCAAGCCGTGCTTATAACGCCGCGTTTGACCGCGCATTAAGTAGCCAAGCTGAACATATTGGCCATTGAAACGCCAGTTGACGTCAAAATCATCGTTAATCTGCTGGGCAAAATGTTCCGCACTCAGAAACCACTGGCGATACAACCACGCCAGCTCGACACCGCCCAAAGCACGTGAATCGGCAGCCAGGCGCGGGCTTCGGACGATGTTGTCGGCACTGAACAGCTCGGCCTGCTCGCGTACCTGATAGGCATCGCCCCGGTGCCAACGCTGACTGAACGAAACGCCCATATGTAAGGTATATTCGGTCGCTTGCCACAGGACCCGGGTTAAGCGCCCGCTCACTGCACGCGTCGCATCACTGGACTGGCTTTCTTCCTGAAACACCCCAAGCTGCCAGGTCCAGTGCTTAGCACGCCGACCGGCTTGCAGCCCATACGCGCGACCCGGTGTGATTGCCGATGTGGCCACTGCGCGTTCCGGCATCATCAGCGCCGCGGCAGACATCAGGCGTTCCATCCCGAAAGGCTCTTTCATTCTGCCCAGGCTCAGACGGGCGGACTTAAAACCCGTATAATCAAGGCGCGCATCGCCGGCTGAAAACTCATCCTCCCCATGCAGGCGCTGCCATTCCCACTCCAGTTCAAAATCCCAATTCTGGGTCGCCTGGTAATCGATGCCGACACTGAGTTCGCGCAGGTAGGCTTGAGCCGAGCGCTCGCCCTGGCGACTGAAAAACCCGCTATGTTGATCAGCGCCCAGGCGCAAATCGGCATTCAGCTCAGCCTGTGCCAGGACCAAGTTGGCCGTCGTTAGCCCCGCCAAAAATAAGCCACCGCGCCCTAGGGCCTGTGCAGGTCTCATTGCTGAGCTCCCATTAAAGTTTGTATTGGCAGCGCAGCTGCGCGGTATCACGTAAATAACTCACCGAGAGGACTTCCACATGTCGAATATCAAGCCCGGTACGCTGCTGCAAATCGGCGAGTAAGGCAGCTTCTTGTCCGCGCGCCACGTTCTCAACTTTGTCATACTCAATCTCGCGCTCGGCGTAACGCGGCAAGAGCACGCCTTGTTCCAAAGCGAGCGCCAAGAGCAGCAACAAACTGTCGATCGCTAATAATTCCACTGCTTGCAGGCCACCGACTGCGGCCAGCAAGGCCATGGTGATCACCAGAAACAGATAGGTCATTTCTTTAATGCCGATCGACTCGGTGCGGTAACGCAACATCGAAAAGATGGCAAAAAGGCCAAAGGCAAAGCCCATACTGATTTGCGCAGAGTGCAACAAAGCCGTCACCAGGTAGACCCCGATGCCAAACAGCAAAAAGGCGGCGGCATTGTCTCGCTTGCGGGCAAAATGGTAGTAACAACGTACCAAGGCCAACGCCGCCAGGCCATTGATCGACAAATTGAGCATAAATTCGACTGCAAATACGGACTGCATGGATAGACCTCGTATCACTAGCCGCTGGCAGCGGCCGACCGGTTAGCCAGGAAGCCCTGGCGACTAAGTGGAAAACAGCGCACAGGGGTGTCGCTGGGGAGTGTTTTACGTGCCGGCCCTAAGCGCTTCAACACGGGTAAGAACCGGTTCAATTTTGGCGCACGCCGAAAAGGCTCATGACTGAGCAATCCCGCCTCGGCGCACAAGGCCAAACCGATACAATACTTACTGAAGCTGAGCGGACGCAGTCCGTGAGAGCGCAACAGCGATTGTGTCGCCGAGCCCTGCGCGCCCGGAGGCACCTTAAGCTCCAAGACGGCCAATTGCGCTAAGGCCTGAGCACTCTGACTGCCGGCCGGTAAAAACTGTAACGCAGTATCAATCGTTAGGCGCTCGCAGCGCTGCAGGTGCATCAAGGTCAAGCGCTGATAGCGCACCCAGAGGCTTGGTTTCAGCACATGTAGATGGCTCGGCAATTGCGCCTCAATAAACGCTTGTGCGGCACCGATGTCCTGCGTGTCTGAGTCGCAGGGCGTACGCTGCTTGATCGTACGGGCACGATTACTGCGCAATTTGATTTCAATAAATGCGGTCTGCGTGTCTAAGTAGTGCCTGTCCATGTAGCGCCGCAGGCGAATCTTGTAGCGGTTAAGTTTGCCGTTATGATGCGCGTGATAACAATGCAGATCGGGCGTATCAAAATATAAGCTTTCATACCCGAATAAACGATCGCCCTGTTGCGCCAGCAGGCTGTGGCTAAGGCTGAGGGCGGGCAATATCACGCCTAGCTGCGCATAAGACACCAGGTATTTGGTGTCCTGACGCTCCATCAACGCTGCACGCTGCTGAGTCGGCAGATCATGGGTGCGGAAAGCCTGCGTATCCAGTACTTCTTCCAACATGGCTAATCCTGTGGCAGGTATTCCAAAAGCCCACTGATTTGCAGCTTCAGATCATCGGCGGCCTGGCCTCGCTCGCTAATATGCAGTGTGCCGCTATGTCCCAGGGCCAGCAGACGACTGGTCTCGGGGCGCGGGTCTGCCGCATTCACCTCAAACAACATCAGCGTATTGGCAAAGCCATGAAGTGGCGTGCTGCCCACTCGATAGAGCGGTTCTTCGATCATCATCACCAGCGCATAAGGCTTAAAGGCATTATTCAGATCGACACCGGAAATCGTCAGCGTACGCGTTGCCGGATAGGTGCTTCGATCCAGCGTCGTAGTGACCGCGTCACTGCCAGCCCCGGAGAGATCGACCCAGCCATACACGTTTCCTTTATGGCGCAGCAGGAAGCTAAAGCTCCCGCTGTTCACATTGCTCTGACTCGTGATGTTGAGGCTCAGTGTCGTACTGGGGCGGGCGCGACAATCCGGCGCCACATCCTGCAACAGTGTGACTCGCTGGGCTGGCTCCAAGCCCGCGATCGCGCTGTTTAACAGGGCACGCTGGGAACGACGCGTTGCACTGCCTTGGATAAAAGAACGCAGACTGCTTAAGACCTCTTCGGACAGGCCCAAGAGCGACTGCCACTCGGCAATCCGTTGCAACAGCGCCGCTTCATCCCAATGGTTTTCGAGATAGTTTTGTAAGGTGGCATGGTAGGCGTCTCGATAGTCGTCGATGCCATACAGACGCTGCGCCAGGCGGAAGTCGCGATAGAGGGGACCGGCTCCGGGTTTAAGCACGTGGGTGCCGACAAAGGCCGTATCGGCGCCCCAGGGAATAAAATGAAACAGCCCATCAGCGGGCGAACGGTAAAGGTAAAAGTTATTGGCATTTCCAGTAGCCGAATCCCAAATTCCCAGCAAGCTCTCCATTGCCCAGTAACGGATAAACGCGTCGATATCGATCAGCGCTCGAATCGCCGGGACAAATTGCTCATCCGGCAAAGCCATTACTTGCGCCACGGCGGCCAAGTCACTGCGATCGTTTTCGCGCTCATTGGTTTTTTTCTCGAAGCGCTGGCCTAGATGCTCACCAAAATCGGCCAGCTGCGCCTCGTATAAGTTACCGCTTTTATCGCCGAACACGCGCTCCAGGAAGGGTTTCTTAATCTCTTCGACATGGGTGTAGATGCCCAAGTCTTCGCCATTCACCGAGACCCGCGCAAAATTGCAACGGGGTGCAGGTAAGCCCGCCTGTTCAAACAGTTGATACGCCAAACACTGACGCAGGGTCGAGGCATCCTGGCGATTGTTGTTGAGGGTCATGCGCGTACTGTGCTGATAGCTACGCCCCTTATGCAATTCATCAAAGTCGAGTTTAAGGGAGGGGCGGACGCTGCTGAGCGAACCAAGAAAGCCTTTCTTGCGCACCGCGACATCGTGCAAGGTCGTGCCATCAATGGTGACGGTCGCGGCAAATTCACTGTACTCAAACTCGGGCATACACTCGCGCGCCGTTTCGGCCAGCGAGCGCCCTTGCTGACGTAGGGTTTGGAAGTGCTCAGGTGCCAGTGAGATGGCGACTTGGAGTACCCGTGTTGGCGCAAACAAATCATCGTCTCCGCCAACATTGCCGGGAGGCTTAATGGCTCCCGCCGCCTCCGGGTCGCCGCTGCCGCCACCGCACGCGGCGAGCACCGCACACAGCAAGATGCCAAGGCCAAGCCGCGATAAAGAATAAGTTTGCACGATCTGCACTCCTGAATCAGTTTCAGGAGCGCAGTATCCGCTCTGGCAAAGAAAGGGTCTGTCAGAAAGGACTACGGCAGTGCGGCCGGACCGGGTTTTAACGCGGCTTTTTGCGGGCCGGCCATCTTGTCGGGGCGTAGGAGGAATCGCGCCATCGCCGGCAACAACCACACCGCACCAATCATATTCCAGACGAACATGAAGAACAGCAAAATGCCCATATCGGCCTGAAACTTAATCGGAGAGAAGATCCAGGTGATGACGCCCACGCCTAAAGTGACGCCGGTGAATATCACCGCCTTACCGGTATGCATCAAGGTATTGAAATAAGCCTCTTGCAACGGTAGCCCCTGACGCAAGCGTTTCTCCAAGTCGGAATAGATATAAATGCCATAATCCACACCGATCCCGACACCTACCGCAATTACGGGTAAGGTCGCCACTTTCATACCGATGCCCAATTGCGCCATCAGCGCCTCGCAGATCAATGAGGTAAGCGCCAAGGGCGTAATAATGCAGACCGTCGCGCGCCAGGATCGGAACGTGGCAAAACATAGCAAGCCAACCGTTAGATAAACCACGATCAGCATCTGATTCTTGGCCTCGGCAATCACCTCGTTAGTGGCCGCCTCAATGCCCGCGTTGCCTGCGGCCAACAGGAATTTAAAATCCTCATCCTGATATTCCAGCATGATCTCTTGCATCGCCTTGACCACGCGAGACAAGGTTTCTGCTTGATGGTCGTTCAAGTAGACGATGATCGGTGTCATGCTGCAATCTGAATTGATCAGTCCAGAGGGTGCACGTGAAACCGTGGAGTTGATAATCGACTCGCTGCGCGATAGTTCGAACCATTTCAAACTGCCCTCATTCAAGGCCTTGGTCACTAACTTCGAGACACTGAGTAAGGACTCGCTGGACTGGACGCCTTCGAGGTTTTGTAAGTGCCACTGAATGCGATCCATCGCATTCATCACCGGGTAGGACGCACATTTTTCAGGCGCCGATTTGACCATAATCACCATGACATCCGCGCTGGTGCTGTAGTTGTTGATGATGTAGTCGTTGTCCTGGTTATAGCGCGAATCAGGATGGAATT
>JBFHRI010000149.1:0-7483 GCA_041591755.1 Oleiphilaceae bacterium
GCGGCGAGGGAGCGCGAGCAGCAGGGGTGAGATCGTTCGCGTTGGTCTTAGGTTTGGATGACAAAGGCATCCCAACAGAATTCAACGCCGCATGGAGCGTCTGAGCAGGGAGTCGCCGGCGTGTTGTGATTCGTCCCTCATCACAACCTACCGGTTGCCCACCAGACGCCAAGGCAATATCGAGAACTACTCCCACGCCCCCAGCTTCTTCTCCACCAATTTATTCTGCAGCCGAACATAGTGCGGCATACCCGACTCGAGATAAGGGGGATAATCTTCACCGTGAATCAACGGTTCCAGATACTCGCGACACAGTGGCGTGATACTGAAACCGTCCGGGCTGATAAACTCGCGTGGCATCATTTTTTCCTGATTCGCGACCAAGCTCAAAGCGGCTTCGCTGATGCTCCATTTATACGGATAGGAGGATTCGCGCACGATGATCGGCATGACGGCATTCTTGCCTGCGACCGCAAACTCCACGGCGGCTTTGCCCATGGCATAAGCATGCGCCACATCGGTGGCCGACGAAATATGGCGTGCTGCACGTTGCAGGTAGTCGGCAACAGCCCAGTGGTATTTGAAACCCAGTGCCTGTTTGATCATCTCGGCCAGCGTCGGCGCGACACCACCCAATTGGGTGTGACCAAAGACGTCTTTTTCGCCCGAGTCAGCGACGAAGCGACCATCGGCATAGCGTGCACCCTCGGAGGCGACAATCACGCAGTGGCCATAGAGTTTGACGCTTTCCGCGACGCGCGCCAGAAACTTCTCGCGATCGAAGGCAATCTCTGGGAACAGAATGATATGCGGCGGTTCACCGTGGCCATGGCCGGCCAATCCACCTGCGGCCGCAATCCAACCGGCGTGACGCCCCATCACCTCGAGTACGAAAATTTTGGTTGAGGATTCGCACATCGATACGATGTCGAGCGCCGCTTCCTTGGTGGAGATCGCAATATATTTGGCGACCGAGCCAAAACCGGGGCAGCAATCGGTAAACGGAAGGTCATTGTCGACGGTTTTCGGAATGCCGATACAGGTGATCGGATGCCCCATTTTTTCGCTCAGTTGCGAGACCTTATATGCGGTATCTTGCGAATCACCGCCACCGTTATAGAAGAAATAGCCGATGTCGTGTGCCGTGAACACTTCAATCAAGCGCTCGTACTCACGTCGATTGTCTTCAAAATTCTTTAATTTATAACGACATGAACCAAAGGCCCCTCCTGGGGTATGCCGGAGCGCATGGATATCGGCATCGCTTTCAAGACTGGTATCAATCAGCTCTTCGCGCAGCGCGCCGATAATCCCATTACGCCCCGCATAGACCTTGCCGATCTTGTCGCGATGCAGTCGGGCCGTTTCAATGACGCCACAGGCCGAGGCATTGATCACTGAAGTGACTCCACCGGATTGAGCGTAGAAGGCGTTTTTGATCGTCATGAGGCACCTATGGCTGTCGATAAGGGGGCGCTGAAAATGCGGCGCATGATACCTAAAGTCGACGGGGTTTTCATGGTTTGAGACATATCCAAGCCAATCACTCAATGGCCTTGTGATAAATGTGGTATCGAATACAATACCGAAGATGCATGCAGATAAAATTGTGATCGATACCAATGTTCTGGTTGCCGCCTTGCGCTCAAAACGAGGGGCTTCTTATGCGCTGTTAAAGCGTCTCGGGACAGCGCTCTATGAACCCCAGATTTCAGTACCTTTGTTCATTGAGTACGAGTCTGTGTTAAAACGAACTGACATGGTCAGTCATTTGAGTCATGCGGATATTGATTCGGTGTTAGACTATTTTTTAAGTTGTGCCGAGCATCGACGTATCTATTTTCTTTGGCGGCCATTCTTGCGGGATGCCAAAGACGACCTGGTGCTAGAGTTGGCGGTCGAGTCTTCAAGTCCGTTTATCGTCACGCATAACCTAAAGGATTTTGCCGGGGTGGAGCAGTTTGGGGTGCGCGCACTCAAGCCGCAAGACTATCTGAAAATGAGAGGTGTAATCGAATGACGACACTGAGCTTACGTTTGCCGGATTCCCTACATGAGCAGGTGAAGGCGCTGGCCAAAAAAGATGGCATTTCGATCAATCAATTCATAGCTTCGGCGGTTGCCGAAAAAATGTCTGCCTTATTAACGGAAGAGTATCTGAAGCAGCGTGCAGGGCGGGGCGATCGCAATGCATTTATGGCAGTGATGGAAAAAGTACCGGATGTCCCCGCGGACCCATCAGATCATTGAAGATAAGGGGTTGCACTGCAACCCCTTATCTGTCCTCAATTAGTGGATCACGCGATCTCAAACAAACCCGCCGCACCCATACCCCCGCCGACACACATCGATACGACCACCCACTTCACACCGCGGCGTTTGCCTTCGATCAGGGCGTGGCCAACGGTGCGCGCACCGGTCATGCCGTAGGGATGGCCGATGGAAATCGAGCCGCCGTTGACGTTGTAGAGTTCGGGGTCAATGCCTAAATGGTCTCGGCAGTACAAACACTGAACCGCAAAGGCTTCATTGAGTTCCCAAAGGCCGATATCGCTAATCTTAAGGCCATGCTGTTTGAGCAGTTTTGGAATGGCGAAGATGGGGGCGATGCCCATTTCTTCCGGTGCATTACCCGCAACCGCCATGCCGCGATAGTAACCCAGTGGTTGTAGGCCACGCTGTTCGGCCAGTTTGGCTTCCATCACCACGCAGGCAGAGGCGCCGTCTGACAACTGGCTGGCGTTACCTGCCGTGATCACACCGCCTTCGACCACGGGCTTAAGTGCACTGAGGTCGGCCAGGGTGGTGGAGGGGCGGTTGCCTTCGTCTCTGTCCAGGGTGACTTCTTCAAAGGTGATTTCTTTGGTTTCTTTGTTGAAGTTGGCCTTGGTGGTGGTCAGCGGCACAATTTCATCGTCGAATTTGCCGGCAGCCTGTCCTGCCGCCGTGCGCTGTTGTGACAGCAATGAGTATTCATCCTGCACTTCGCGGCTGATGTTATACGTTTTAGCGACGTGCTCGGCCGTCAACAGCATGGGCATGTAGGCATTGGGCGCGTGTGCGATAACATTCTGATCCTGTGAGGCAGAAGCCCATTCGAAATACTTCTGCTGAATTTCAGAAATATTGTCCTGGCCACCGGCGACCACGATGTTCTGACCGTCGACAATGATCTGCTTGGCCGCTGTGGCAATCGCCATGAGCCCGGAAGAGCACTGACGGTCGATGGTTTGCGCCGAGACCGAGTACGGCAGGCCCGCTGCCAATACAGAGAGGCGTGCGATATTGCTGCTGGCACTGCCCGCGGTGAGCACGCTACCGATGACAGCATCGTCGATCTCTTCTCCCGCGACACCGGAGCGTGCCACCGCATGCTTGATCGCATGGCCCATCAGGGTGGGTGATTTGGTGTTGTTGAACGCACCTTTAAAGGCCCGACCAATCGGGGTGCGGGCGGTGGAGACAATGACGGCTTCTCTCATTCTTAGTTCCTCGCTAGTGGCGCGCTACACGGCGCCATGGATGGGGGGAAGCGGCGTACGTTAAGCGTACTTCGGATGGCTATAATCCTTGAACAGTTTGCCATCCGCCGCCAGTTTTTCCAGCAGTGGCGCGGGAGTGAACCACATTTCGCCGTAGGCGCCAAGTTCCTTCTGCAGGCGTTTGAGCGCGGCTACCACGGTCGCCAAACCAATTTCGTCGGCATATTGCAGTGGACCCCCACGCCAGGCCGGGAAGCCATAGCCATTCACCCAGACCAGATCGCAGTCGGAAGAACGATAGGCGATGCCTTCGTCGAGAATCTGAGCCGCTTCATTGATTAGAAAATAGATCGTGCGTTCAATGATTTCTTGCTCACTGATCTGACGTTGTGCCACGCCGAGTTCATCGGCGGTGTGACGGCAGAGTTCGAGCACTTCCGGGTCTTCCTTCTGTTCGCGGCCCTCGTAAATGTAGTTGCCGCGACCGGTTTTTTGACCATAGCGCCCCATTTCATAGAGTTTGTCCTGGATGATGCAGTAGCTGGGGTCGTGCGCGATTGCCTCGCGGCGCCCCTGGCGAATCAGCGCGCCGATGTCGATGCCGGCCAGATCCTGCACCGAAAGCGGTCCCATGGCCATGCCAAAACGGGTCAATACGCCATCGATTTGGGCCGGCGTCGCGCCTTCGAGCAGCATACGGCAAGCTTCGCGACCGTAGGGTTCCAGCATGCGATTGCCAATGAAGCCAAAACAAACGCCCGCAACCACCGGTACCTTGCCGATTTTGGCGGCCATTTGCACGGCGCTGATGAGCGCATCGTCAGCGGTTTGCTCGGCACGTACGATTTCCAGCAGGCGCATCACGTTGGCCGGACTAAAGAAATGCAGGCCGATCACGTCTTGAGGACGACGGGTCACCGCCGCAATGGCGTTGACGTCAAGCGTCGACGTATTGGTGGCTAGAATAGCGCCGGGTTTGCAGACCGAATCGAGGGTTTGAAAGACCTTCTGTTTGATTTCCATCTTCTCGAACACGGCCTCGATCACCAGATCGGCGTCGCTGAGGTCGCCATAGTCGGTCGTGGTACTGAGTAAGGCGAGGATTTGCTGCACTTGCTCCGCTGAGAAGCGGCCCTTTTTTGCACTAATGTCATAGTTTTTGCGAATCACCTCAAGCCCACGTTCCAGCGCCTCGGCATTCAGGTCCAGGATCACGGTCGGGATGCCCGCATTGATAAAGTTCATCGCAATACCGCCTCCCATGGTGCCGGAGCCAATGATCGCCACTTTATGCAGGGGCCGGGGGGGTGTTTTGGGGTCGACGCCGGGGATTTTCTTGGCCGCGCGTTCAGCAAAGAACAGGTGCTGCTGGGCGCGTGCCTGGGGAGTATTCATGCAGTCGGTAAACAGCGCCGCTTCGCGTGCCAGCCCCTGCAACAAGGGCAATTGGCACGCGGCCTCAACCGCCTCGATACAGCGCTCTGGAGAGTAGAATCCTTGCAGTGCACGCTTGTTGTTGGCCCGGAACTGGTTGAAAAAATCCTCGCTGAGCCGGGAAGTATCCACCTGCATTTCGGCGCAGGTTTTGACGGGGGCCTGCGCGGCGACCAGCTCCTTAGCATAACGGATGGCCGCAGCGCGCAAATCCTCGGGGCCTTCGTGGATGCGGTCGATCAAGCCGGTACTGGCAAGCTTTTTGGCGCTTTGGGCTTTGCCATGAAAAATCATCTCGAGTGCCGTCTCCACGTTACTCAGGCGCGGCAGGCGTTGCGTGCCACCGGCGCCCGGTAGAAGGCCCAGATGCACCTCGGGCAGGCCAATCTTGGCCTGTGCCTCGGCAATGCGGTAATCCGCACTTAAGGCGAGTTCACAACCGCCGCCTAGCGCCTGGCCATTGATGGCTGCAATCACCGGCTTGGGTGAGGCCTCAAACATATTGCACAGCGCATTGAGATCGGGCTCAGAAAAAAACTGCTGGTTGGCAAACTCGGTGATATCGGCACCGCCACAAAAGAGCTTGCCGCTTGAGCACAAGACAATCGCCTTGACCTGCGCTTCGGACAGCGCCTGCTGTATCGCCTTCCACAGACTCTGGCGCAGCGCTAATCCCAAACTGTTGACGGGAGGATGCTGCATAGTGATCACGGCGATTTCGTCTTCTACGCGATAGTCGGTCAATACGTTCATGTTCGGGCTCCAGGTCAGAGAATGAATTCAGGCAAAGGTGATTTGCTGGCGTCGATCAGGGGTATCCAGATGCGGCACGGTATTAAAACTACTCAGCACAATTCGGCGGGGGCTGAGGTGGCATTCTGTCAGCGCCGTATTGCGCGTTTGTAAATTCAGATCGATCATGGCGTCATTATCCAAACGCAGAATATGCTTCAAGGCCATGGCAATCGCACCGCCTGAACTCACAACAACCGTCAGAGGTTGTTCGGCTTCGGTTTGCAAGCTGCTTAGGGCATTGGCCACACGGCATTCGAAATCTTGCCAGGTTTCCGGTATTGGGCCATTAAGCTGATCGTCGGACCAAAGCTTGATAGCTTTGCGCAGCAGCGCAAAAAAATCTTTCGGCTGCGGGTTAAGCAGTTTTTGCTGTGGGTGCTGCGCCAGATAGGCCTTGAGAATGGCGTAAAAATCAAACTCGTTCCAAGCGCTGATCGCTTTGAACTCACAAGGCTGGCCAAGACCTTCACACAAGGCCTCGGCTGTTTCTCGATGGCGCGTCAGTTCGCCCATCAGTAATTTAGTTGGGCGCACATCCTGGGCTGCCAGATATTCACCCAGCCAGCGTGATTGCTGACGCCCCAGTGCAGAGAGTTGATCATAATTGGCCTGGCCCAGTGAGGCCTGGCCATGGCGGATAAGCAATAGGCGACTCATGCAGTAGCGACTTGTAACAGGAGATTAAGGCGCTTAGCATACGCAGAGACTTACTATTGACAAAGTTTATTTTATAAATGGTTAGTATCATTTTTGATTATGGATTTGTGTCGTAGGTTGGACTTCAGTCCGACAACGGACTCTCCGGTAATAAACCAACTCGAGTGCTACTCCACATGGCCGGCATGGTCGGGCTGAAGGTCCGACCTACAGATAGACAAGCGATCTAACGCATCAATGACATGAGTAGTCATCTATGAATGCAACAAGCAACGCGGTGCAGTTCGACTCACATACGGGCACTTGGAATCGCCCCGAAATCAACGTCATGGATTGTGTCGTGACTGCGGCGCAGATCGACGGACTGGGGCATACCAATAATCGTTGTTACGTCGATTGGTGTGAGGCGGCGGCGTGGCAACATTCGCAACAGCTGGGTCTGGGTCTCGATGATTATCAACAGCTCGATCGCGCGATGGCGGTGCGACATGCGGAGTATGACTATTTAGCCTCGACCTACGAAGGCGAAGTGTTAAAAGTCGGGACTTGGCTCAGTGACCTGTCCGCCGCACAGATGCGACGTAATTTCGAGATCGTGCGGGTCAGCGATGGCGTATTGGTGGCGCGGGCGAGCTGGCTGTTGGTGTGTATTGAGCTCAGCAGCGGTCGTGCGAAACGACTGCCGCCGGTGTTTGTTGAGGTCTATGGGGGCGCGGCGTTGCAGTAAGTTTTAAGCGTCATTGCGTAGGTTGTGATGACAAAGGAATCACAACAGGATCGCCACTGCGGGAATCGACCGTGACTCCGAGTTGCGGCATGTTGTGATTCCTTTGTCATCCCAACCTACGAATCCTGAAGGCCCGACCTACCCGTCAGTAAACCATTTGGTCTCTCAGATGTGTATTACTCCGGTCGTTGCTGATAAGTTTCCAGGAAGTTCTCAAAGCGACCAATGGCGTCTTCCAGCACATCCACGCGCGGCAGAAAGACGAAGCGTAAGTGTTGCTGGTCTTTCAGGTTGAAACCGGTACCGTGCACCACCAGCATACGCTGTTGCTTCAAGAGATCGAGGACCAAGCGCTCGTCATCGTAGATGGGATACATCTCGGGATCGA
>JBFHRI010000150.1:0-7475 GCA_041591755.1 Oleiphilaceae bacterium
CCAAGCGTACCTTTTCTGCCGGCGTGCCCAGAGTCTCGGTGCGGATTCCCCCACTACCCGCGGTCACCGCCGCCGCATTGACTGCACTGGCTTTGGCGGCAATTGTCGCTTCTGCGCGCGGTTTCACATCCTGCTTCAAGGCGCCCACATCGACAGCCTTGCGCATGTCGGCCAAATCATCCATTTGCGCGAGCAAGCCGCTTTTCTTGGCGACTTCGCGTGCTTGTTCCACTGTTTTCTGTGGTGGAGGACTGACCTTTGGCGGCTGTTTTTTCGGCTCCGGCTTTTTCGGTTCTTCCTTTTTGGGCTCCTCTTTCTTGGGCTCTTCTTTTTTTGGCTCTTCCTTTTTGGGCTCCTCTTTTTTGGGTTCTTCAACCTTGGGCTCGGGTTTAATCGGTTCCACCGGCTTGACCAGACGCGCCAACTGAGGTGGTAGTTTTTCGACTTCTGCGCGTTCCGGTTCGGGCAAATCAATCAGTGGTAACCAAACCGAAAACACCATCAGCACCACCAGCAATACGCTGAGGATGAAGCGGAAGCTACGACTTTCGCGAGCCTCTACCGACCACGGTAACATCAGGCGATCCGAAGCCAACATCAGGAGGCCTCACCTTTGGCCACTTTCGATACGGCCAGCGAAACTTGCGTAAATTGGGCGGCAGTACAGGTAGCCATAATGCGCTTAAGCAAACTGTAAGGCGTGGTCTTATCTGCGACTAGCGTCACCGGATGGCCGGCGAAGCTGCCATCGTCAGGGATGGTTTTACGCTTGGCCTGATACTCCAGCTCTTGCTTTAGACCCTCGATCAACTCGCTGTCGCCCAACTGATTGAGATCTGCCACCGGTCTGCCCTGCACTAAAATGACCTGGCCGGAAACAGTGATCACCAGGTTATCGCCGGGCAGCTGCTCAGCTGTTGACTCTGGCAGGGCGACTTTCTTGTCTTGCTGCAGCACTTTGACGTCCGAGGAATTGACCATCAGGAAGAACACCAGAATGGTGAAAATATCCATCAGCGAGACCAAGTTTAGGCCGCCCGTCTTGTGCATGCGCCGATAATGCCGCTGCATGCGTTTTGCGCGTCGCGATAATTTCACTGGGCGCCTCCCGCCAAGGCTGGCGCGTCGCCAATCGAAATATCCGGAAACAACTCCGCGTCCACCACACTGGCAGCTACCACCGCGGGATAGGAACGCGTGGTATCCATGGTGCTGACCAGGGTCTGATAGTCGATGTTCTCTTCAAGTAAGAGCGTAATGTCCGTTTTATCGGGGAGCCGCGCCTTCACCTGCTGCAATAGTTGCGAGAGCGCTTTAAAGTCGTATTGACCGTCGACTTTCTCGATATGCTTGATTAAGCCGGCACGGGTATCCGCCAAGCGCAAACCATCTGCGCGAATCAACAGCTGCAGTTGCACCTTCTCTTCATCATCCGGCAGTTGCAGGGACTCATCGACGATCGGGAAATTGAGATCGAGCACCGAAGTATGCGCAAAAACCATACTCAACAGCAGTACCGGCACCAACACGATCATCAAATTCATGAATGCGGTGATGTCGAGCTCGGCCTCTTGCTCGAGTTTCCGATGTTTACGTCGGGCCATCGTTAGAGTGCTCGTGCAGGCGCTTTGGGTGCAGCACTGGCAGCAGGCGTGTTGTCGCTGATCAAGTTCAGCAATTTCACACCCGCCATCTCAAAGCTGTCGACGATTTCGTTGGTCTTAGTTTGCAATACCGCATGGATCAATAGCAGCGGAATGGCGGTCATCAAGCCGAAGGCGGTGGTGTTCATCGCCACCGAAATACTCTGTGACAGCAGACTGGCCTTTTCGGCAGGGTCTGCATTGGCGACTGCGGTAAATGCCGCGATCAGACCGATAATCGTCCCCAACAGACCCAGCAGTGTGGCCACGTTGGCAAGCGTCGCCAGATACTGGGTGCGCTTTTCCAGACGCGGCAGCGTTTCCATCAGGCCCTCTTCCATGGCAAATTCGATTTCCTCACGCGAGCCATTGTTGAGCAGCCGGCTGAGTCCAGAACCCATAATCGCTGCAATGGCGGCATCCGAATCGTTGGCAAACTTCAGTGCTTTGGGGTAATCGCGCTTGCGCAAAATTGGCAATAAACCCAGGTCGAATGCATCGCGATTGCGACTTTTCTGAAAACTCAAATAAACATAGCGTTCTATGGCAATCGCCAGACCAATGACCAGGACAAATGCAATCGGGTACATAAACGCACCGCCTTCCTGGAAGAATCGTACGATCGTCTCAAACATGGGTTGTGCTCCTGCAGAGGATTTTCAGTTTTAATTGTGATGACCCAGCGGCCATGAATTCATTGTTGCGCCAGCCAATTCGCTTGCTTTGGCGTCGGCTTTCACTTCACCTGATACGACGGCATTTCTACTTGGAGATAGCGCTCAAAATAGATCTGTTTACGATGCCTGACCGGATCAAGCATTTCAAACATACCGGCAAGTTCCTTCGGCGGCTTTTGTTTGTCGCGGCTTTCCACCGTCGGCAATTGCCAAGGCAATGAGAAGCTCATATTGGGCAGCTCGGTGGAACCGACAATGGAGATTTCCCCGACCGTATCATCATTGCGTGAGGATGCCGTGCCTGAGGTTTTTTCGGGCGCCGATTGTGCCATCACTGCACCGCTGATGAACAGCCCTAAAATCAGCAAGCTGAACCGATCGCACAGTTTTATGGACACGGACCTCATGATTTTCGCTCCAGTAGTTTAATGCGGCGCTCGACCAACGCTTTGTCCTCACCCGCGCCAAGCTCCACATAACGCTGATAATGCTTCACGGCGCGCGCATAATCCTGTAAGTACAGCTCATACAGGACCGCAAGATTGTACTGCACGGCGGGAAACTCTCCATTCACCGCCTGGGCTTTCAAAAAGGCGACCTCGGCTTCTTTGAATCGCCCTTGTTGTTGATGCAGCAAACCCAGATGCATCAAAGCGATATGATTGGCCGGATTCAACTCCAGGGCCTTTTGATAGTTGGCCTCGGCAGCCGCTAAATCGCCTTTTAGTTCATCCAATATCGCCAGATTAACGCGCGCGCCGGCCAGCCGCGGCTGGGCCAGCAATAAGTGTTCGAACGCCTGTCGGGCCGCCTCATGCTGACCTTGCGTCATTAACCCCAAGGCTGCATCCCAGGCAGCTTGTTGCTCAGGCGTTAGCACCGGCTTATCCAGCACTTCTGCCGGCTTTTCGACCACCACATCTGGTTTCTGTGAGCTGCCGGCGCACGCCACTAAGCCGAGAAACAGGCTCAGTACCAGCCAACGCAGTAATCCGTGCTTAGAAATATGACTCAGCATGACTCACCCGTTTGCTTTCTCTGGCATATTCTGCCGGATTCATTTCCGCCATGACCGTAAAGGACTGTCTTACCCATTCGTCGAAAATCCCGTCCGCCCCGCGCGCCAGGTTGATTCTGAAAATTTCCATGGCCTGCTCTTCGAACCCGAAGGCCTGCTCTTCCAGCAAAATGTCGTATTGCTCGCGCTCCAGCGCGTCCAGCTCGGCGGGGCGTTCCGAAGCCATCACATCTTTGGCCATCAATTGATACATCGACGCGATATGAAAAGTACTGGCGGTTAAATACTGTGTCACGCCATAAGTGGCCGTATGTTCAAACGATTTGATCGCATCTTGCAGCAACTCTTTCTTGCGCGAGAGCGAGGTCTTTAATGGCAACGACAGCTTCGCGGTTTGATAAGGCTGCAGCTTTTCCAGCGCCAGCGCGTAACTGGCTTGCGCGGCCAGGAAGGCGGAGCGATCCGTGCGTTGTTGCGCGTGCTTCGCCTCGTAATCGATCAGGTTTTGTTGCCAGGTACGCAGGTTAGAGGCTTGCTTCTCGTCCTGATAGAACCCGACGACATGGGCATGAGCTTCTACTGCCAAGGCAAACTGCTCTGGGTATTGTTTGATAAAGCGCTCATACAAGCTATTCGCCTCGTGCGCAAACTCGCCTTCGCGATACAGATCCGCCGCCTGATACAGTGCATTGAAGGCTTTGTTATTGTCTTGAGTGACCTGCGCGACTTCGACCAGCTTCTCCGCCGCCGCAATCTTTTCACCGTTTTGCATCAGCGCATGCACCAGCTTATCGGTGGCATCCTCATAAAACTCATGCTTGGGCCAGGCCTGCTGGAAGTGCCGTAAGGTCGCGATCGCGGCTTTCCAATCTTCTGCCTTGAGCTGCTGCGCGGCTGCATCATATAACGCTTGAGCAACGATTGTCGCTTCCGGCACCGTATCGACAACCTTGAGGTAAAGTTCAGCACTGCGCGAGGCGTCCGTCTCGCTTTCGGCCTGCTTGTAAATACTCGCCGCGAGGCGTTCACGCAAAACCTGCTGGTCCTTTTTCGCCATCGCTTGCTGCAACACATCCTGATAGGCGCGTTCGGCCAGCACAAAATCTTCCAGCGCGAAGGCGCTATGCGCATAAATCAAGCTACTGGCATAGCGCTGATCGGCCGGTAATTTAGGATACGAAAGGACCCGTTCGGCCGTGCGCAACGCGACATCATACTGCTGCAGTTCAAAGACTTCGTTAGCTAGGACGTTCAGCAACTTGGGCGTGCGCGCGTCGTCAGGGAAGCTTTGTGCAAAGCGCTCGATCGTGGCGACGCGCGCGTTGGCAAGCTCTGGAGACCAGGCGCCCGGCGTGTTCTGGCGTACCAAATCATAAGTCGTAATGGCGGCATAGCCCGCGCCGGCTGAGTTCTTATGTTCCGGCTCTGCAAACGCCGCGCGTTCATACAAAGGAATCGCTTCAGGCAACATGCCCGAGATATACATCGCTTCGGCCGCCAGGAACACATACTCGCCATTTTTCTTGGGCACGGACTGCGTATCGGCCAGTTCCAGATAGTATCCCGATGCACGCTGCGCTTTCTCGCTCAGACCACCGATCTGCGGCTTTTCCTTGGCCTGCTGCATTCGCACGTAATACAAATGCGCCAACTCTTCGAGATAGCCGACGAGATGCGGCCGCAAAATCTCACGCTCCTCGACTGAACGCTGCTGCCAAAAATGACTGCGTACTCCGAAATTGGCAACAAAGTCCTCCTTCGCCTGCCACTCTTTAATATCGAACCCGCCTTTGTGGTAGGCCAGCACTGCGTTCTGCGCCATCCGCCAAGCGCGGAAATCGTCGCCATAATGCACCGGATAGGTTGCGGCCAGAGTGGCTGCATCCTCGAAACGATCCTGCTTCAAATACAGACGTAACAAGCCATCGTATAGGAGATAGGCATAATCGCGATGACCGATGGCTTTATGTAAGGATTCAATGCTCTTAGCGCCGTCTTGCCGCGCAAACATGATCGACAGCAAGCGTAGCGTGTCATTGACCATCGCGACGTCTTCTTCTGGCAACCCTTTGGGTTCATCCGCTCCGCGTAACGCGGGATAGGCGTCCAGCACCTTGATGGCGTATTTGCTGGCATCGCTAAAGCGATCCTGCCGGAAGGCTGCCCAACCTAGTTTAAAGTTAGCGCGGTGGTGGAAAGCTTCTTCTTTGTTAAAGGTCACCACCGACTTATAGGCCGCTTCGGCTTCAGGAAACTTGCGCAGATCGAAATAGGCTTCGGCCATACGAAAACGCACTTCATCAATCAGTGAGGAGCGTGGATACAGGCCCGAGAGCATCTTCAAGCGTTGTACGGCCTCTTCCTTACGCCCCATAAAATGCAGCGCCTTCGCCCAAGTGTAGAGCAACTCATCCATGCGCTGATAGAAAATACCCTTATCCATGATGGCGCTGGCACT
This sequence comes from Oleiphilaceae bacterium, assembly GCA_041591755.1. Taxonomy (GTDB): domain Bacteria; phylum Pseudomonadota; class Gammaproteobacteria; order Pseudomonadales; family Oleiphilaceae; genus JBFHRI01. Next base: position 5,797 of record JBFHRI010000150.1, read on the forward strand.
TTCGATAATCAGCTCGTTCTGCTGCTGCAGATTCATGCTCATATCGTTGCAGCTAAGTTTGTGCTTTTCACAGATATTGTTAATGCGATTGACCACGTCGAGGCGCACATCTGGCGAGCGGGCGGTCTCAAACAACTTTTGATAGCGCTTTAATACGTAGGCAATCGAAACGTCCGGCAGCTCCTTTTCGGAGTACACCAAAAACGAAGGTTTGATATCGCCGATCGTCAGGGGCGTATCGGTTTTTTCAAACAAAAACGTCGGCAAATTTTCGGCTTGCGCCAGCAAGGGAAAGAGCAAGCAAAGGCCAAGTAATCGTCGCAATTGCATTACCGATACCGCCCATCCAGAGGATTGTGTCGCTTGTCAGCCTTGCTTTCTGCAATGCCTTCCATAATGTGTATCAGGCCCTGCTCCGCCCGCTCGAAATTGAACATGATGGTTTGTTCGAGATCGGACAAGCGCTGCAATACCATCGCAGTCATTTCGCTGTTGAGCTCATCCGTTGTGCGTTTGAGTCGCGAGCGCACTGCAGACATGCGTTGATTGAGCTTGTGGCTGGTATCGAGCTGCCGCCCTAGCTGGTTGGCGCCCTGATTGAGCATACCATCCATACGTGCGAGACGATCGCGCAGGTCGCCCAGGCCACGCTCGATTTCTTCAATCCCCAAATGTCGCTGCGGCAATTGCAGACGTTCGGACTGCTCCAGCGCCTGCTGAAAACGCTGATCCAGTACCTGAACCTTGGTCGTCACACTAGCCGGAGACAAGCGTGCTTTTTTAACACTAAAATCACGCTGTTTGCGCTTTAAGGACACATCAAAAACACCCAGTTGCGCAGACCAGAAATCTAGTGTGCCTTCCAATAACAGCATTTCTTTCAGTAGCTCGACCGCGCTAAAAATGGCTTTGTCGTCCATCAAATACTGGTAATACGTCGCGCGTGGCGTGTTTTTCGCGACATCTTTCTTTAAGAACCATTCCAGCTCGGCTATCGAATCTTCTTCTAGCAAGACCCGTTGTGCTGAATACTTCTTAATGGCATCTCTGATCTTGGCGACGGTTTCTAGCTCCCCTTTGAATATATCGCTAGCATCGACATAGGCATCTAGGGCCTGCCCAACATACCCCGCGCCTTCGTAGGCGTAAGGAATTGCCAAGAGCGCTTCAGACACGCCTCGATAAATCGTGGGGTAACTCTGCACTTTGACCCAGCTCTGAGTCGCCGCGCGGAAATTGTTGGTTTCGTGGTAGGCCACGCCGGTGAGATATAAGGCTTGTGAGGCTACGGCGGAGTCCAAATGCACTTTCTTCAGAAACTCTAAAGCATTATCCGGACTGTTTTCACGCAAATACACCGCACCGGCCGCCAGGTTGATCCGATCATTGAGCTCGCGTTCTTGACGCGTTTTGCCGGGGTTGATATCCGAGGCTATGGCTAAAGCCGCCACAGCACGCTTAATGTCAGTGCTGGAAGCTAGATAAGACATTCCAAGGTTATAATAACCATAGGCCACCCACAAACCGCCCAGCTCGGCGGCAAGAGCTTTCCCGGCGTATGGATTGCCACCGAGTTGCAGCGAACAACTGGCACGGTAATAGGCCCACTCTTGATGTTCTTCGGGATGAATTTTATTGCGCAGATCCTTCAGGGTCCGCAAAGACTCGCGACATTGCCC
>JBFHRI010000151.1:0-7447 GCA_041591755.1 Oleiphilaceae bacterium
CTGCTGGACTTGGCCGGCTCTGCGGCTGGTTTTGATCGAACTTTGGCTTTTTCTTTACCTTTGTTCTGAACTTTTTTGTCCGCGCTTGCGGAGGCGCCGCGCGCGCGCGCGGGACTCGCCTTGGTTTCCGTCTTGTTTGAGTTGGCGCTGCGTTTCTTGTCCTTGTCTGAAGACTCTGCCATCGCGCGGGGCTCTCCTGTCGTTTAGGCGGCGTCAGCCGTCAGCAGCTTGGATTGCAACTCCACATAGTCAAGCAAGACTTCGGCGCCCTCGCGCATCACAAAATCCACTTCTTTTTTGCGTTCGCTGGCAGCCGCTTGTTGCTCCAAATAGTCTTCCCACTCTTCAAAGTTCTTGAAGGGTGGCTCGCCTTTCAACGAGCGGCGCTTGTTGACCAAGCTCAGTTGTGCTGCTTCAGCTTCTTTGATCTCGATTTCCCGGGTCTTGCGATTGAGACTAACTTGCTGCTGTGCATTCTGTTTTTCGATCAGCGCGATTTCTTCGAGCAAGAGTTTGAATTCGGGGTCCTTCTCAAAGCGGCGCAAGTGACGTTGATTCAGATCGCCCAGAATCGGTCCCATTTCGCTTAATCGGGGATAGCTGACGGCATTGATTGAATCCCAGGGCAGGGCATGGTCCAGCGCGTCTTCGCCCACTTTGGTCGGGTCGATCGCATCAGGAATCAAGACGTCAGGGAGTACGCCTTTATGCTGGGTACTACCGCCGGAGATACGATAGAACTTGGCTTGCGTGATTTTGAGTTGGCCATGGTTAAGCGGTCTAACAGCCTGTACCGTGCCTTTGCCAAAGGTTCGTGAACCCATGATGACGCCGCGACCATAGTCTTGGATGGCTCCGGCAAAAATTTCGGACGCCGAAGCACTCATCCGATCCACCAGTACCACCAGCGGGCCGCCATAAACCAAGGCCGGATCGGGATCTTCCAGCGGGTCGACGCGATTGTTGGCGCCACGAATCTGCACTGTCGGGCCGCGATCAATGAACAGACCGGTCAATTGATTGGCTTCATCCAGCGAGCCGCCGCCATTACCGCGCAGATCGACCACCAAGCCGTCAATGCCTGCGCCGGCACGTAACTCATCGAGTAATACGCGCACGTCACGCGTCGTGCTCTTGTAATCTTCTTCGCCATTTTGCATGGCCTGGAAGTCCGCATAGAAGGTGGGAATCTGAATCACGCCGACGCGTTTTTTCTGGCCATTGCGCTCCAGCTCAATGATCTGAGAATTCGCAGCCTGTTCTTCTAACTTAACCTTGTCACGCAAAATACGAACCTGGCGCGTTTCAGATTCAAGCTTGCTGGAGGCAGGGATCACCTCCAGTCTGACCACCGAATGCTTGGGGCCGCGAATCAGCTCGACCACCTCGTCGAGGCGCCAGCCAATCACATTGACAATTTCCTCGTCACCTTGTGCGACGCCTACGATTCGGTCGGCGGGCTTGAGTTGCCCTTGTTTTTCGGCTGGACCACCCGGCACCAAACGGACCACTTTGGTATATTCGTTATCGGATTGTAACACCGCGCCAATACCCTCGAGCGAGAGTCGCATGTTGATGTTGAAGTTCTCGGAGGACTGGGGCGAGAAATAGTTGGTATGCGGGTCATAAACGGTGGTAAATGCGTTCATGTAGACCTGAAACGCATCTTCACTGCGCACTTGATTGCTGCGCTTGAGTTGGTTTTCGAAGCGCTTGTTCAAGTTGTCCTTGGCGGTCTTGAAGTCCTCGCCACTCAGTACGCTGGCGAGTAGGGAGCTCTTGACGCGGCGGCGCCAGATGTCGGTGAGCTCTTCCCGGTTCTTGGCCCAGGGCGCTTTCTCTCGATCAGTCAGAATGTATTCATCCTGGTTAAATTCGCTTTCTTTTGCGGTCTTTAAATAGTCGATCTGATAACGCAAGCGCTCCAGCAGCCGCTCTTGATAGCGATTGTAAATGACAAAGCCCGGGTCCAACTGGCCATTCTTCAGTGCGCTGTGCAGCTGGTGGCGATAACGCTCAAATTCATCAATATCGGACTGCATCAGGTAGAGCTTTTGACCGTCCAACGATTTTAAATAATTGTCAAAGACCTGCGATGAGAACTCGCGGTCGAAATCCTGCTTGCGGTAATGATTGACCAAGAGCGAACGTGCGATATGCATACTGGCATCACGTTGATCACGCTCGGGCACCAAGGGACTAAAGCCCGCGCTTGCTGCCGCCTCATCGGTGCTGAGTAAAGAATCCGTCAAGGCGTTACCTGTCAGGCCAACAAACACCAGCAGAGCAAGCGGCAGGGTATATTTTTTGATCATATTCATGAAGTCAGCAATCTTTCTTGGCAATTATCTAAACATGGTTCTTTACAGATCCCACTGTATGGCCGCACGGCCAGTGTGACACAGAATCTTCTGTGATTCCGCGTATAGGCAAGAGTTCCGTGATTCGGGCAGGTTACCGTGAGTGTCGGTTTCTTGCCAGATCTCAAAGATGGGGGCAGTTAGGTATTTTTCCAATCCAGCCTCAATATAAAGCCGATAAAACGTCAGGGTATCGGATTACGCTGCAGCCTTGAGAAGAGGCAGTCTCAGCGACAGAACCCTCTAAGGATTCTATGTGATTGAATCGGGTCTCGCCAGCAAGGGCAAGGAAGATTATTGTAATTTGCCGTAAATTGGTACTCGTCCACATAGAGCTTGCGGCAGAGTTAAAAGAACCTATAGTTGCTTCAGAGGTTTTTTACTACGGTTTATCCATTCTGCTAGGTAGGCTTGTATGTCCCTGCTCGACAATATTCAGAATTATTATGAGACGCTGGTGCTGGAAGCGCTGGCGGAAATCGCCAAATCCGAGGCCTTGGAAGAGGATGTTATGGTTGATATTGTGTGTATCGCTCTCAACCATTTGCCACCACGTTACATTCGTCATGAGGTGGACATGGTGTATTACACCTCACCGATCGAACGTCAGGAAATCGCTGATAAGGCGCGAGAAGCGGTGCGCCTGGCCTTGGAATATATTCGTAGTAACCAACGCGCGGCCGAGACCGCCTGAGCCGCGTAGCCCCCCGTGCTTGGGGGCTAGTGTTGTGTGGTTTGGGATGAGCCAAGTAATTGCACCAAACAGGCCTGCCAGCGTTGCAGCGCGGCGTTTAACTCGGTTTCGCTCAAGCCTGCCTTAGAACACCAGGCCAGCAGCAACGTGAAGAGTTGCTGTTCCCGGCTGGTGGCTTCCCCGGCCCCGGCAAAGCCCTCAGACAAACGATTTACCTGCAGTTGCATGCGGCGCGTTTGCTCGCTTGCGGGAGAGGGCAGGCCGGCGGCGATTTCACATTTGATCAATAGGTCGCGGCAGCTTTCGGCGTCGAGTCTGTGCTCTGGGCTAAGCGGCTGCGTGGCCAGGGTCTGCCAGAGGGTATCTAAGGTTTGCTCCAGTGCTTCGGGTAGAGGGCAGCGGCTGGCAAAGTCCGCATGCAGAGCGGTGGCAGCGCTGGGAGTGCGGGCCAAGCTGTGGCACACCGCAGACTTCCGCAGAGCCTCCTGCCACTGTTGCATCACTTGCTGATTGCGTCGTGTAAGCTGTGCCTGTCGCATTGTTTGAAGATATTCGTCAAAGCGTTTACGCATCGCTTCCTGTTGATTGCCGGCAAGCTCGGGTAGTTGCTTAGAGCGGCGTCGAAAGTCCTGTTGTAAGGCTTCGATTTGCTGTGCGGCCATGGTCGGTAGTTCTGCCAGAGATTGCTGCATCTCTTCCAGCAAGCTTTCAGCTTGTGCGAGGGCTTGAGAAACCTCAGCCTGACGCTGTTCGCGGGCGTGGTCACGGCGCGCGAACACAGCATCGCAAGCCGCGCGGAATGATTGCCACAGCTTGCGGTCCTGATGAAAACGCGTGACACCAACTTGTTGCCAGGCGTGTTGCAAAGCCTTGGCCTGCTCTATGGCGCGGCCTAGATCCGCTTCGTCTGCCAGGGCTTGCGCCTGACTCACGATCTGCTGCTTGAGACCTTCGTTGCGCTTACGCTCCTCAAGCAATAGGGTGTCCAAACGCTTCAGCTGCTGATTAAACTGCTCTTGCAGCTTGCCTTGCTCACGTTGGTTGACTGGCCAGGCTTCTTTCCAGTCCTGACGCGCTTGCTTGCTGATTTGCTCCACCGCTTTCCAATCGGCGTGGCTCCAATCATTGCCCTCGATGAATGCATGCAATTGTTGGATCAGTGTTTGGCGTTTGGCCAAATTCGCAGCGCGCAGCCGCGCCTGTTCCTCCTGCCACTGCCGCACCGGCGCATAGGCCCGATCCGAAGCTGCTTTGAAACGTTGCCAGAGTTCGGGCTCTCGACTGCCTCCCAGCGCTTTCCACTCGCGCTGCATGGCCTTAATTTTTTCTTGCTTCAGGCCGGGCTCGATGCTGGCGTCGGCCAGGTGCTCCATCGCTTCCGCCAATTCTTGTTGTCGCGGCAAGGAGGCGAAACCTTGCCATTCGCGTAGCTCCGTCAGTTGTTTGAAGCGCAGGTTGATACCAGCATGGTAACGCGCGCCCTGTTCTGGTCCGAGTTGATCCATGAAATGCTGGACCTGGCGATAGCACTCGTTGGAAGCCTTCAATAAGCGCGCTTCCAAGTGCTGGTCGAGTTGCGCCAGCGTCTGCTCGAGTTGTTGCTGCAACTGCCGCACCTGTTTTGCTTCGAGCTGTCTCAGTTCATTGGCTTGTCCCAGGGTTTGCTGTAGTTGTTCTAGCAGCGCTGGTGCCGGGAAATCATTCGGCCAATGGATCGAATGCGCGACCTGGTGTAGTGACTGGAATAGCGGCTTTAGTTGAGCACTGCCCGGGCTTTGCTGCGCAATCTCTTGGCATAAACGGGTGATTTCGCCTTGCTGCTCCTGAACCTGGCGCAGGGCGGCATGATACTGCTGTAATTGCTGCAATAGACGCTGATAGCGCTGGCTTTGGGGGGTGTCAGGCTGGTGCTGGGTGAGGGCCTCCTCCCAACGGGTTTGTTGCGTTTTCAGCAAGGCATCCAGGGCCGGTAGGTCTCGGGTGCTGGCGCTTTGCTGTTGGAAGCGTTGGATCGCGTCTTCGAGTGTTTGCAGGGTGGCGGTGTGTTCGAGACTGCCGGCACTTTCCTGAGCTTGTTTTTCCGCATTAGCGTGTTGCAAGTCCAGCATGGCCCGCCAGCGTTGATGGCAATCTTGAAGCAGCTTTTCAATCTGCGCTTGTTGCGTCGACTCGGCGCTGTCACGTAGAGGCTGCCAGCGTTGTTCAAGTGCGCTAAGTCGCGCTTCATAATGCAGCATGTTCTCGGTGTGAACGAGTTCCTGCAGCTGTTGTGTCAGGCGTGCCAATTGGGACCGTTGTTCTTGCGCAGCCTGCTGCTGGGCTCGCAGCTGCGTGAGTTTGTCCTTAACGATCCGATAAACCTGTTTATCCTTGCCTTTGCTGGCCTGTTGCACCTGCGACAAGTGCTGCTCGCTTTCCAAGAGGTCGGCGGCTGCTTGACGCATACGGCTGGTACGGGCCTGCATGGCAATCGTGGATAAGGCAGCGGCATCTTCGATCTGCGCCAGGCCACTGAGATACTGCTCCGGGGTAGGCGAGGCGATAATGATCCGGCTCAGCAACGCGGCATCCTGGGTCAGATCAAATAGGGTGAGCGAAAGTTTCTGCGCCAGCGCCGGCAAACGCTGTTCAATCAATACTCGTGTTGGGGTGTCGCTCTGCTGGTGCAAAGTTAACAGGAAACTGGGGTCATTAAGGGCGATGATGGCCTGATGCCGGACCTGCAACTCAGGGTCTGAGCTGGCTAAGGACTGCAGGATGCGTTGTGCTTCTACCGTCAGCGGGTCGAGAGCGGCAATGGCTTGAAGGCGGATCGCCGGGTTTTTGCTTTGCCATTTGGGCTTGAACAGTTTCGACAGGAAGGTGCTCATCAGTAGTCTCTGGTTGCGCTTGCCGATTTGGCCAGCGGAGTGTTCACCGGAAAACGCCTGGGTGGCGTCGTGTCGCTCTTCGCCGCGCGGCTGGACGGAGCAAAAAAACCGGCATAGTCTAACCGCGAATCGCTCAAAGAAGAATATGTGAGAGCCGGCGTGACGGAATGTGATGCACAAACTTGGGATTTGGCCCTGCGGCTATTGTCGCGACGCGAGTATGCGGTACTTGAATTGCGGCGCAAGCTCATGGCGAAGGGACTGTGTGACGAGAAGGTGGGTGCGGTGTTGGGCCGCCTGCAAGAGCAGGGTTTGCAGTCGGATGAGCGCTACGCCACCATGCTGTTGCGTGAAACCGCCAGGCGCCGCCAAGGGCCAGAGAAACTGCGCCAAACCCTGCGTCAGCAGGGGATTGGGGATGCGCTTGTACGCCAGTTGTTGATGCATCCCGAGGTGGATTGGTTCGAGCTGGCGCGCGAGGCACGTAACAAGCGCTTTGGTCAGGAGCCGCCGCAGGCCTCAGACATCAAAGAAAAAGCGCGTCAGGCGCGCTTTTTAGCAAGTCGGGGTTTTAATCATGAACAGGTTGCCTATGCCCTGGCGTCTAGTGGCGAAGAAAATGACGGGGTCTAGGAAAATGTAGCCCGGCACGCCAGGTTCTAGTCCGTGTATTGGATCAGGTTGCTGTCGATAATCGATTGCGCGACGGTGTTTTCGCCCGGCTGGGGTGTGGTCATCCAGGTCAGCACGTCGTAATAGCGACGAATGTTTTGCACGAAAATGACCGGCTCATTGCCGCGCGCATAGCCGTAGCGGGTTTGCTTGTAGTATTGCTTTTGCTGCAGCAGGGGGAGGAACTCTTTGACGTCCACCCATTTATTGGGGTCTTTGCCATGCTTCTCGGTTAGCATGCGCGCGTCCTCCAGATGGTAATAGCCAACATTGTAGGAAGCCAGGGCAAACCAGGTGCGATCTGGCTCAGGAATCTGATCACTAATGCGTGCCCGGATGGTTGCGAGATAGCGCGCCCCGCCATGGATGCTCTGGATCGGATCGAGGCGGTTTTTTACGCCCATTTCACGCGCGGTAGGCGTGGTCAGCATCATGATGCCGCGCACGCCGGTAGGCGAGGTGGCTTTCGGATCCCAGTGTGATTCCTGATAGCCCATCGCCGCTAAGAGGCGCCAATCCAGATCAGTCTTATTGGCGGCCTCACGAAAGATCTTGTCATATTTGGGAAGGCGTGCGTTGATTTGCTGAATAAAGGTGCGGGCGCCCACATAGTTAAGCTGTCCCAAGTGACCAAAATAACGCTCCTTGAGTTGCAGCAGCGTGCCATCTTCTTCGATGCGTTTGAAAAAGGCATTGACGCGATCGAGTAGGCGCTGATCGGTTTCGCGTGGCAAAAACCAACTGAACTGTTGCGGCTCTCCGATCTCGAACGCCTGTTTGACGCGCGGGTAGTAAGCTTGATGCAGCTCCAGTTCATGCGAGGTGATCACCGCATAGTCCAGTTCCTGCTC
>JBFHRI010000152.1:0-7442 GCA_041591755.1 Oleiphilaceae bacterium
CTGCGTCGGCGCCATAGAATGCCCAGCGGGCGCTGGTACCTCTGCGTCCGGCTCGCGTTGCGCGGTTTCTGGGTCCGCCTCCACAGCTTTGTGCTTCGAGTCGTGCTTGGCAGATGCTTGCTGGGCCTGTTCTTTGGGCGCCTGGTCTTTGTTCTCGGCTGGCTGAGATGGCTTTTTTTCACTCGCCTTAGCCTTTGGTTGATTCTCGGCAGCGGCAGCAGAACCCTCAAGTTGTAACAGCGGCGAACCCGTCTTTACCTTGTCACCCACTTTGACACGCAACGCGATAACCTTGCCTGCATTGGGGCAAGGCACTTCCATCGTCGCCTTGTCAGACTCCAGCACCACAATTGGCGCATCAATCTCTACGTTATCGCCTTCGCTTACACAGAGCTCAATAACTTCGACTTCACCATCCATCCCCAGATCGGGAACTTGTATCTCCTGCGTCATAGTGCTTTTCCTGTGCGATTAACTAATGGCCGGATTGGCGCGACTGCGATCAATATCAAACTGGCGCATGGCGCTAAGCACCACGTCTTTATCAAGCTGATCATTTTCAACTAAGGCACTCAGTGCGCCGATAACGATGGCGTGCCGGTCCACCTCAAAAAATTCGCGCAACTTTTGTCGCGTATCGCTGCGCCCAAAGCCATCAGTCCCCAAGACGCGATAGCTCGCAGGTACAAACGCGCGCACCTGATCCGCATACAACTTGATGTAGTCGGTCGCGGCCACCACCGGACCTGTTTGTTTTTTCAGACACTGTGTGATGTAGGCTTCTTTAGGCTTTTGATCAGGGTTGAGCATATTCCAACGCGCAACCGCCTGCCCATCGCGAGCCAGCTCATTGAAACTCGTCACACTCCAAACGTCTGAACTGATACCAAACTCCGCAGCCAACAGACGAGCGGCTTCTCGTACCTCGTTAAGAATGGCGCCTGCCCCCAGTAACTGCACACGCAATTTGGTCTTTTTCGACTTGGCCGCAATGCTCTCAAACAAATACATGCCTTTGATGATGCCCTCTTCTGAGTCCTTAACCAGGGCCGGCTGCAGGTAATTCTCATTCATCACGGTTAGGTAATAGAAAACATTTTCATTGTCTTCGTACATGCGTTTCATGCCGTCGTGGACGATGACGGCCAACTCACAGGCATAGGCAGGATCATACGCACGACAGTTAGGGATCATACCGGCCTGAATGTGGCTATGGCCGTCCTGATGCTGTAAACCCTCACCATTAAGCGTGGTGCGCCCGGCCGTTCCGCCCAGTAAGAATCCCCGACAACGCATGTCTCCGGCCGCCCAGGCCAGGTCACCAATACGCTGAAAACCAAACATTGAGTAATAAATATAGAAGGGAATCAGCGGATAGTTGTGCGTGCTATATGAGGTCGCACAGGCCATCCAGGCAGCCATGGCGCCGGCTTCATTGATGCCCTCCTCCAGAATCTGGCCGGCTTTATCCTCGCGGTAATACATGATCTGATCACGATCATTGGGGATGTATTTCTGTCCCTCAGAGGTATAGATGCCAAGTTGACGAAACATGCCCTCCATACCGAAAGTACGCGCTTCGTCGGGCACGATAGGCACGATACGCTTGCCGATACGTTTGTCCTTAGTCAGCGACGAAAGCATGCGCACAAATGCCATGGTGGTGGAGATTTCGCGCTCACCGCTTCCTTCCAGCTGGGCCGAAAAGGTGCTCAATTCGGGCATGGTCAAGGGCTGACAATCCTTACGGCGGCGAGGAAACGATCCACCGAGCTGCTCGCGCTGACGCTGCATGTATTGCATTTCCGGACTGTCAGGGGCGGGACGATAATACGGTACCTTGCCGATATCGCTATCGTTGATGGGCACCCCAAAGCGATCTCGGAACGCTTTCAAAGTGTCCAAGTCGAGCTTTTTCAAAGAGTGCGTCGTATTAGTCGCCTCACCCGCTTTGCCAAATCCATAGCCCTTGATCGTATGCGCCAGAATGACGGTGGGCTGACCTTTGTGATGCCAGGCCTGGTGATAAGCGGCATAGACTTTGTAGGGGTCATGCCCGCCGCGGTTGAGGTGCTCAATGTCTTTGTCGCTAAGATTCTCTGCCAGCGCGGCCAGCTCCGGATACTTGCCGAAGAAATGTTGCCGCGTGTAGGCCCCGCCGTTAGACTTAAAATTCTGCATTTCGCCATCGACCAGTTCATCCATCGCGCGCTGCATAAAGCCTTGTTCGTCTTTTTCGAATAGCGGATCCCAGAGTCGCCCCCAAATCACTTTGATCACATTCCAACCCGCGCCGCGGAATACACCCTCGAGCTCTTGAATGATCTTACCGTTGCCGCGCACCGGTCCATCCAGCCGTTGCAGATTGCAGTTAACGACGAAAATCAAGTTGTCGAGCTTCTCCCTGCCGGCCAAAGCGATCGAACCAAGCGTTTCCGGCTCATCGGTTTCACCATCCCCGACAAAACACCAGACTTTGCGGTGGTTCATGTCGATCAACTCGCGACTATGCAGATACTTCATCACGTGAGCCTGATAAATCGCCTGCAAGGGTCCCAGCCCCATCGATACCGTTGGAAACTGCCAATACTCCGGCATCAGCCAAGGATGCGGATAGGATGAGAGCCCATCGCCGTCGACTTCATTGCGGTAGCGATCCATCTGCTCCTCACTGAAACGCCCTTCAAGGAAGGAGCGGGCGTAGACGCCCGGCGATGAATGCCCCTGCAAATAGACCAGATCGGCTTCGCGTTCCTCGTTACCGGCATGGAAGAAATAGTTAAAACCCACGTCATACAAAGTGGCGATGGAGGAAAAGGTAGAGATATGCCCGCCCAGCTCACCCGGACGCATATTGGCGCGCATGACCATGGCCATTGCATTCCAGCGCACTAACGAGCGAATCTTGCGCTCCATGAACAGATCACCCGGCATACGCACTTCTTTATCGACCGGGATCGTATTGCGATACGGCGTATTCAAACTGAACGAAGGCGGCATCCCCCGCTTTTGTGCGGCGGCCAATAGCTGATCGAGGAGAAAACGCGCCCTCTCAACACCTTCGTGGCGAATCACGGAATGAAGGGCTTCGATCCACTCCTGCGTCTCCTGGGGGTCGATATCGTCCTGCATAGTCACTCCTTGCGGTCTGGTATTTTGTGCGGTCAGTTTTTGGAATTCTTCATTTCAGTGTATACCCTCGTCGAAGATTTGGTTACCCGTGCAAACCGGTTAGACTGACCTAGAACAAGAATAAGGAGGAATCCGTAATGAAGCTGTATCAAACAACCCAAGCCCCCAACCCCCGGCGCGTGCGCATGTTCCTAGCCGAAAAGGGTATTAGCGACATCGAGTTTATCGAGCTCAACCTGCAACGCGGTGACAATCTCAGTCCTGAGTTCCGACAGAAGAATCCGCTGGGTAAAGTTCCTGTGCTGGAGCTGGATGATGGTACCTGCATTTGCGAGACAGTGGCCATTTGCCGCTATTTTGAAGAAATCCAACCCGAGCCCTGCCTGATGGGCCACACCGCCGTTGAAAAAGCCACCATTGAAATGTGGCAGCGTTGGGCGGAGTTCTATTTCATGCTGCCCACGGGGATGGGCTTTCAGCACAGTACCGGCTTTTTCAAAGATCGTATGCATCCGGTCAAGGAGTGGGGCGAGGAGTGCATCAAGAACGCGCCCAAGTTTTTTCACATCATGGAACAGCAGCTAGCCAAACATGAGTTTCTCGCCGGCGCTGAGTTTAGCATCGCGGATATCGTCGCTTTTTGCACGATTCCCTTCGGCAAAGCCGTTATCGGCATGCAGATTCCCGACGCATGTACGCATGTCCAGCGCTGGTATGAAGCGGTTAAACAGCGACCATCCGCCAAAGCATAGAAGGAGGCTCCCATGATCACGCTCTATACGGCGGCTACGCCTAATGGTCATAAGATCAGTATTGCACTGGAAGAAATGGCGCTGCCCTATCGTGTTGAATCTTTGGATTTAAGCAAGGGTGAGCAAAAAACACCGGCGTATCTGAAGCTGAATCCAAATGGCCGGATCCCCACCATCGTCGATCACGATAACGAAGATTTTGTGGTCTTTGAATCCGGCGCTATTTTGGTCTATCTGGGCGAAAAGACTGGTCAGTTCTATCCGACAGATGCCAAGAAGCGCTCAGAGGTTTTGCAATGGTTGATGTTCCAGATGGGGGGCGTGGGACCCATGATGGGGCAGGCCAACGTTTTTTATCGCTATTTTGCGGAACGGATTCAGCCTGCGATTGATCGTTACCAGAACGAAACCCGAAGACTATTTGAAGTATTGAACACCAGACTGGCCGAACACGAGTATCTGGTTGATGACTATTCCATTGCTGATATGGCTAATTGGGCCTGGGTACGAACGCACCAGTGGTCTGGCGTATCAATTGATGGACTGGAGCACTTAATACGGTGGAAAGAGGCCATTTATGCACGTCCTGCGGCAGTCAGAGGAATACATATTCCAGAGAAACAAGCCAAGTCGGAAGAGATTATCAGAGCCGCTCAGACAATCGTGACACGTTGATGCTTGGCCGCCGCCCAAATCATTCGGGATAGCGGCCAAGGCTCGGCAGTGCGCTACTTCTTGAGCAAGTCTCTAATTTCCTGCAGAAGTAGCACCTCGTCGCTGGGTGGCGGAGGCGTCGCAGGCTGGGGTTCAGGCTTTGCCTCTTCGGCCTTTTTCATGCGATTGATTGCCTTAATACTGACAAACACCGCCATCGCAATAATTGTAAAATCGATGACCGTCTGAATGAATTTACCGTAGCTGACCTGCACTGCGGGCGCTCAGTTTGCGGCCTCTTTAAGCACAATAGCTAAATCCGAAAAATCGACACCACCGAGTAAGACACCAATGGGTGGCATGACGACGTCACCCACAAACGAAGACACGATCTTGCCAAAGGCAGCGCCGATGATGATACCAACCGCCATGTCGATCACATTGCCTTTAACCGCGAACTCCTTGAACTCTTTTAATACGCTCATTCAATTGCTCTCCAGATCACCCGTAAGGATTTGAAAAAAGGTAACGGAGACAACCTGAACTTCCGCCGCTCAAATGGACTCGTTCGCTAAACACAAAAAGCGACACAAGTAATGTGACGTTAGCACGGTAAAGACGATTTGGCGATAACGTTGCACAGCGCACGTTACCCTAATACCTGGCGCACACGCCAAACGCTTAGACTTTTAGCAGGGAAAAAAAAGGCCACCGAAGTGGCCTTTTATCGCGGTCATTCTTACTCAACGAGTCCCAAAAACCACCATGGTCTTGCCTTTGACCTGCACCAAGCCTTGGTCTTCCAAAGTTTTCAATACTCGCCCCACCATTTCTCGTGAGCAGCCCACGATACGGCCAATCTCTTGGCGCGTGATTTTGATCTGCATGCCATCCGGATGCGTCATCGCATCAGGCTCTTTACACAGATCAAGCAAGGTACGTGCAACACGCCCGGTGACGTCGAGGAAGGCCAAGTCACCCACCTTGCGCGTGGTTTGGCGCAAGCGAGAGGCCATCTGCTCGCCGATAAAATACAGAATACGTGGGTCCTGCTGCGAAATCTCACGGAACTTGGTGTAGCTGATTTCCGCGACCTCACATTCGGATTTTGCTTTGACCCATGCACTGCGTGAGTCCATGTTGTCGAAAAGGCCCATCTCCCCGAAAAAGTCTCCGGTGTTCAAATAGGCCATGATCATTTCCCGACCATCGTCGTCCTCAATGATGACGGTGACCGAGCCCTTGATGATATAAAACAGCGAATCGCTCTTGTCCCCAGCATAGATGATGGTGCTTTTACTGGGGTATTTGCGTCGATGACATTGCGACAGAAAAAAATCCAGATGTTTCGTTTTGCTTTCAACCGGTTTCAGGATTGTGGACATTCTCTATACCTTTTAATACCTAGTGCCGCCAAGTCTTCACCTCCGTGCAGAAACGTACCACACCCACACGCAACTTTCCGGCCTGACTGAATTCAACACGGCTTGAACCACTGAGCTAACGTGAGTCCAACTGATTGATCTTGAACCCAGTATAGACGAGGTTTTCAATAACACCTTGATTAATGGCGGGGCAATTATGTTACTCTCCGCACAACTTTTATTGGGCGCTAGGCAAGAATACTATGAAAGCACGCATTACTTGGGCGGGAGAGGCCAGCTTTACCGCAGAGACGGGTTCGGGGCACCGTATTACCTTGGATGGCCCGCCTGACCACGGCGGCCAAAATAAAGGCCCACGCCCGATGGAAATGATGCTTCTGGGCCTGGGCGGCTGCACCTCTTTCGATGTCATGAGCATGCTCAAAAAATCGCGTCAGGACGTCACCGATTGCTATGCCGAACTCGAAGCTGAGCGCGCCGATGCGATACCGGCTGTTTTCACCAAGATTCGCATTCATTTCGTGGTGACGGGTAAAGAGTTGAAAGAAGCGCAAGTCAAACGCGCCATCACGCTTTCCGCCGAGAAATACTGTTCAGCATCGATCATGCTCGAAAAAGCGGGCGTCGAAATTAGCCATAGTTAGGAGATTCGAGAAGCCTAAACCTAACAGCCTGACAACGTACCCACTCCTCTATCGCGCAACGAGTGTGCCAAATATTCGTTGAATTCAGAGCCCCTGAGTGGATAATACGCGTTTTTTTATTTGGGCAGACAAACGCGGTAGGCGGCGTTCGGGGTGTGATCTATGGTAAACAAACTCAAACTCCACGGTTTTAACAACCTGACGAAGTCGCTGAGCTTCAATATCTACGACATATGCTATGCCAAAACGGACAAGGAGCGCCGTGACTACATTGCTTATATCGACGAGATGTACAACGCTGAGCGTCTGACCCAGATTCTCACTGACGTGGTCTCAATCATCGAAGCCAACATCTTGAACATTGCGCGACAGGATTATGACCCGCATGGCGCCAGTGTCACCATGCTGATTGCCGAGCATGAAATCCCCCCGAGTGAAAAAAGTCGCTCTGAGGCGCCCGGCCCCTTGCCTGACGCCTTGGTTGCCCACCTCGATAAGAGTCATGTCACAGTCCACACCTATCCTGAAAGCCACCCAGTGAATGGTATCAGCACCTTCCGTGTTGATATCGACGTGTCGACCTGTGGCCTGATTTCACCCTTGAAAGCGCTGAATTATTTGATCCACAGCTTCGATTCCGACATCGTGATGTTGGATTATCGCGTCCGCGGCTTCACTCGCGATGTCGATGGTAAAAAACATTATATCGATCACGAAATCAGCTCAATTCAAAACTATCTAAGTAAAGACACCCGCGACGCTTACCAGATGGTCGATGTCAATGTGTATCAGGAAAATACCTTTCACACCAAGATGTTATTGAAGAACTTCGATCTGGGTAACTATCTTTTCAATCGCGAGGAAGACAGCTTTCA
>JBFHRI010000153.1:0-7342 GCA_041591755.1 Oleiphilaceae bacterium
TAATTCCTGATCATGTAGTATGCCGGCTTGCAGTTGATTGCGCGCATCGAAACCCAGCAGCCCCTGCGGAGTCGGCATGCCTGGACTCAATTGCGAGGCAAACTGTAACTGCGCGGACGCATACTCATCGGCAGCATGATAAAGCTGTTTAAAATCCTGGCGCATAGAAAACAGCACCAACAGACAGAGCAATATCAAAACCACTGCATTTACTAACCAGAATTTGTATTTAAGTTTGATATTTCGCATGGACCACAAAAATCGTCTTTAAGGTGAAAGGGGAGGAACTAAACGGATCGAAGATCTCAGTATCACTGAAAAGGCATTTGTTTTAATAACCCTACTCTATGTAGAGGTTTACCTTTTGGCTTACAGTATGCAGGCAATTGCAATATGAGCAACTATTAAACGCGCAGTTGTTTTACGAGCCTGTAAGACTTTGGCCAGCACCCGTTCATCCTGAACACCTTAATATGGGTCACGAAACAACAGGTTAATCGTTGCCAACAAAAGGTTTAACAAAGGGAGGGATAAAATGGAAGACGAACTCGATCTGATCGTTGTCCGATCCAACAACTGATTTTGGCGTGGGGGGGCGAACCTGAAGCGTTGTCACACAGGTTCGCCTTGATGAGGCGCCTTGCCGAGATTCCTGTGCATGATTACTACTGTAGGTCGGGCTTCAGTCCGACAACGGAGTCTCGGGCAAGCACTTTTTAAAGATTTTACACAGGGCCAGCACGCCATCTAAGTGGGGCATGCTGTGTCGGACTGAAGGTCCGACCTACGATGCCTCAACTCAATAGATTTGCCTTTAAGCCCCTGCCATCACAAACGCATCGGCGTGAATTTCACGCATGGATGCGCCGGCCAAAAAGCATTGCTTTTTCATTTTGCGCACGAAGCTTTCCGCGCCGCAAAGGAACACGCGCACACCCTTGAGCGAAGGCCAAGTAGCCTGCACATATTCGTAAACATCGCCAATCTGCAGCTCAGGGCTCGCTTCGCCCTGCAATGCCACCGCGTGCACTTTGAGTGATGCAGCGCTGCTCGCCATCGCCTCAAGCTCAGCCAGCGCATATAACTCGCTCGCCTGTCGCGCAGCAAACACAACATGAATGTCCCCCCGGTGCCCGGCTGCCAGTGCCGTCTTGATTACCCCTAACAAAGGCGCAATACCGGTGCCGACACCCAGTAACAACAATGGCTGCTCTGCCTGTTCGGCGCTGCATGTATAGAAGCAGGTTCCCAGAGGCCCTCGCACGCTTAGCACCTCTCCCACACTCAACTGCTGCGCCAAAAACTGACTGAACTGCCCGTCGGGATAGACGCGCACGTGACACTCCACAAATCCTTCTTCAGGGATACTCGCAATCGAATAGCAGCGGCCCAGTCCGTCCTGATTCCCCAGCGTGACATACTGTCCCCCGCGAAACTCGCAGTCCACCATCAAGCGCAAGCGCAGTACCTCCGGCGATAGCCAGTCCTTGGCAATGACGCAGGCAGGTCGGGTTAAGCCGGCCTGACTGACACGTCGCAGACTCAAATCCTGTGGCGGCTTGCACAAACAACTCAAGACATATCCCATGGCCTTTTGCTGTTCACTCAGGCCTGCCTGCGCGGCGGCCGGCGCCTCACCCTGCGCAACCTGGATCAGACACGACTGACACAGACCCGCGCGACAACTGTGAGGAAAATCCGTACCGTAACGCAGTAAGACGTCCAATACGGACTCGCCGTCCGCCAGTTCATAGGCACGCTCTTCAAACTGCACAACCGTCATGCCTTGACCCGCCTTCACTTGTTCAATACGTCATCCTTGACGCTCAACGCTATACCCACGATCTCATCGATATACTGCTGAGGGACGGACAACTCTTGCAATGTACCCACAAGGTTTTCCGCGACGGCATTGAAATGCTCCTCGGTGAGATTCATGTGTTTGTGGGCCGCACGCATATCCTTCCCTGTGTAGTGATTGGGGCCGCCAAACGCCATCGTCAAAAAAGCTTTCTGTTTGGCGTGCTGAGCGTCCATATCAACGGTATCGAAAAAGTGCGCGATTCGGTCATCGGCCAATACCTTACGGTAAAAAATATCCACTGCCGCATTCACAGCGGCATCGCCACCAATTTTTTCATAGACTGACATAGGGTCTCTCCTGATCTAATTAAGGGGGTAAAGATTTGTTCAGCAACATTGAATATTGCTGCTTCACGGCTCCAGTTTGGACAACATATACTTCACGGCTGCCCGGATTTCCGGCTCGGAGAGTTCCTGCTTACCCCCCTTCGCCGGCATTAGCCCAAACCCGTTCATGGCGTGGGTCACCAGCACATCTTCGCCCTGCGCTGCACGACTGACCCACATTTTTTTATTGCCCAGAATGGGCGCACCATTCAGTCCCTGGGCATGACAGACCTTGCACGTGCTTTCATAGATTTGCTGGCCTTTGGCCAGTATTTCAGCATCCTTGCTACCACACCCTGTCAGTACGATAGAAATAATCGACAACAGGGCAATCTTCATGGTTTGTCTTCTTTGCGTCATGATCTGCTCCACCTGGTTTGGGCCAATGTTTGCTTACAGCGGCACGCGGATCACGACGCCGCCCATGACTTCACCCAATTTGAAATCGCTCTTGGGGGAGTCTTTGTGCTCGTTGTGACACGTGACACAGGCTTCTGCCACAGCGACATCGGGATACACCGCGGTGAAATAAGTCACCCCGCCCAATTTCTCTTCACCGTAGAAGTTCTCGCCCGGATTGGCAGCGATATACTCCAGACCTTTCTTTTCCATCTCGGTCTTGGGTTTGTTTTGTGCATTAATAGGCCAAATGGACTGCAGGGAATAGGTGAACTCATCGGTCAACTCACTGACTGCCTCTGCCCCGGCACGAAACATCTGCGCGGGCAGCGGGGTGCCATCCGGAATGTCCTGCCAATGCTCAACCGGTTTGACGACGCCCGCTCCATTGGGCCCTAAACGAGCGACCACCAGCTTGGTGTAGTTGGTGCGATCGGCTTTCATCACGGCAAACAGCGAGTCCGTGTATTTTTTTGGCGCAATACCGGTCGGCTCACTGGAGCCGCAGCCGCTGAGCGCTACCGCCAGGGTCAAGCCCCCTGCCAATGCTGCGACCCGACGCAGGCCGGAAACTTGCGGTACTGCAAGATTGACTACTTTCGTTTTCATGGTCTTACCTCTCACTTTCGGGTTGTTTACTTAGGTTGGGTTGGGGTTTTACTTGGCACGTTTGAGCGCCCAGTCGATCGATGGAATGTGCTGTGACGGCCGCCCCTTGAAATTGCTCTCGATGAGCGCTGGATCCGCTAACGCATCGATTGCAAACTCCAGGTTGTGACAGTTCATACACACTGCGCGAATCATCTTTTCGTTGGGTCGCAGGACGTGATTCTGGTTATGTTCCACGCGCACGACTGACACCCCTCTGATCTTGTCTTCCACGCGCGGCAGATGGCAGCTGGCACAGGTGATGGCTTGCTCAGCCGGCAAGTGCCCAGCCATACTGGCTTGATAAAGCGCACCATGCGGGGAATCCATAAAATTGCGACTGTGGGTGTCGTCGTGGCACTGCAGGCAGGACTCGACAGCTGCTTGGCGGGTATCGTAATCATGCGCCTGATGGCAACTGTGACAGTCCTGAACCTGACTGGCCGCATCCGCCTTGAATGCCAATCGCGCCATCTCAGGTCGCATGGCTTCTAGGTTCTGGGCACTGCGCATACCGTGACGCCCCAACTGAAATCCTTCAGCCTCTTTGACATGGCAGTTTTGACACGCCTCGAATCCTGGCGCCGGCTGCCACTGAGGACTGCTGCTGGCGTCTGCTCCGTGGCAAGCGCTGCAGCTGACGCCGGCTTGCAGATGTTTGTCGTCAGCGGCATGCGGTATATCGGCAAACTTCTCTTGCAGGCTGGCCACCGCCTCCGGGGTGTAGTCAACCCTTTGTTTGACCTCACTCAACGAGGGCATCACCGCATTGGTTTTGAGCCACTCCCCACCGGCATGCTCAACCAAGAAGTTTTCGTATAAGGCGCGATTGTCGTGATAGTTATGGCAGCCGGCACTGGCACAACTGTCGAAGGCCAGGTTCTGGTGCGACTCGCGCTCTTCATCAATGTTCTGGTGACAGTGGTAACAGTAGTCATCCGGCAAGGTGACCCCCATACTTTGGGTCTTCTCCAAGTTGTGCTCTGTATGGCAGGAGACACAATAGCGAGCATCGAGGATCTCAATGCGGTCAGCGTTTCGCGGATCGGTAAATTTCTTTTGCGGATGGGAGTCCAGCGCCTCTTTCAGTTCGGCCGCATGACAACCCTCGCAGGCCTGCTGTAAGCCCTCGGTCCCAACGAATGCTTCGGTATGACAGGCATCGCACGCCAACTCAATTTGGTAGTGGCCGTGGGTCGCCGCACCAATCAGTAAATCGCTCTTGTCTTCGGCGGCGGTAATCTTCCAGACGTAGAAGCCAGCCAACAGTAAGGTCAGTACGATCCAAATGGCCCAGGTCAATGACTTCATACGCACACCTTAGAAGTAGTAGACCGTGAGGATATGGGCACTGACTAAAGCCAGTACGGGCCACGACACCAATACATGCAGTCGCGTCCACAGCTTACGCAGACGACGGGCGCGCAATGGCGGCAAGTGATGCGACAGCGCGACCACCAAGCCCGTCAGCCCGCCGACCACCAAAATGGCCAGGAAGTTCAGCATTAAAATCTGGTTTAGATTCTCCCCCATGTGAAAGCCGGTATGCAGAATGAGCAACCCGACACAAGTTAAACCCAACAGGGAATGCGCCATGCGCCACTGCGCCACGCCACCCAACCAGCGCCACTCAAGACGCTTACGCAGCGAGAGCAGAAGCCCAATCAAACTCAAGCCCAACAGACTGAAGCCGGTGACCTGCTTCCAGAATTTGTCGCTCCATAGCTTTTCGAACCAGCCAGTTTCCTGTACCGAAGTTGCGTACCCTGCGCCCGGAATCAGACTAATGCCGACCACGGCCAGCAAAGCCGTGACACAGGCCAGTGCCAGCACCGGCCAACCGAATTCACGCACGCGCTGACTTCCCGCCCCGAGCATTTCGCCCAGCAATGGTTTACAGGAGCCGCACACCGTTCCAGCACCGGTTTTTTGTTGCAATGTCTCCATGGTTACACAACCCTGGTTAATCGCTTCGCTGAGACATTGCTTGTTGACCACCTTGCACTGGCAAACGATGGTTTTCTCGGGCCAGGCACCCACGTCCTGTGCCATTTCATCCGGCCACAAACGCCCAGTTCGGGTGAAGCGAAACTGCTGCCAAGGCCACAGATAGTCCTGGTTTTGAAAGCTCATCTGAACCCGCGTGATATCGGGCCACTCGCCATAAGCGACGACCCCGATGATGCGACCACGCAGGAGCACCAACTTGCGATATAGACCGGCTTCGCGATCTTGCCAGACCAATTCACGCAGACCGGGACGACGCACCAGCTCAACCACTTCCCCCATACTGGATACTTGCCGACCCAGCACTTTCAGTCGCGCAACCGCAATCGAACCCTTGTAGACCGCATCGCCGCCAGCCAAAACATCCGCAGCGACAGCTGCCTGCTCATAACCCGGACTGACCAGACCATAAGTCTTGCCGGCATGCTCACAGCACTCCCCGACGGCATAGATATCCGGGTCATTGGTGCGCAATTGGTCGTCGACAATGATGCCCTGCGCAACCGCCAAACCGGCATTGAGTGCCAATTCGCGATTCGGCTGAATACCCGCACACAGCAACACCGTATCGCAGCTAACCGTTGCACCGCTGTGCAGGCGCACGCCATCAACCCGCTCATTGCGGCCGAGGATCTCACGCACCCCACTGTGAGTGATGACTTCGATATCCAGGCGAGCCAGCTCCCGCTGTAGATAATTGGCTGCAGCCTCATCCAGCTGACGATTCATCAAATGCGAGGCCTGCTGTACCACCGTCACCTTCGTATCATCACGCAACAGGGCCTTGGCGGCCTCGAGACCCAGGAGCCCGCCGCCGACTACTACGACATGGCGACTCCGTGCCGTACGCGCAAAAAGCGCCTGCGCATCCAGCAGACTGCGAAAGCGGTATACGCCCTTGAAAGCGGTGCCTGGGATGTTCGGGACATGTGCCCGCGCCCCCACCGCGAGTACCAATTTGTCATATCGATGTTCTTGGCCAAGGTTATCGCGAACGGTTTTGCACATACGGTCGATATGCGTAATCGTCGCGACTTCATAGCGAAAGTTGGGATGCTGCGAATGCTGGGGTAAGGGCAGGTCGAGTTGATCCTGACTGAGCTCGCCCGCCAACAGGCTCGACAGCTGGACCCGGTTGTAGGGCGCGCAGGGTTCGTTACCAAACAAGGTCACGCAAGCCTTAGGCTTGGATTGCAACAATTGCTCCACGAAATGCATGCCGACTGGACCACTGCCCACGACGACAACACGCTCGCCACCCCCCTGCTCCTTTTTAGGGGCCTCATGCTGCGCTGGTTCCGACCACTTTTGTGCCAACATCATGCTCTCTAGTTTCGGGGGCCAAAAAAAAAACGCTCAGCCCTCGTGCGTTTCGCAAATACGAAATACATGGGGCTGAGCGCCATTGCTCACGGTACGAACCACATTGCTCATACCATTTAGATTTTGTCTGATTAGGTGTTAGCGAATTACATGCCAACAATGGAGTGCGCATGAAAATGCGCGAGGAACGTACGCTTTATTTGCGCGCCTGCCACGTGAGACGACCCATTCATGCGCACAACTTGCTCCCCAATCAATCTGAGCCTCCCAAAATGGTGCAGCCTTATGATGCCGACTCCGCACGCGGGAGATTGAATGGGTGAAGCAAGGATGAGAAAAGCGAGGCTGCGTTTAGCGTGATCGGAAAAACGAGGCGATGCTGTTGAGACGCGCGGAAATTTTAGTGAGGGGACAGACGAAGACGGGATTCAACTGCAAACGCCACAGGCAAAAAAAAACCGCGAGTAAACACTCACGGTCGCTTTCCAAACGCTGACCATCATTGGTCATTGACTACTGGACGAACTACAACAAAAAACCGAAGCTTTGAACTTCGAAGCCAAGGATCGCGGGCCTGAATCGCTTTCCCTGACTTGATGATTGCATCTTACTCCCGCCCATTCGGGAAATCTGTTGGTTTAAATTTTCAGTGTGTAACAATTTGCAGCCGGAATTATGAACCCGTTCACATCACACCTGGTTTACAACCTCCCGAATTTTGTGTTTTGTGCGAGGAACGCTATTTGAGTTGACAAACAACGTTCATAAGGGCATA
>JBFHRI010000154.1:0-7295 GCA_041591755.1 Oleiphilaceae bacterium
CCTGTCGCTAAGCCCAGTCCAGCCAATCCTGCGCGCACTGCGGACCAGCGCAGTAGCAGCATGAGGCTAAGGATCAGGACAATGGGCGCGGCAGCCAAGGTTGCCGACATAGCTGGTGACATGATTAGGCTCGAAGCGAGGAGGAGGTTCGGGTCGCGTTATTCTAACCCGAACTCTCCCCGCTCAGGGTAGGCGTACCTGGCGCATCTTTGATCTAGCGCAAGCGGGGCCGCGAGGTCTCAGTCGAGATGTAGGCGCACGTCGATATTATTACGCGTGGCGTTGGAGTAAGGGCAGACTATATGTGCCTTGTCGACCAGCGCTTTGGCCTGTGTTTTGTCCATGCCGGGGAGATTGACGTGCAGATCCACTTCGATGCCAAATCCCGTAGGGATGGGGCCGATGCCTACTTTGGCAGTGATTGAGGTATCTGCTGGCAGCGCCACCTTTTCTTTACCCGCGACAAACTTCAGCGCACCGATAAAGCAGGCTGAGTAACCCGCCGCAAACATTTGCTCCGGGTTCGTGCCATCACCGCCCCCACCACCCAGCTCCTTCGGGGTCGAGAGTTTAACGTTCAGTTTGCCATCGTCACTGCGCGCACTACCATCACGACCGCCGGTCGAGGTGGCGGTAGCGCGGTACAATACTTTTTCCAGACTCATGTTGTTATCTCCTAGGGTTGTCGCATTCAGAGTCGCCGGTTTGCTGACGGGCCGGAAGACTAATCACTACCAACAGCGGCAAGCCGAGCATACGGACGCACAACATTGTAGGACAGTTTGCGCAAGTCGGGCCAATTTGTCCTGGCTATTGACATAATTAAGAAGGCGTTGGAGCAGCAGTCAAGCTTGCTTTCCTGCTTATAATGACTGTCACGGAAGTTGTTCCTTGGCATCTTCCCGCAGGGGCTTGACTGGCGCCTTTCTGACTAGCAGCTCACGATGCAGATGTTCCGCAATGCGGATGCGATTCATGGCGCGGGCCAGGGCTGCTAGGGCACGGGCTTCATCGAGGTTGGCCTCGTGTCTGCGCAGACGTTCTTCTGCCCGTTGCTTGGCTGCACTGGCACGCAATACATCAATGTCTTCAGCAAACTCGGCCGCTTCAGCCAGGATGGTCGTTTGATAGGGCATCACCTCAATGAAGCCCCCGGATACCGCTAGTGTGCGCGTTTCGCCGAATTGCCTGACTTCTACCAGGCCCACCTTTAACGTGGTCAGTAGTGGCGTGTGACCCGCCAGTATCCCCAAAGTGCCATCAACACCCGGCACGCGCAGGTGTTCAACGGGCTCTGAGAACACGTTGCCAAAAGGGGTGACGATATCCAGTGGGAAGCGGTGTGCCATTCTGTTGTTATTGAGTGGACGGTTAGTATCGGACCAGAATAACGGTTTCCTCCACCGCTAGAATCGATCCAGATCAATCGATCTAAGATTTGGACGTTATTTTTTAGATAACATCCGGCTCGCCCGAGCAATACGCCAACCTTTGGCGGATCTTATTGGCCTCTTTGCACGGGTTGATGGCACTGTCTGGTTCTAAGCCGACAACGCGTTCTTCGCGCCGCCAATCACAGATTACGCAGAAAACTCATGAAATCACCTGCAGACTGCTCGGGAAGTTCTTCCATTGGCAGATGGCCCGCACGTGCATAAACACGCAGCGTCGCGTTGGGAATATCGTCAGCGAAACGATAGGCCGCAGTGAGCGGGAAATAGCGATCTGCTTGGCCCCACAAGATGAGCGTGGGCTGAGTGATCTGACTGATACGCGCAGAATCTTGATCGAGACGCGCTTTCACACGCATTGGAAAGGCCGCGCGATTGCCCGGAAACAGCGATAGTTCGTAATAGCGATCAACCAGCTCAGGGGTAACTTGGCCGGGATCGAAATATAAATCTTGCAGACTGTGCGTAAACACGAAGCGGGGTTGGAACCGTGACATCAGTGTATCGAACACGGGTAATTGGCCGAGTTGAATGGGCAGGGGCCAAGCTTCTTGCGGGTAACCCAGCGCATTGATCAGTGTGAGTGAGCGGACCTGCTGCGGGTGGTGGAGACTGTACTCCCAGGCGATGCGGCCTCCCAGAGAGCTCCCGACGAGATGTACTTGGTCAAGTTGGAGTCGATCAAGGAAGGCCTTCAGGAAAACAAGGTCATCGCTAACTTGGTAACGATTGTGTGGGCTGGGGCCGGTCAGTCCGAAGCCCGGCAAATCCATGCGGATAATGCGATAGTGGCGGCTCAATTGTGTCGTCCAAGCATCCCAGGTGTGCAGGGAAGCAGCGGTGCCATGCAGCAGGACAATCACCTCGCCAGTGCCTTGGTCCCGGTAGTGTACGCGCTGCTCACCCACCATAATAAAATCATGCGGGCTCTGGGCGTACTTATTTTCAAGCCACTCAGGGTCGATGGTTCGCCCGCAGCCGGTTAGGCTTAGCGTCATTCCCAAGACAAACAAAAGTATCAATTTTTTAGTCGACATCGTGCGCTCCTCTAGCAGGTGCAAAAGGATAGTGATCGTGCTAGTTTCTCGCTATGTCCCGGGGTATCACGCGTCTGTCGCTTGGTCTCATCCATGTCTGCTGCCATGCTCGCCAATACGGTTTCTAATTCTGCGGTTTACGATCTGCTTGAATCCTGCCGCCTTTACGGCTGGCTGGATCGTCTGCCACTACAGGCACTGCAAATTGATCGAGCCCGCCTGGCTGATCCAACGGGTCGCTGTGCTGAAGCTTCTTTAATCGAACTTTGGCATTACATAGCGCGCTTGCACCCGGATCAGGAAGTTGGTCTTTTACTCGGCACCACTCTAAACAGCTCGGCGAAAGGACTGCTCGCAAGCTGGGTTAGTCAGGCAGAAACGATTGCCGAGGCGCTGGATATTTTTATGCACAATATCGCATTAATGAATCCCTCTGAATGCTGGCAGCTTAGTCAGCACGGCGCACTGGCCACGCTCAAATTTAAACTGGCACCGACCAAGAACTATCCCTCCATCGTCATCGAGCGCAGCATGAGTGCGCTGGTTACTTGGGGGCGCACCCTAAGTGGTATTTCTTTCCCGATGCACAGTGCGAGCTTTAGCTTTGCTGCGCCTTCCTATCACGAAAAATTCAAGTTTGTTTTTGGCTCCAGGCTGCAATTTGCCGCCGCGTCCAATAGCCTGGTGTTCGAGCGCGACTTTCTGCAGCAGAAAATCCTCAGCAGCAATACCTATTTGAAGTCGCTGTTGCAGAGCCGGGCGCAGGACATGCTTCAGGATTTGCGAAAAGAAATCGGATTGGCCGACAAGGTCAAAGTCTTGATCGATACACTTTTGCAGCAGGAGCTCGCGCCCTCGGTTACAAGAATCAGCACGGCCTTGAACATGAGCCGGCAAACCCTGCATCGTAAACTCAAGTCGGAAAGTACCGACTTCAGTAGCCTTCTCGATCAGGCTAGAGCTGACCTGGCAAAGAAGCGCCTGCTTTCGTCGCAAATCAGTATTGAGGCGATCAGTTTGGATTTGGGATTCAAGGACAGCAGCAGTTTTTACAAAGCCTGCAAAAGATGGTTCGGCGTTTCGCCCCTGGTGATCAGGCAAGCCCACAGGATGGCACGCGAAGCGGGAAATTCCGAACATAGTCACTGATGCTGTTGGAGCGATCGGCCGCGTCAGAATAATCAGTTAAATTAACGCTCGAGGAGACAAGACATGCATTTTGGTAGCACCCTATCCATTGCCTTTCTCGCACTCTGGTCTCTTGCACTGTTTAGCAGTTCTGACACGCTGCTGACCCTGCTGTTGATTAACGGCGCGCTGCAAATCTTCGTCTTTGTTCTGGTCGCGTGCCTGCCTTTCTTAAAAACGGGGCGCATGTCGTATGTCGATATTGCCTGGCCCTTTGGAGTCGCCTTGATTGGCGTGCAAATTCTGTTGTTAGGAGACGGCGATTGGTTGCGACGCTGTGTGGTGGGCGGGGTCTATCTGCTAATTGGTTTGCGCATGGGTATCGGCGCAGTGACAATGGCGAAGACGACAGGCGTCATTTTCAAGACTGAGTTTCCACGTTACAACTATCGCAAAATGAAGCTTGAAGAAGGCGGCGGACAGTGGATGCGTTTCCACATGCTGGCAGAAATCATGGCGCAGGGCTTGGCCAACATTTCAGTGCTGGCTTTGCCGGGCTTTATCATGGCAATTAATCCCAGCGAAACCATAGCGGGCTGGGAAATCCTCGGTATTTGTCTTTGGGCTATGGCTTATCTTGTCGAGTCTACGGCAGATCTGCAAAAGCTAAAATTCATCGCCAACAACAAAGGCGGTGTGTGTAACATTGGACTTTGGCGTTATAGCCGGCACCCTAATTACTTTGCGGAATGGCTGGTCTGGACAGGCCTCGTGATTGCCGCGATTCCGTCCTGGTGGAGGCTCCAAACCTCCGAGCCGATGTTAGTTTGGTTGGGCTTGGGCGTCGGTGCAGTGGGGGCTTCGGTCATGATGTACATAACCCTGGTCTATCTGACCGGCGCGGTTCCTGCGGAATATTACTCGCTCAGAAAGCGACCGGACTATAAACGCTATCAGGCAACCACCAATCGTTTTTTTCCCGGTCGCCCAAAAAGTCGTTAGGAGGTTACTGGCGTGGCTATTTTACGGCGATCACCACTTTACCCACGCAATGGCCCGTTCGATTGCGTTGGTAAGCCGTGTTGACTTGGTGCAAGGGGAACTGGCTATCAATCACCGGTACCACGGTGCCTTGCTCGATAAAGTTTGCCAGTGCATTCAGGTCCGCGGTGTTGGGACTCACCCACACACCTTGCGCGTGTTGACGGCGGTGCAGCATCCGGTCGCGCAGCGTGCTGACGATGGCGTGTGCATTGCCTCCGGTAGAAACAAAAATACCACCCGACCTGAGTAGGTGGGTGCAAGAAGCCAGGCTTTGGTGCGACGTGACATCAAACACCAGGTCAAAATTATCCTGTCGCTGCGTGATGTCTTCCTGCTGGTAATCAATCACCTGATCCGCGCCTAATTTACGTACCAGTGCAATATTTTTACCGCTACAGACACCCGTAACCTGAGCGCCCATGGCTTTGGCAAGTTGCACGGCGAAGGTGCCGACGCCTCCCGACGCGCCGATGATCAGGACCTTTGAACCGGTCTTTACCTGGCCGAGGCGCAAGCCTTGCAACGCAGTCAGTCCGGCCAAAGGACAGGCGGCGGCTTCGCTAAAAGAAAGATTGTTCGGCTTTCGGGCAATACAGTGCGCATCAATCCGCGCGAACTCGGCGCAAGCCGCTGTTCGTGGATGCATGTCCATGCCGAACACGGCATCACCGATCTCAAAATTGTGTACCGCACTGCCTTTCTCTACCACGATGCCGGCCAGATCATCGCCAATCAGCAAGGGCTTCTTGAAAAACCGCGTGTTGGGGATCAGTGAGGAAAAGACTTGATTAAGCTTCCAGTCTTTGGGGTTGACGGAAGAGGCATGGACCTCGACCAGCACATCATGCTCTGCAAGCGAGGGGGTGTCGGTTTCGGTCGTGGTTAATTTTGAGTGGAACAAAAAACCTTCCGTTGTGGCGGCTTTCATGGCGGGCTCCCGATAGCAAAATGGGTGAGAGATATCACGCTACTTTTGATTGCGTTGATTCCGCGTTATTCAAGTTGAACACAGTTGTTCAGCCTGGGAACAGTTGGAGCTGCCGATTAACGCGAACCCAAACCCAGTCTGAGTTGGCCATACTTTAGCGCCGCTTCGGTTAAAAGGGCCGTGGTGTGTCGCACCCAATCCTGGGCGGTTTTTGGCCAGCGCTCCCAACCGGTGGGCAGCTTTTGATCTCGGAACATCAAGGTTAAATCTTTGACCGCCAGCGCCGGTTCGCCTTCGATTAGTCTGGCATTCGGCTGAGGGCTCTCATTCGACTTCAGCTGAGGGCTCTCATTCGACTTCAGCTGAGGGCTCTCATTCGACTTCAGCTGAGGGCTCAACAAAGCGAATAACAAGCCGAATTCGCCGGCTGAAGCAACGAGGTGGTTTTCGCCTAATAGCTTGGTAAATGCGCGCTGGGCCTCGCGCAGGCGGCTTGCCTCATGTGCCCCTGTGATCGTATTTGATACTTTTTCAAACAGTGCCGGCCCCAGGGATTGCAGCAGGCAGAGCAGATCGGTACCGATCAAGCGGGCGGTTTTGAGCGAAAACACCTGGGCATCCGGGTCGCGGATAAGGTTTTCGGCAATAAAGTGAGCGAACGCCGAGCGGGTGATGTACCCCGCTTTACCGTGGGCGAGGAGTCGGTCAAAGGCTGCGGCATTAAAGCGACCTGAGCCAAGCTGTTTCGGGTCACCCTGCAAAATGCCGCTATGACCAGGGTGGGCGCCTTGGGAACCGGGAAAGTCCAAACTGAACAGATAGACCGGTAAGGCCTGGTCCAGCAGGCCAGCGCTACCTCGCCCCCTGGCATGGTTGCCGGCCGCAAACAGAGCCAGCACTTCACCCAGGTTACCGCCACCGCGATTACCTAGCTCGCGCACATCATCGATGCCGGCGAGCGGGTTGTGCGGCGTATTGCGCAGAGCCAGTTTACCCGTGGTCAACGCGGACGCGATGAAGGGGCAGGTGGCCTGTCGCGTGGCGATTTCCGCGCAAGCTTGCGGACTCAGGTCGAGCTTATCAGCCGCCGTGGCCTTGCGTGTGCGGGGTTTGGCGGCATGGCTGGGGGTCGGAGTGATCGTTGTCATCTGCTTTACCCTTTGTTGAGAGGGGACGCGCCGACCCGATACGTTAGCGACCTCGTGCGAATGGGGTCAAGCCATTTCGAGTTTCCTCTTTGTATGCGCGCGTGCAAGCCGCCTCGCACTCATGAACTGATTGCATATTCATTTGCATATTGCGAGGCGTTTTGCGTCCTTTTACTTCATCAACAGGTTTAGGGGCGCTCAGTGTTTGCGTGAAATTGCGTGGCAGCCCAGCTGCGGGGCGGCGGCGTACGATGTTTCTCGGTATCTGGCATTCAAATTGCTGCGGCTAATGGCAATCGGGTTTGGCGCGGGGCTCAAGACCCTGTCGCCAAGGTTTTTAATCGACGGTTATCGAAAGGCTTAGCAACATGAACATGCAAAAAACAGCGCTATTGTTGATCGGCTTTCAGAACGACTATTTCCGCAAGAATGGCATTTTGCACAGTGTCATCGAAGAGTCGTCACGCGTCAGCGGGGTTCTGGAAAATACCTTGCAGCTGTTGGATTCGGTCGGGGATCAGTTTGGGCTGGTTGTTTCAACCCCGATCATCTTTACCCC
>JBFHRI010000155.1:0-7279 GCA_041591755.1 Oleiphilaceae bacterium
CCCCCGCCGCTCTTACGATGCGGCGAAACGATGTCATTCATCAGCACCAAGGCTTTGTAACCCGAGAAGTAGTGATAGGCCAGAATGATCCAGGCACTGGCGTAGAGCAGTAATGAGACGGCGCCCCAAAACCCTTTGACCCACCCGGCCCAGACGAACAACAGTACGAAGAATAACTGCACAGCGATCACATGCAGCGCCAACTCGCCCACCAGCCAACCCAAAAGAAAACTCACAACACAACCACGCGGATGATGGTAGTTGGGTCGCAAAACGTTGAAGGCCAGCGCCAGGCTAAACAATCCAAACAGGAAAAAAAACGTGCTCATGCGTTCACTCCGGCACTTGTTATGGGTTTAAACCTGAGCTCACATAATCGGCACGCCGAACAATTGGTAATGATGCATACCGATACCGGCATAAAGCACGCCGCCCAGCACCACCACCAGCACGTCCTTCCATAAGGGCTCGGCGGTCACTGGTTTCACTTTGCCACGTCGGTTTGCACTAATGACCGCTACGACACCATAGGCCAAAAAGCTCCCAAAGAGGAGAACAGACGCCAGATCACCATTGGCCAGTAAGTGTGCCAAAGCCCAGGTCTTCACGGCCGTCAGCATCGGATGTTTGATTTTTTTACGGAAATTATTAGGCACATACGCCGCCACCAGGAACACCATGGCCGGCAGCATCAGCAACTTGGTCACCACGCTAAGCTCATGCGGCGGATGCCAGAGCGCCACAAACTCGGCCTGCGCTTTACCATAAACAATTAAGCCCAAACCTGCGACAGAGAGTAGTGCGAATACCGCCTTGTAAAGCCCCAGGCCTAAACGCGCTACCAACCCATCACGCAGCGACACAAATGAGGGCACAAGATGGATCGCAAAAAAAAGGATCAGCCCACTTAGTAACACAACCATACATTTCTCCAGTGCCCGTCTATTATTAGGAGTATCAGGCCTTGGTCCGCCCGGACCCGGCAACTCGTGTAGAGTATAAATCTTTAAGGCAACGTACCAGACATGCTAAATAAAAACGCCATCGCTTCGCTTGCTCCGTTTGTACTATTTCCAACGGTGCTCACCATCAGCCTGGAATATTTTGGGGTTGCACCCAATATTTGGGTACAGCTTGCCAGTGCCGGCCTGGCGTTGATCGCGGGGGCATTCTGGTTCAGCTGGCGAATTTCAAAACCTTTGGCACTGAGCCGTGACGTGCTGGATGGCCCCGCTGACGATCCAGTGAGTTTTTCGATGCGTCTGGCAACCGCTGATTGCAGTGATGAAATCAAACCCTTGCTAAGCGTCATCAATCGCCGCTTGGCGCGCACCGAGCAGGCCGTTCGCGACATTTACCTCTCGGTCTCACGCCTTATTCCGATGAGTGAGGAGCTGAAAGAAACCTATGCCTCCATGAACAAGAACGCCATGTCGCAGTCACACCATGGAGGCATACTGAGTAAATCCATCAATGCGATGTTGGCAGCCACCGCACATGTCGAACACGATGTTGAAAATATCACCCGACACGTCGACGAGATGCAAACTGATGTTGTAGATTTCAGTCGCCATCTGCAAGACACCTTGAACTCCATCGGCACCATCGAAACACACATCAATGATTCGAACGAGCTGCTCACCACCCTACGCCAAGACAGCGATCAGATCGCTCGTATCATCAACGAAATCACCGCCATCGCTGAACAAACCAATCTCTTGGCTCTGAATGCTGCTATCGAAGCGGCTCGCGCCGGCGAACAGGGACGCGGCTTTGCTGTCGTGGCGGACGAAGTACGTGCCTTAGCGGCGCGCACCCAAAGCAGCGCAGAGCAAGTCAAATCGATCGTTAGTAGCATCCATCACGGCACGCATCGCGTCTATGAGACGATGCGCAGCAGTCAAAAAGACATTCAGTACACGGTAGAGAGCGCCGAAGAATCACGCAGTGAACTGGCCAAAACGATCTCGGCCATCGATGAGGTGAAAACCCTGGCCGACCGCATCAAGCACTCCATGCATCAGCAACAGGATACAGAAGAGCGCTCCAAGTCCTCTGCCGATGCCTTGATTGGACTCAACGAGGTGGCCCTCGATCATACCCAAGGCCAAGCAGTCACGGCCGAAGACCTCAACAAACTCTGTGACCACATCATTAGCAAACTCC
The DNA here is from genome assembly GCA_041591755.1 of Oleiphilaceae bacterium. Lineage (GTDB taxonomy): Bacteria > Pseudomonadota > Gammaproteobacteria > Pseudomonadales > Oleiphilaceae > JBFHRI01. The sequence continues at coordinate 2,167 of JBFHRI010000155.1, forward strand.
AACGCCTGCATGTTTCAAATGTTGAATACTGTCAGGATCGACGCAGTCAGATTCGTTCACGTGAAGAGATGGCGGCTCTTGAAAAGGAATGAGACGGCACCAAAATCTGTGTCACTCACGACAACAGACTGGCTTTGAGTCCGTCGCGGCGAATCAATAAGCCAATCTGTTGCGACTGCTCTCCGACCTTAGGGTCGCAATCATTGGGGATTAAGCCCCGCTGACTTTTTCCAACTCAACGATTGAGTCTTCAACATAATCGAGCAGACGCTGCATGGAAGGCAGCGTGCGTCGACAGGCAGTGAAGCCGAACTCCAGGTGATCTACATACGAGAGCAGCGTAATGTTCAGCGCAATACGTTCAATCGGAATGGAAAGCGGATACATCCCGTTCAAGGCTGCGCCATTCCAGTACAGTCGCTCCTTGGGACCGGGAACATTCGAGATCACCACATTGAACGCCTGCAAACGACTACTCAGATCGGTGAGCATATTGACCGCGGCGGGGGCCAAGGTCAGCGCGGTAAAATTAATGCCCTCTTCGACCGTCATTTGCGCGTAGCGCTGTTTGGATTCTTTGATCGAACTCTGAATCACGCGCAGACGCTCGGCAGGGTCCTCGATGTGCGTGGCCAGGTTCGCCAGCATCATCGCAATCTGGTTGCCGGCGGCGCTGTCATCACGTCGTAGGGACATCGGCACCATCGCCACCAGCGGCTTGTCAGGCAAGGCGTTTTGACTCAGCAGATACTTACGCAAAGCGCCGCTGCAAACTGCCATCACCACATCATTCAAGGTCGCATCGCTCTTTTTAGCGATATTGGAGAATCGCTCGATGGCATACGACTGCGCCGCGAAACGTCGCGAGCCCGTGATGCGTTGATTGAGGATACACTGAGGCGCTTCAAACGCCGTGACATAATCCGGGTTACGGCGTGCCTGCTCCACCGAATGCACGACTTCCTTAATCAGCGTCGGCACGGTGGAAATCTGTTTTCCAGCGGCATTGGCCACCGTCATCAAACTGCCCATCAAATCCTGCCGGGTTACCCCTTCTTTCGGCTTACGCTTGACCGGTGGTAAGGCCCACAGAGGCGGCATATCGCGCTTATTTGGGTCATTGCTGAGCAGACGTAGTGCGGTGCGAATAGCCGCGATGCCATCCATCATGCTGTGGTGCAGCTTGTAATACATGGCAAAGCGACGCCCGCGCAGGCCCTCGATCAAGTGCACCTCCCACATCGGTCGCTCACGATCCATCAGGACGCTGTGCTTGACTGAGACCAAGGCCAGCAGCTCACGGATACGACCAGGCTTGGGTAAGGCGGAGTGACGGAAGTGGTGTTCAAGGTCGAATAAGTGGTCTTCTTCCCAATGGAATTGCCCAAAACGCGACTTCAGGCGCAGGTTGAAAGGCTCAAAAGGCATCTCGAAAGAGCGCATATACTCGGCCAGCTCGGTCACATACTTTGGGCCCGCGTCTTCAGGAAAATCATAAAGATGCAAACCGCCCACATGCATCGGCTGCTGCCGTTTTTCCATCCACAGAAAAACCTGGTCGGCGAGAGATAAAGCTTTCATAGCGCAAATTCCATATTGAATAGCAACAAAGTCAAACGAGCCCTAAGGGTCAGCCAAGGCCGCATAAATTATCTGAAATTACTTCAGATCTCCATGTAAAAACCGAGGCGATTACTTTGCCTGATTCATCGAAAAATGCCAAAGAAAATACGCTCACTTGACTGGCCGTGCCGTTCTCAGACTCAAGTTGTCGAAAGCGGGATACTTGACTACTTTTTAAAAGTTCGTTCTTAGCTCTGGCGAGACCTGTGAGTCTTCCAACGCCAACATTCAATTTGCCGTGGCGGGCCAAAAATTGCGCAGGCGAATGCACCGCGTCATCAACTCATATGGTTTGCTACTTTACGGAGTCGTAGCACATGCTTAATCGTTCTCAGATCAGCGCGCGCATGATTCTTGCGATCTCCGTTGCCGTGGTCGTTGGTATCAGCATTCTGGTAGGACAAACCTATCTCTACACGCGCGACGCCATGATTGAGGCCGAGCAAGGCAATACCGAAGTGGTGGGGGCGTTTCTGGCGCAGCAAGTCAGTGGCGCGCTGCAATCGACCCAAACCACGAAGATTGAGCCGGCCTTCCATGCTTTGGCCAGCCAAAAGCCCAACCTACTCGGTCTGCAGTTGCACGACCCTCGCGGTAGCACCTTGCAAACCATTGGGACGCGCGTCGACGACGCAAACTTTGCAGCCGCACTGAAAATGCATCGATTGCAACTTGCTGGAGTAGAGCATAGCGCGAGCGTCGTTGGACGCGTCCTAATCCACAGCTATCGTCTACTCGCACCGCAATCCGGCCAACCCTTGGCACACTTGCACCTATGGTGGGATTTAGAGACCGCTTATGAGAGCGCGTTTGACACATTGGTGGTCGCCGCTGCCCACGGGGTCGTAGTCTTGCTACTCATCATCATGGTCATGACCGCGTCAATTCGAACGATGTTAGTAAGACCCTTGATTGCGATCACCCGCGTCACCAAAACCATGGCAGAAAATGAAGGTGATCTGCGCCAACGTATTGATTACCGTCAGCAGGATGAGCTGGCCCAACTCTGCGTTGGTGTCGATCGTTTTATCGATAAAGTACATACGCTGGTGCGAGAAATCACCGAAGACAATAGCGCACTGGCCGAGAGCGCTGAGCATGCCGGACAGCGCGCTCAAGAAACCTTCAGTGCCATTCAGAACCAGCGTGAAAGATTGGAGCAGCTCGCCACCGCCGCCAATCAAATGGCGAGCACGATTGATAACGTCGCCCATCACTCGCGCGAAACCGAACGCTCCGTCAGTAACGCCAAAGCCATCGCCGACGATGGGCAGCTCACCTTACAACAAAATCAGGCGGTTATCGCACAACTTGCCGAGGAAGTTCAACACGCGGCCGAAGTGGTCGCGGAATTGAGCCAGGACAGCCAGCAAATCGGCTCCATCGTAGCGGTCATTAAAGGCATCGCTGAACAAACAAATTTGTTAGCATTGAATGCGGCGATTGAAGCCGCGCGGGCTGGTGAACAAGGGCGTGGTTTTGCTGTAGTGGCGGATGAGGTTCGCACTTTGGCCAGCAAAACCCAACACTCTACCGAACAGATACACGCCATGATTTCACGCATTCAGCACGGCACCCAAAAAGCCGCAGCAGCGATGCAAAGCGGCTGCGCGCAAGCGCAACTGAGCGTCAGTCAAATCCAGCAGGCCGGTACAGCCTTGATGCAAATCACCGACGCAGTGAACCACATTCTAGAGATGAGCAATCAGATTGTGGAAGCCACTTCCGAACAGTCCAAAACCACCGAGGAAATCAATCGAGAAATCACTTTGATCAATGACCTTTGTTTAGCCTCCACTAACAGCGCAGGCAACTCAGCAGGCCTTAGCAGCCAGATCTCAGAGAAGATTGCCCACACCCAAGAGACGCTCCAGCGCTTCCGGGTATAAGGCAAAGCTCCGTGTTTTTAGCGGCCTCAGCAGCGCCGCACTACCTAAGGCAAGATCTCGAGACCGGCCTCCAACAAAGATGAATCGATCAAGCTTTGCAGTCGCCCCGATAGGCGCATGAAATCAATCTCTTGCTGAAATGCTCGCACCACCCAATCCGGGACCTCTTGGCTAAACGCGATATAACGCTGGGTTTCGCGCAAACGCGCGATGATGTCGATGGAGCGCTCATCCACCCCAGCTTGCTCAAGCTGCCAGCGTCCGATATCACGACCATGCGCCCAAAACTTTAAACGCCCTGCCTTTAACATTCGTGCACAGTACTGTGCGTGGGGGACTAGGTAAGTTTGGGGCTGCGGATGCCCTTCCGCCAACAACACTTGGGCACCAATGCTATCCCTGACCGCGCAAATGGTTTGCGTCGCCAGTTCCGGTAAAGCTTGCCCATTAAAAGATTCGTGATCTCGAGCAAACAAGACCACATTGCTGCGGAAAATCGGTCCTACCCATTGAATTGCCGGTGTCAGTTCCGACGTTTTTACCACCGGGAACACCGCAACCTTGGTCGAACCTTGCAGCTCCCTGAAAGCTCGGGCCCAGGGTAAAACCTCTGCCTCATCGAGCTGGACATCGCTTTCCATGTTCTGCAAGGCCTCTCGCAAAACCCTGACAAAAACTCCCTGAAGACTGCCATGATCATCCTGATAGCACAGCGGCGGGTTATCCTCTGTCAGAAAGCGAATACTAGCCAGCTCGGCGATGAGGGCCTGGCTTTTAACCATGCGGCTATAACGTCCGGTGCTTTGCAGCGACTGTAACCCGGCATTGAAACGCTTCATCAACTCATTTGCCGAGGCACTGGGTTTAGCGACAAGATGCAGCGCTAGTTGCTGCAAGGGGTGCTCATCCGCAACAAACCCTTGCCCTGCACCGGCCTGCATGAGCATGGCTTTACCGACCTGCACATCCGAGGGAAATAGATCGACCTTACCGCTGATCAACGCCTCTATGGCCTGCTGCTCGGTCGCGTAAACCGTCAGTTTTAACGTGCCCTCACGTCGGGCATGCTCGAAGCGTTCGCCGTAGTTGTAGCCTTCAACAATTGCGATGCGCAGGTGTGACAAATCAGACATGCTGTCCCAGGAGAAGGCCTTTTTCTCAGAGTGAAAAAACACCAACGTGGCATAACTAACCGGATCACTGAAGAGTAAGTCTTTTTCCCGTTCGGCGTTACGGGACCACCCTAAGGAGGCATCGATCTGCCCAGCACGTGCTTGCGCCAATGCCTGATTCCAGTCCATAAAGTGCCATTTCACCTGCAAGCCCTGCTCCGAGAGCGCAGCGCGGGCGATTTGTGCCAGCAAGCCCTGATGAGGAAGGCTTTGGTCAATATAGGGCGGCCAATCACCAACCGCTAAATGCACGAATTTTTTCGGCATGTGCATTGCGCTGGCCGAGTCATACATCGGCTCAGCCATGACACTTACGGCCGCCAACAACCCTAAAAGTCCCAGCAAAAGCTTTCGCGGCCAGCCGGACCTTTTCGGCCAAGCCCGACTCATCTTGAACATGCAAGACTCCTCAGTCGCACTTCATCTGAG
>JBFHRI010000156.1:0-7202 GCA_041591755.1 Oleiphilaceae bacterium
AACCTCCCCCTCCACGAGGGGGAGGAGCTTCAGTTAGGCTGCGTGTACCGTGCTCTGAGCCAAATCCAAAAGCTCGCGCAAGGCCACCGAGTACATCGAGAACTCGGCATCATCGGTCGCTTTAAACTCGGTCAATGTGGCCTGCCAGCGTGCAATCAATTCGGCATGCTGCTCCATCCAGCAATCAATGCGCTGGTCGATATCCTTCGGCGCCTTGGTGAGTTTCAGTAGACCCACCGTTAACGCACGTTGCTGCCAGTCGAGGTCTTCGCGGAAGGCTTCTCGGGCCAGCGCCTGCCAATGCGTCAGCGGCGTCAGAGCATTGATCTGCTGAGCAAACCAGGTCAGCTCCAGGCGATTGCCCAGGGTGTAATAGACTGAGCCCACCATGTCGAGCGACTGCCCACAGTTTTCTTGCGCCTCAATGATGCCCAAAGCAGCATAAAGATGTCGTGCTCCGGCCACATTCGCCGCGATATGATCCGGCACGCCCTGCTCTTGCAGAGAGTCAAAACGACTTTTCCAGCTGGCCAGGGCCGAACCCTGCAAATATTGCGGCAAGGATTTAGATATCTGCTCAATGCCGCGTGCAAACTTCTCCATATTGCCGGCCACATTTAGCTCGCTGCGGCGATTTCGAATCAGCCAACGACAGGCCCGTCGCATCAGGCTCATCAATTCCGACATCATGAACATTTGCAGATCTGCCGGGACCTTGTGATCCAGCTTTTCGATTTCCTGCCACCAGTAACTCAAACGAAATACATCGCGCGCGATGATATACGCCAGGGCAATCGCCGCCGTCGTTGCGCCCGTCGATTGCTTCAAGCGCTCGACAAACGTAATTCCCATATGATTGACCAGGTCGTTGGCAATCTGGGTCGAGATAATTTCGCGACGCAGGCGATGTTTGTGCAGCTCCTTACCAAATTTTTTGATCACCTGGGTCGGGAACATCGGCTCGATTTCATTGACCAGACTGGCATCATCCGGCAACTCACTATTGATCAGAATTTCCTTGAGATCGCCTTTGACATAAGAGATCAAAATCGACAATTCGGGTCGTGTCAGCCCTTCTCCTTTGGACTTGCGCTCGATAATTGATTCATCATCGGGAATAAATTCGAGCTTGCGTTTCAGCTTGCCGGCCGCCTCCATAGCATTAATCAGGCGGCGATATTCCTCCATGCGCTGTGGCCCTTCACGATACGCGATACTAATAGCCTGCGTTTGCATGTAGTTATTCTTCAGCACGAGGTCCGCCACGTTTTCCGTCATGTCGACCAGCATTTTGTTGCGGTGCTTCTCTGTCAGATCGCCATTCTGTACCAACTCATTGAGCAGTATTTTGATATTGACTTCATGGTCGGAACAATCGACGCCACCCGCATTGTCGATAAAGTCAGTATTCAAGCGACCACCCTTGCGCGCATACTCAATGCGCGCCAATTGTGTCATGCCCAAGTTACCGCCTTCGGCCACCACCTTGACCCGTAAATCGGCTCCATTGATGCGCAAGGCATCGTTGGCCTTATCACCGACGTTGGCATCCGTTTCGCTGGTTGCCTTCACATAGGTTCCGATACCGCCAATCCATAACAAATCAGCCTCGGCCTTTAGAATCAAATTGATCAACTCATTCGGTGCTAGCTTATCCGCATCGGTACCGAGCAGCTTTTTGATGGGGGCCGACAAGGGTATCGACTTGGCTGAACGCGAGAACACGCCGCCCCCTTTGGAAATCAGTTTGGCGTCATAATCCTCCCAGGTGGATCCGGGCAGATCAAACAGGCGTTGCCGCTCGACAAAGCTTTTCTCTGGATCAGGGTCGGGATCCAGGAAGATATGGACGTGATTGAATGCCGCGACTAACTTGGTGCACTTGGAGCGCAGCAAGCCATTCCCAAACACGTCTCCCGCCATATCCCCAATCCCGATGGCGGTGAAGGGGGTGCGTTGTACATCGATACCTAACTCACGAAAATGGCGCTGTACCGAAACCCACGCTCCGCGCGCAGTGATTCCCATTTTCTTATGGTCATAACCTTGGCTACCGCCTGAGGCAAAGGCATCCCCCAACCAATGCCCTTTTTCCAGCGAAATGGCATTCGCAATATCAGAAAAGGTCGCTGTCCCCTTGTCGGCCGCCACCACCAAATAATAGTCATCCTCGTCATAGCGCACGACTTGCTGAGGCGGAACCACCTTACCTTCGACCAGGTTATCGGTCACATCCAATAAACCGGTGACAAAGGTCTGATAGCACGCGATACCTTCACGCATAAACGCGGCACGATCCCCTTGGGGCAATTTCTTCGCCACAAAGCCGCCTTTGGCACCCACAGGAACAATAACAGCATTCTTAACCTGCTGCGCTTTTACCAAGCCCAACACTTCAGTGCGATAGTCCTCATGTCTGTCGGACCAACGCAAGCCTCCACGCGCCACCTTGCCACCACGCAGATGAACACCCTCAACGCGCGGAGAGTACACAAAGATTTCGAAGCGTGGGATTGGTAAGGGGACTTCGGGCACCAGATTTGGCAGGAATTTAAACGCGATATAATTCTTGGCCTGCCCCTCGGCATCCGGCTGGTAAAAATTGGTGCGCACCGTGGCATTAATCAGATCGAGGTATAGACGCAAAATCTTGTCTTCGGTCAGATTGGGCACATTGTCTAACAACGCGATAAATTGCTCGCCCAGCCGAGCAAATTCTGCCAAAGACTTTTTCTGACTTTTATTGTGCGCAGGATTGAAGCGTTGGTCGAACATGTGCACCAGTATCTGGGCCAACACTACATGGTTTACCAGCGTATCGGAGATAAAGGTCTGGGAATTGCTGACCCGAATTTGACGCATGTAGCGTGCGTAAGCCCGCAACATGGCAATCTCGCGCCAATTCATATAAGCCGTGATTAAGAGCCGATTAAAACTATCGTTCTCCGCTTCACCACGCCAAACTTTCTCGAATAACTCCTCAAAGCGATCTCGAATGCGTTGCAGATCGACACTAATGCGTTGCGCCGTGGTGAGCGTGAAGTCGTGAATCCAAACGGTTTTGCCATCACTCGCGATCGTCTCGTAAGGGTGCTCACCGATCACTCGAAACCCCATGTGCTCGAAAATAGGCATCACATCAGAAAGCGGGACGGGCTGATCCGCATGGAATAGTTTGAAGTGGAAAACGCTATCGTCTTCGTCCAGGGCGCGATAGAAGCTCATGGCCAAAGGCTGTTGCGCCGTCACTTCACTGATGTGTCCAATGTCGAGCGCCCCACTACGGGAAGAGAAGGCCTCGCGATAGCTTGCCGGGAAGGCATTTCGATAAAGCCCGATATAATGATTGGCTTTCTCCTCGCCCCAAGTTTCAAGCAAACTGCTTTCGAGGTCATCATGCCAGCTCTGTGCGATACTGATTATTTTGCGTTCCAGCTCAGCGACATCGAAATGACGATCCTCGACCGGCGTTACTTTGATATTGAACTGGGTGCGCGCCAGAATCGACTCGGAGATAAACGTATTAAAGTCGATGTCTTCACCATTGACTGCCTCCATCAGAATATTCTGAATTTTGATCCGCAAATCGGTGTTGTAGATGTCACGAGGCACATACACCAAGCAATCAACAAATCCTCCAAAGGCGTCCTCATGCATGAACAGCTTAATCTTACGGCGCTCTTGGATGTACAGCGTCCCCATCAGAATGTTCAAGAGTGCTTTGGCATCGATCTGAAAAAACTCGTCACGCGGATACTCGGTCATTAAATGCACCAGTTCACGACCATTGTAATCGCGCGGATTGAGGCCTGATTTGTCGAGAATGCGCTGCGCCTTCTGCCGCAAAATCGGGATCTGCATGGGCGTCTCTTTGTACGCCCTGGCCGTATACAAGCCCATAAAACGTTTCTCGCCCGTCAATTTACCATTGGCGTCAAACTGCTTGACCGAGATGTAATCGGGATAGGCCGGTCGGTGCACACGCGAGCGTTCATAGGCCTTGGCAAAGGTGAAAAGATCCGTACTCATCAGACTTTTGCGCGCACGCGTGGACAGCGAATCGAGTTCAATGCTGTTCTGTCTGTCATGCTGACTGCGCATGATGCCCAGCGAAGAGTCCGGCACCTTGTGTAACTGCTGTTTTTTTCCTTGTGTTTTGAAGCGATATTCAACATAACCCAGAAAAGTAAAACGGTCCTCAGCAATCCAATTCAGGAACGCGGCGCCTTCCTTTTGTGTCACCGCATCGACACCGGGATAGTCGCCTTGATCGAGCTGCGCCGCCAAGGTGCGACATTGTTGCAGCATATGCGGATAGTCACTAACGGTAGTACGAACCTGCGACAATACCTCTGTGAGTTCCTCTCGCAAGGTTTCACAGGCCGCGTCATCATGTTGGCGATCCACTTCGATCAGCATCACCGCCTCTTCGCTTTCATTGCTTTCGGCCTGTTTACGAACGGTACTGCTCACCAGCTCCAGCAAATGCCCCTTGTCATCACGCTGAGCGTACAATACCGCATGCTGAATGCCATGGACCTTAATCGCCCGCGAGCTCAGTGCCATACGCACGGAGTCTACAATGAAGGGCATGTTGCGATTTAGTATCAGGACAATACTGTGGGTTGATTGCCATCCATGCTCTTCGACCCCCGGATTAAATACTTTGACCCGAGTCTGGTCGGCAGGGAGCTGCTGCACAAATTTCCACAAACTCATGAATGAGCCCAGCACATCGGTCAGCCGCCGCCCGGCGTATTCTTCTATGTAGGTGCTGGGCAGCAACTGTTCGGAGAAGCGCTGCACTTTTCCGGCTTCTTTTTCGGGCAGTTTCGCTTTCATCTGCTCGCTCAATTGGGCGAGAAAGTTCTTCTTACTGCTGACATCAACGAGTTTCATGTGTCCAAAGTTTCCTGTGTGCTGTGTAGGCCGACACGGATAGAGTGGATGCCGCTGCAACATCGCGGAGGAACACGATTGGCCCCAGGTATCCGAAACTTGAAAAAAGATTACCGCAACCCCATTTGCCGACACCGGAGGCGCGCGGCTGCAGCGTCTTTCAAGCATAGTGCAAGGTGCCAGAATTGCTTATTGCCGGGCGATGGTTTAATTTGGCCGGCCGCTTGTGACGCCGCGACAGACGATCCTGAATCACGCTGCGACATGGCATGCGACAGCAAATGTGATTCAGTGCTAATTCAAGGAATGAGTGGGGAACCGCTCACGCTATGCAGAGTCTCAGCTCGCGGCCTTCAACACACAACTAAGCGCTGAAGCCCCTATCTGAAACAAGGGTAAGTCGTCACCTAAACAGGTTCTTGAAAAGAGGAATGGCATGACTCCAAGCGAAGCAATCCGCACGCTAAAAGACGCGTTGAGTGAAACCATCATTGGTCAGCAGCATCTTGTCGAGCGACTGCTGATCACCTTGTTGGCAGATGGGCACATGTTGGTAGAAGGCGCGCCGGGCTTGGCCAAAACCAAAGCGATCAAAACGCTCTCTGATCATATTGAAGGCGACTTTCACCGCATTCAATTTACGCCCGACTTGCTGCCCTCAGATGTCACCGGTACCGAAATCTATCGTATGGAAGACGGCCAGTTTCATTTCCAAAAAGGGCCGATCTTTCACAATCTGGTCCTCGCTGATGAAATCAACCGAGCGCCCGCCAAAGTGCAGTCTGCGCTCCTGGAAGCCATGGCGGAGCGCCAGGTCAGTGTGGGCAAAGAAACCTACCCACTTGACCCACTGTTTCTGGTGATGGCGACGCAAAACCCGATTGAACAGGAGGGCACCTATCCCTTACCAGAGGCTCAACTCGACCGCTTTCTAATGCATGTGAAGATCAACTACCCCGATGCCGAGGCTGAGCGGCGCATTCTTCAGTTGGCACGGATAGAGCAAGCCAGCGGTGAGTTGCCCATAAAAACCACCGTAACACGCGAGCTATTGTTTGCGGCGCGGCAAGAAGTTTGCGCCATTCACATGAGTGACGCAGTCGAGAGCTATCTGGTGCAACTCACCATGGCCACCCGCATGCCCGAGCACTATGGTACCGACCTGGTGCGCTGGATTGAATATGGCGTTTCTCCTCGCGGCACCATTGGACTGGATCGCTGCGCGCGCGCATATGCCTGGTTGCATGGCAAGGACTTTGTAAGCCCCGATGATGTCAGAGCGGTGCTACATGATGTATTCCGTCATCGGATTCTACTGAGCTTCGAGGCTGAAGCCGAAGGTGTCACCAGCGACCAGGTGATCGACACCCTTATCCAGCAGGTGCCGGTCGCCTGAGCAGTGGACTGATTGCCATGCTTGCTAGACTCCGCCAATTCTTCCGTCCGCAGCCAGAGGCCAGTGCCAATGAATCGGTACTGCTAAACCGATCACGTGGGCCCTATTGCTCCATGGATGCTTTGCTGGCTCTGCGTTGGACGGCACATACGCTGAAAATTAACCGCACGCGCAGTGCATTGCGGCAAGAGGCCGGGCCGCATCAGTCGCGCTTTCGCGGACGCGGTATGGAGTTTGCCGAGGTACGCCCCTATCAACCAGGCGACGACGTACGCAATATTGACTGGCGTGTCACCGCGCGTCGACAAAAGCCGCATACCAAGCTATTCAATGAAGAGCGAGAGCGACCTGTATTCATCGTTTGTGATCAAAGCCTAAGCCAGTTCTTCGGTAGCCGTACCAGTTTCAAATCGGTCCGCGCGGCCGAAGCGGCCGCCCTGATTGCCTGGACGGCCCTGGACCACGGCGATCGCGTGGGCGGATTGGTGTTTGCCGAGAACGGACATCATGCCTACAAACCAGCACGCAGCCGCAAGAAATTACTCCAAGTACTGCAGGGCATCAGTGATTACAACCAATCGCTGCATATTGGCATGGCGTTGCCGGAGTCTTCTTTCGGCTTGGCAAAAGCCCTGCTGGAAACAGAACGTTTGATCCGCCCAGGCACACTGTTGGTGGTCATCAGTGATTTTCAGGATTGCAACACCGACTGCGAAGACGCGCTACGTCGCTTGTCGCGTCATAATGAAATGCTTTGGGTTCGCACCGCCGATATGTTGGAGGAACGCTTACCCGGCAGCGGGTTTTATCCGGTCTCCGACGGTGAAGAGACCTTGGTACTCGAAACCAGTCAAGCCGACCGGCAGCGCTACGAGGCGCTAGCAAGTCATGAGCACGCCTCTCTGCA
>JBFHRI010000157.1:0-7192 GCA_041591755.1 Oleiphilaceae bacterium
GACATGATGTTACATAACTTTCCTAAGGTAAATCCTATAGAGAAAGTTTTAGTACACATTTTCACAAAGTGCAACAACAAATAAAAAGTTGATCAACCAGCAACACTAACGTGATGCATAACAGACCAGCTTGATTTAAGTCTCGAGCAGAAAGGTCACTGGTCCATCGTTGACCAACGCGACCTGCATATCCGCCGCAAAGCGCCCCTCGGCCACTTTAGCGACGCGCAAACGCGCCTGCTCTACGAAATAACCATACAAAGATCGGGCCAGTTCTGGAGAGGCCGCAGAAGAAAAGCTGGGACGCATACCTTTTCGGGTATCCGCCACCAGGGTGAATTGAGAAACAATCAGAAGTTCGCCCTGCACGTCGAGCAGGTGATGATTCATGCGCCCCTGCGCATCCGGGAACACGCGATAGCCCAGTACGCGCTCAAGCAAGCGACGCGCCGCAACCTCATCATCATCCTTGGCAACCCCGAGAAACAGCAGGAGCCCCGAATCGATCGCGCCGACCTGCTCCCCATCCACCTTAACAGAGGCAGCGCGTACGCGTTGAATCAGGGCGCGCATGGCGCGCCCCTCACATCATTCAAGATGCACTTATTTGGCGCGCTTACGCTCATTTTCGGTCAGCAGCTTTTTACGCAGACGAATATGGTTGGGCGTGACCTCGACCAGCTCATCATCTTCGATAAATTCAAGCGCTTGCTCCAGTGTATGGCGAATTGGTGGCACCAGAATCAGCGCCTCATCCGTGCCAGAAGCCCGGATATTGGTCAACTGCTTACCCTTGGTCGGATTGACGACCAGATCATTGTCACGCGAGTGAATGCCAATGATCTGCCCCTCATAGACCTCTTGGCCATGCCCCATAAACAGGCGCCCGCGATCCTGCAGCGTATACAGTGAGTAGGCCAGCGTTTTACCTTTTACCATCGACACCAGCACACCATTCTGGCGGCCCGCCATCGGACCCGCCTTGACCGGCCCGTAGTGGTCGAACACGCTAGTCATAATGCCGCTGCCCGAAGTCAGGGTCAGGAATTGACCACGGAAGCCGATGACACCGCGCGAAGGCACGATAAACTCCAAGCGCACGCGACCCTTGCCATCCTGCTCCATATTGGTCATTTCGGCCCGGCGCAGACCAAGTTCTTCCATCACCGCACCCTGATGCACTTCTTCAACGTCGATCACCAGTTGCTCATAGGGCTCCTGCAGCTGTCCGTCGATTTCCTTCTGGATTACCTCAGGACGCGATACCGCCAGCTCAAAGCCCTCACGACGCATGTTTTCGATCAACACCGACAAATGCAGCTCACCGCGACCTGACACAATAAATTTGTCCGGGCTGTCGCCCTGGCGCACGCGCAGTGCCACATTATGGATCAACTCCTGTTCCAAACGCTCCATAATGTTGCGCGAGGTCACATATTTGCCATCCAGACCCGCAAAGGGCGAATCATTGACCATGAAGGTCATGCTCACCGTCGGCTCATCCACACTCAGCGGAGGCAGCGCTTCAACACACTCTGGATCACACAGCGTGTCCGAAATACCCAAGCCATCAATACCGGTAATACACACAATGTCGCCGGCGGTTGCGAGCGGGGTATCGATCCGCTGCAAGCCAAGATAACCTTTGACATTCAACACCTTGCCTTTGCGTGACTTGCCCGCACGATCGACCACCACAACCTGCTGACCAGGCTTGATGCTGCCGCGCTTGATGCGACCGATACCAATAACCCCCACGTAAGAATCGTAATCCAGAGCGGAAATCTGCATTTGGAAGGGCGCTTCGGGATCAACATTGGGCGCCGGCACTTTGTCCACGACCATTTGGAACAGAGGCGACATATCTTCGGCCAGATCGTCAGGATCAAGACCCGCCACACCATTTAAGGCCGAGGCATAGATTACCGGAAAGTCGAGCTGCTCATCGGTCGCTCCCAGGCGGTCAAACAGATCAAACACCTGATCCAAGACCCAATCAGGACGCGCACCCGGACGATCCACCTTGTTGATGACCACAATTGGATTCAAGCCCTGCTCGAAGGCCTTGGACGTTACAAAACGGGTTTGCGGCATCGGCCCATCGACCGCGTCGACCAGCAACAGCACCGAATCCACCATCGACAAGACACGCTCCACCTCGCCCCCGAAGTCGGCGTGCCCTGGGGTGTCAACGATATTAATACGGTAGTTTTGCCACTTGATCGCTGTGTTCTTGGCCAAAATGGTAATGCCACGCTCGCGCTCCTGGTCGTTGGAGTCCATGATGCGCTCCGCCCCCTGGTCTTTACGATCCAGTGTACCCGACTGACTCAACAGCTTGTCGACAAGGGTGGTTTTACCATGGTCAACATGGGCAATAATGGCAATATTTCTTAAATTCTCGATCACAGCATCTGTACCTGTTCAAACTTTCCGCGGCAGCGGTCAAAAAGGACGCGGATTATACAGAATCGAACCCGCAAGCGACATCTTCGAGAATGTGAACTTTGCGTTAACACCTAGATAAAACGATCCTTTTTGGTGCATCTAGCCAAATACGGCACCATTTATGTGCACCTCAAACTCTTCGCCAAAAAAAAATCACTAAAAAACAATCGACTAAGACATTAAGAACTTGGCAACCATCTTGCTTAACCCTGTCACATAAAAATTTCGGGAATGTTCCAAACAGTCATGGTATTCTCGCGGTTTTTTAAAATGCCCGGCCCGTTTTTAGATGTATCGAAAGGCTGAGCGTTAAAAATACAGATTTGCCACGTGACCCTTGGCTGCCGAAGACTACGCGCGCTCATTATAAGGCAGTAGGCTGACGCACCCACTCAGGCAAATATGCTTACACGTGAAGCCCCCTTGCTTCATATCTAATTCACACCCTATGGAGTAAAACAGCATGTCAGAGAAAACTCTGGGACTTATCAAAGAACACGAAGTGAAGTGGGTTGATCTGCGCTTCACCGACACGCGCGGTAAAGAGCAGCACGTCACGCTGCCGGTCAAAGAAGTGCTTGATGAAAGCTTCTTCGAATTCGGCAAAATGTTCGACGGCTCTTCCATCGCTGGCTGGAAAGGCATCAACGAATCCGACATGATCCTGATGCCGGTTGACGACACTGCTGTGATCGATCCCTTCCCGGAAGAGTCTACCCTGATCTTGCGTTGCGTCATTGTTGACCCGGCCACCATGCAAGGTTATGACCGCGACCCACGCTCCATCGCCATGCGCGCGGAAGAGTACCTGAAGTCGACTGGCATTGCTGACACCGCACTGTTTGGTCCTGAGCCCGAGTTCTTCGTATTCGATGACGTGAAGTGGAAGGCCGACATCAGCGGCGCCATGTACCAGATCAGCTCTGACGAAGCCGCATGGAGCGGTAACGCCGAGTTTGAAGGCGGCAATATTGGCCACCGTCCTGGCATCAAAGGTGGTTACTTCCCTGTACCACCCGTTGACTCGCTGCACGACCTGCGTGGCGCAATGTGTAACGCGATGGAAGCCATGGGTCTGACCATCGAAGTACACCACCACGAAGTCGGCACCGCTGGCCAGTGTGAAATTGGTGTGGGCGCCAACACCCTGACCAAAAAAGCCGACGAAGTACAGATTCTGAAGTACTGCGTACACAACGTGGCTCACGCTTACGGCAAGACCGCGACCTTCATGCCGAAGCCGCTGGTTGGCGACAACGGTTCGGGTATGCACGTGCACCAGTCACTGGCCAAAGACGGCAAGAACATCTTCGCCGGCGACGCCTATGCGGGTCTGTCCGAAGAGTGTCTGTACTACATCGGCGGTATCATCAAGCACGCTCGCGCACTGAACGCCATCACCAACCCAGGTACCAACTCCTACAAGCGTTTGGTTCCTGGCTTCGAAGCCCCAGTTATGTTGGCTTACTCTGCGCGTAACCGTTCCGCTTCAATTCGTATTCCTTACGTCAGCAACCCGAAAGCACGTCGTCTGGAATCACGTTTCCCAGATCCTTCAGCCAACCCATACCTGTGCTTCGCAGCACTGATGATGGCCGGCCTCGACGGTATCCAGAACAAGATTCACCCTGGCGACCCAGCGGACAAGGATCTGTACGATCTGGAGCCGGAAGAAGCAGCCGAGATCCCAACCGTAGCCTCTTCTCTGGAGCAGGCGCTGGACGCGTTGGAAGCGGATCATGAGTTCCTGACTCGTGGCGGCGTGTTCTCTGAAGACATGATCAAGGCGTACATCGAGCTGAAGCGTAAGGAAGTGGAAAAGTTGAACATGACCACTCACCCGGTCGAGTTCGAAATGTACTACTCCTGCTAAGCCTGAGCGCTCAGCAATCCCGGCAAGGCCCTCTCGGCTTTGCCACAAAGCCCGGCCCAGTGCCGGGCTTTTTTTTGATGCTTACGCTTCGCATGAACACCCGGGCATTTCGAGCCTATGCATTTTATCGTTACATTTCTGCAGCAAAAAAATGCTTAAAATACGCGCTGTTTCGAACTATAGTTCAGTCCATGAACAAGCTTTAAGTAGGCTTTCAGAACAGTAAGCAATAATAACAACTTCACCCACGGGCAAGGTGCCTAGACCATTCGCGCATTGAAAATGGATGCGAGGATGAAAGTTCGAGGATTATCGTGCAAATCGGCTTTGTAGAAAGCGTATCCGGTCAAGCGCTACGCATTACCCCACTCGGCGACGTATTGCCCCTGGAAGCCAACGATGTTATTCAGGAAGGCGATAAGATTTTACTGGTCGAACCCAGTGCCCTCGTTGTCATCCAAACACCCGCAGGGCAAGCGCTTCACCTGAGCCAGAATGGCTTGAGTGCAGTCGGTACCGGCCAAGATGTATCGAAATCTAAGGACTACATCGGTCTGTTGATCGAAGATGAGTTTGATCCCAATCTCCTCGCCGCCACCGCCGCCGGCACCGCAGAAGGCGAAGCTTCGCCTTCTGCCAACTCAGAGAACCTAGAAACTGCGGATACAGGCAGCGAATACCGATACAGTGCTCGACTTGACTTGCCTGGAGAGACCACTGAGCCGACAACGGAGGCCTCCAATCGCTCCGTCGAATCCCCAAGCCCCGGTAATGACACCAACACACCCACGCGCTTCGAATTTACCGAGCTGCGGGTAGAACAAACGCAAACCCAGTTCCAGATTAGCCAGCCCGACACAGCCTATCACAGCGTGACTGAAGATTTCGTGACCTCGGTTGCGGGCAATCTCGATGGCAGCATTCCGCTCAAGGCACAAAATGTCCGCACGGCTTACGGCGAAGTCACCGTCGACCAAAGCGGCCGCTGGCAATATATGCTCAATAACGCTGCGGCAGAGGTGCAATCACTCAATGCTGGGCAGACGATGCTCGACACCTTCGCCTTACAGACTCATTCGGGCACATGGTTGAGTGTGCAAATGACGATATATGGCAGTAATGACGTTCCGCTGATCACCGGCGATCGTGGCGCGCGCGTCACTGAAGATCTTGGTGACCAATTATCGGTCCAGCAAGTCTCTGCCAGTGGCCGCCTATTCATTAGCGACGCAGATCACAACGAAGAGGCTTTTGTCGCCAACGACAGCATTCGCACCTTGTTCGGTACGGCACGCATCTCCGCAGAGGGCGCGTGGCACTATGAGCTGGATTCGCATTCACGCTTCGTACAAGCGCTCAAACAAGATCAAATCGCTACTGATCGTTTTGACGTGTTTAGCGTGGATGGTACGCGCCAGACCATCCAGATCCAAATCAGCGGCACCAATGATCGCCCTTTGCTGAGCGGGAAAAATGATGGATTGCTGACCTTGGGCCAAGCACAGGATGTGAGTGGAAAATTGAACATCACCGATGCCGACTTCGGCCAATCCGGCTTTCAGGAAGGTATACTGCAAGGGCGCTTTGGTGAACTGAATCTGGCAGCCGACGGCAGCTGGCATTACACCATTCAGCCACAGCACACGCCATCTCTCGAAGCGGGCGAGTACGCCTTCGACCTGCTGAGCGTATTCACCCTGGATGGCACACAACAAGATTTAATCATCAAGATTCTCAGCGCCGAGCCGTCGATGACATCAAGCATTTCAGACGACGCGCAGATTGAGTATGCCCACGTGCTTGCCGACACTACGCAGGAACTCGCGCTGGATCAACTGCTTGGCGCAGCTGCAAGCGCAGTAGCGGAGTCGGCATCAGGGTGGAACAGCCAAGAACTCAGTGACGCCGGCGCGATGACACTTAACTTATCAAATGAAAGCCTGTTGGCATGGCAAGCCGCCAATCCGCTGGATACGGGAACGGTTTAGTCATACGTTTCTCAAATCGTTTCATCGTCTGATAGCAAATCGCAAGCGCTTTGCGCCAATCGAGAGCGCAGGCTGACACGTGAGCGTAACTTGTGCTGCACCACCGCTGGCAATTCGGTCACCATAATCAGACCTTTACGCACCAAGAGTTCGATCAAATCCTCGGTCACCCGCGCTAAAGCGCGATCGGAATCTTCCAGCGCCAGCTGGATCTCATCGCTCTGAAAAAAATCCAGGTATTCGGGATCACTTTCGGCCAGATATTCATCTGCCTGGAGCGAGGCCTCCTTGCGCACAGCGACAATCCGACCTTCAGCATTGCGTTCAACGTAAGGCATTACTTTTCACCGGGTATAAAGCCGTTTCATACTTGGCGGCGCTTTAGGGAATATGCACCCCCTGCTCTCGCAGGTGTCGCAACATGCCACCACTCAGCCAGAGCAGCTTAAAACGCGCCAGTTCACTTTGCGTCAACACACGCTGACTCTGTATGTGCGCATCCAACCACTCTTGCTCGATATCCAGCAAATCGAGCAAGCGCTGCTGACCGATAGCAAACAGCTTGTAATAGTTCTGGCGCGTGTCTTCGGTAAAGCGCGCCGCGTCGTTGAGGGCCTCTAATTGAGCGCTCAAACCCAACCAATCCTGCCAAGCCTGCTCCGCATCTCGCTCTAATTCCCGCCGCAATACATCACGCTCCAGTCGCACCGACTCGGCCTCGTAACGTGCGGCGCGCTGTTGTGCACTGTAACGACCACCGCTGTAAAGCTCGTAATTGAGACGGAGCATGACATAGGCATCACTGTTACGCCCTGGCGTACCATCAAGGTTGGCATCCCAATTGGCACCCGACTCCACAAAAACGTAGGGGTACACCGCAAAA
>JBFHRI010000158.1:0-7185 GCA_041591755.1 Oleiphilaceae bacterium
AGCCGCGGGATGACTATTGGTTTGAGTTGGGATGACTATTGGTTTGAGTTGGGATGACTATTGGTTTGAGTTGGGATGACTGATGATTTGAGTTGGGATGACTGATGGTTTTCGGGTGTCTGTGTTGGTGGCAGATTCGGCTTATTTCGACTATGCGCGGGAGCTGTCTGCATCAGAGAAAGGGCAAATGTGGCTGCCCATCCTCATCAAAAAATATCATGCAGCTGAATGGTTTCGCCGCCACTTGGGGTCTCCGAAGTGTCGGGCGCATAAAAGCGTCGGGGGCGCGGCGCCATTTCTGAGCGAAATAACTCGAAGATGGCGTTGGGGTCACCGGGGTCTGCCAGCTCACCTGTTTCGGGATTAATGCGTGCGCTGACAATGCCTTCGGGTTGGGCCATATGTGAGTTGGGTATGCCCTTCAGTGCCGTGCGCATGAATTCGATCCAAAACGGAAGGGCGGCGGTGCCGCCGTATTCTCTGCGACCCAAGGGTTCCGGATTGTCGAAGCCAATCCAGGCAGTGGTGGCAACGCGTGTATTGAAGCCGGCGAACCAGGCATCTTTTTGGTCGTTGGTCGTGCCTGTTTTGCCTGCCAGGTCGTCACGTTGCATGGCTTTGGCGGCTCTGCCGGTGCCCTTTTGGATGACATCTTTCATCATCGAGTGCAGGATGTAGACAGAGCGCTCATCGGCGATGCGTGGCGCCTTGCGAAGGGCGGGCGTGGCGGGGTCTAGATTAATGTCGGGCTCGCCGCAGCGCGGGCAGACGGTCATGGGATTGGTTTGGTAAATGATCTCGCCGTTGCTGGTTTCGATACGATCAATCAAATGCGTTTCAATAAAGTATCCCCCATTTGCCAGCATGGCATAGGCGGACGTAAGTTTGAGTGGGGTCAGCTCTGCGGTGCCCAGGGCGACAGAAAGTTCGCGCGGAAAGTTGACGTCGGCCAATCCGAATTTACGTACTAAGTTCAGTGTCTTGTCGATGCCTACTTGTTGTAGCAGTCGAATCGAAACCAGGTTGCGTGAGTTGTAGAGCGCTTGTCGCAGGCGAGTGGGACCATAGAAACGGCCCGTGTCATTGGTGGGGCGCCAAGTGGATTCGAGGTTTTTGTCTTCGAATACAATCGGTGCATCGTTAATGAGTGTTGCGGCGGACATGCCGCTTTCGAGGCCGGCCAAATAAATAAAGGGTTTGAAACTGGAGCCGGGCTGGCGCTTAGCTTGTGCGGCGCGGTTATAGTTGCTCAGTGAGAAGTCGTAACCGCCGCTCAGTGCCAGGATGGCGCCAGTCTGAGGATCCACCGAAACCAGTGCGCCTTGCACTTCCGGAATCTGGGTCAGGCGCCAGCGAATACCCTCTTCGTCTGTCTCTGGGCGCACCAATACGACGTGCCCGCGCGCCAGCACATCGCTGACGCTACTGGGTTTGCGCCCGACACGATCGCGCGAAATAAAGGGGGCGGCCCATTCGAGGTCGGCGAGCGTCAGCTGAATCATCGCACCTTCCTCATTGATGAGCTCTGCTTGCTCGGCGGAGACTTTGAGTACCGCTGCAGCAAGATGGCCTCGAGGGGTCTTGATATCGGCCAAGGCCTGGCGAAGGATGGTGCCATCAGTCAATTGCGGGTCACTTAGGGTGCTGATAGGTCCGCGGTATCCGTGGCGACGATCATAGGCTTCAATGCCATTGCGGAGCGCAGTATTGGCCGCCTGTTGTAAGGTGGAGTCCACGGTCAGATAGACGCTCAAACCAATGTCATAAGCTTCGGCACCGTATCGTGCAATCACTTCCTGACGCGCCATCTCGGCGATATAGGGGGCTTCTGAGTCGGGCGCACCGCCATGGTATTCTGCCGTCAGCGGCTCTTGCTTGGCGCTGGCATGCTCGTTTTCGGAAATCATCTTCAGCTCAAGCATGCGGTCGAGAATCCAGTTGCGTCGCGCCACGGCTTTGCTTGGGTTGGTAAGCGGGTTGTCTGTTGAGGGGGCTTTGGGCAGTCCCGCGATCAAGGCGTGCTGCGCTAAACTCAGATCGCGGATATCCTTGCCATAATACACTTGTGCAGCGGCCTGTATGCCGTAGGCGCGGTGCCCCAAATAGATCTTGTTGAGATAAAGCTCAAAGATTTCGCGTTTGCTAAGAAACTGCTCGATTTTTATCGCGAGCAGAATTTCCTTGAACTTGCGTGTGAATTCTTTCTTGTTTGAGAAAAAAAAGTTACGCGCCACCTGCATGGTGATGGTGCTGCCCCCCGAGCGCTTTTCTCCGGTCAGCAGCAGCTGCGTGACGGCGCGGCCCAAGCCAATGAAGTCGATACCCTGGTGCTCGTAAAAGCGACTATCTTCGGCGGCAAGGAACGCATTGAGTTGCGCTTCTGGTACGGCGTCTATACTTACGGGAGTGCGGCGCTTTTCGCCAAATTCGGCGATTTTCTTTTGGTCTTTGGTATAGATGCGCAGCGGCGTCTGCAATTGCACGTCCTTCAGCTGCTCGATGCTGGGCAGGTCGGGGTTCAAATACAGAAAGAACGATGAAATCAAGAAGATGGCGGCGCAGGAAAAACACAGAAGGAGCCAACCAAAAAAGCTCGAAAGCCTCACAAAACGATGCATGTTTTTCCTAGCAACTTAAAAATATAGGTCTATTATCTAAGAATTAGCTTTAATTCAAAATCGGGCGGATTATACGTCTTTTTTCTGTTTGATTTTAGTAAAGATTTGTACTTTGAGCGCCAATTCTCTTGTGAGTTTCGACGGCGCAACCAAAATGGTAACCATTCTGCAGGTTCATGCTGTGTTGGGATTATTCGGAAAGAAAAAAGATATTTTGCTGGGCGTGGACATCAGTTCATCGTCGGTGAAGCTGCTCGAGCTCTCTCGCAGTGGCGACCGGTTTCGCGTAGAAAGTTACGCGGTTGAGCCACTGCCACCCAACTGTGTGGTGGAAAAGAATATCAACGACTCAGAGCAGGTCGGCGAGGTGGTGCGCAAGGTCGTCGCCAAGTCGCGCTCAGGCCTGAAGCATGCCGCAGTGGCAGTGGCGGGCTCTGCGGTCATCACCAAGACCATCCAGATGACGGCGGGTCTGAGTGATCAGGAGATGGAAAGCCAGATCACGGTTGAGGCTGATCAATACATTCCTTATCCCCTGGACGAAGTCGCGATTGACTTTGAAGTGCTGGGGCCTTCTGCAAGCAATCCTGAACAGGTCGATGTATTACTGGCCGCCTGCCGCAAAGAAAACGTTGAGTTGCGAGAAGATGCGTTGGAAATCGGTGGATTGACGACTAAGGTGGTCGATGTGGAGGCGTACGCGATAGAGCGTGCATTCAAATTGATCGACGCTCAATTGGATCACGATGGCGAGGAGCAAACCGTCGCGATCGTTGATGTCGGCTCGACCATGACGACCCTGAGTGTGTTGGCGGATGGGCGTACCATCTATACCCGCGAACAGCTTTTCGGAGGTCGCCAACTGACTGAGGAAATTCAACGCCGTTACGGGCTGTCGACAGAGGAGGCTGGGCTGGCCAAGAAGCAAGGTGGCTTGCCCGATGACTACGAGCGCGAGGTGTTGGAGCCCTTCAAAGAGGCGGTGGTACAGCAAGTCGCGCGTTCTTTGCAGTTCTTTTTCTCGTCCAGTCAGTACAACGAAGTGGATTATGTCGTGATGGCAGGTGGTGTGGCGTCCATAAAAGGTATTACCGAAATGGTTGAGCGCAAGGTTGGCATCAAGACCCTTTTAGCCAATCCCTTCGCCAATATGACGCTGAACTCGAAAGTCAATGCCACGGCTCTCAGTAATGATGCGCCCTCTCTAATGATTGCCTGTGGGCTTGCGCTAAGGAGTTTCGATTAATGCCAAGAATAAACCTTAGACCCTGGCGCCAGGAGCTTCGCGAGGAGCGCCAGAAGCAGTTTATTTCGACGCTGGTGGGTGTGGCGGTGATCGGTGCAGGCTTAGCATTTTTCTGGTTGAAGGATGTGGAGTCGCAAATTGCTTATCAGGAAGCTCGCAATGGCTATATCCGGTCTTCAATGGAGGAACTCGATAAAAAGATCCAGGAAATTGAAGAGCTGCGGACGAAGCGGCAGCAGATGCTGGACCGAATGAAAGTCATTCAAGATCTGCAAGGCACTCGCCCCGTCATTGTCAGAGTATTCGATGAGTTGGTCAGAACCTTGCCAGACGGCCTTTACTACGAAAGTCTCAGGCGTCAGGGCGATACCATTTCTATCGTGGGGATTGCTGAGTCCAACAACCGAATTTCGGGATTGATGCGTAATTTTGAGAGCTCTGATTGGTTTGATCAGCCGAATCTGACGGATGTCAGTGCATTGAAAGATAAAGAGTCTGCCAATCGTTTCGATATGCAGGTAAAACAGGTGACTCCGGTGGTCGAAGAGTCGGCTAGCAAAGATAAAGGAGCTTGATAGTGGGTTTTTCAGAATCGATGGAAAGCCTTAAAGGCTTTGATGTCAATGATCTGGACTTTAACAATGCCGGTTCCTGGCCTGCGCCAATAAAGTTAATTGTATTTGCGCTGGTCTTTGGTTTGATTCTGTTCGGCGGCTATTGGTTTTTTGTGAAAGATCTTTATATGTCCCTGGATGGCGTGGCTGCAGAAGAGCAGACCTTGCGCGAGCAATACGAGTCAAAAGCCTTCAAGGTGGCCAATCTGGATGCCTATCGGCAACAGATGCTAGAAATCGAAAAGTCGTTTGGCAGCATGCTGAAGCAATTGCCGCAAGACACCGAAGTGCCCGGACTGCTGGAGGATATTACCAGTACGGCCCTGGGTTCCGGCCTGGAGATTAAGTCCATTGCGCTGCGTCCCGAAGTGTCCAAGGAGTTTTATATCGAATTGCCGATTGCGATACAGGTCGAGGGTAATTACCACGATATATCGTCGTTTGTAAGCGGTGTCGCCAGCCTTCCGCGAATCGTGACGCTGCACGATTTCACCTTAAGTCCGGTGAAAGACAAAGGTGCGGGGATCCTTGCGATGGATATCGGTGCAAAGACTTACCGTTACTCGGTGAAAACTGATGCCGGCCGGGGGCGTAATTAAGTGATGAAGAATTTTATCAAGCTCAGTGTCGCAGGGCTGGTCATTGTTATGATGAGCGGGTGTGCGGCGAATGAAGGTTTTGAGGATTTGGATCGTTTCTTTAAGGAAATTGATGCCAAGCCCAGAGGAAAGATAGAACCGCTGCCTGAAGTGCAGGTTTACCGTGCCTTCACGTACAGCGCCGCCAATATGCGATCGCCGTTCATGCCGCCGGAAGAAGCTGTCGTGCGGGATGTGAAAATTCAGGAGCAGTCAAATATCAAGCCGGATGAAGATCGTCCCAAAGAGGTGCTTGAATCCTTTGCGCTGAACGACCTGAAGATGGTTGGCACCTTGCGCCGTGATGAAACGCCCGTTTTGTGGGGGCTGATTGCCGACAACGCAGGTGGCATTCATATGGTTAAAACAGGGCAGTACATGGGTAAGAACCATGGTCGTATCGTCGATGTGTCTGACGGTCGCCTGAGTTTGATTGAAATTGTTCCCAACGGGTATGGCGGTTGGCTAGAGCGCCCACGAACAATCTCGCTGGATGACAAATGAAGATTTCTAGAGGGTGCTTGGGCATGGCAAACAACAAGCAAAACAACGTAGTTAAAGAAACTTACTTAGGGTTTTCGGGTATGGTAGTTCAAATGCGAATCAAGAAAATGCTTGGCATCGCCGTCGCACTGATTGGAAGTGCCTGGGTACAGGCGGCGGATTTGCAGAATGTTGGTTTCGCATCACTGCCGAACGATCGCACTGAGGTGACACTGACTTTCGATGATGTGCCGCCGGAGCCTACAGGTTTTACCATCGAGCAGCCTGCCAGTATCACCTTGGATTTATTTGGGGTGAAAAGTCAGCTGAGTGAAAAATATTTCAATCTGGGTGTCGGTAATGCCAAGCGCATGACGGTCATCGGCGCCGCTGATCGGACGCGGGTCATCCTGAATATGGACCAGCTCGTGCCTTACTCCACACGTGTGAATGGCAACGATTTGATCGTATTGATCGGCAGTGAGTCTGCCTCGGCAGTGCCCTCGACACCACGCAGCGCCGCTACTTCAGCGCCAGCTCCCGCGGCAAGCACCAATGGTATTGCCAATATTGATTTTCGTCGGGGTGAGCGCGGTGACGGCCAGGTGGTGATTGAATTCTCCTCGCCGAATGTGGATGTGGATATGGCTGAGGTGGCGGGCAATATTCAATTACGGGCGAAAAAAGTCGAGCTGCCCGCAGCATTACGTCAGCGTCTTGATGTTGTCGATTTCGCTACGCCCGTGCATCGTATTGAGTCCTATGTCGAGGGTGATGATGCGGTCATCACCATTCGTGCGACCGGTAATTATGACTATCTGGCCTATCAAACTGACAATCGTTACACCGTCAGTGTGGAAAAAATCAGTGAAGAAGAGCAGGAAGCGCGTCGCAAAGAAAAATTCCCCTATACCGGTGAGAAGCTCTCGCTCAACTTCCAGGATATCGAAGTACGCGCCGTGCTTCAGCTGATTGCAGACTTCACCGGGCTCAACCTAGTGGCCAGTGACACGGTGAGCGGCAACATTACCCTGCGTCTGCAGAATGTACCGTGGGATCAGGCGCTTGAGTTGATACTGAAAACCAAAGGTCTGGATAAGCGCACAACCGGCAACGTGTTGTTGGTGGCCCCGGCTGAAGAAATCGCAGCGCGCGAAAAACTGGAGTTGGAGACCACTAAGCAGGTCGCAGCGCTGGCGCCAGTACGCTTGGACATCATTCAAGTGAATTATGCCAAAGCGGCAGATATCGTGGGTATGCTGAGTCAGGATCGTGAATTGATTTCTGAGCGCGGCTTTATCTCTTCGGACGAGCGCACGAACACCATCAGCGTACGTGAAACTGCGGAAAAACTGGAGCAGATCCGTAAATTGGTGGCATCGTGGGATATCCCGGTTCGCCAGGTCTTGATCGAAGCGCGTATCGTGCGTGCGCGCTCTAACCTGACCGAAGATATGGGTGTGCAATGGGGCGGTGGTCGTTACGACACTCGAAATGGTTCCACCTTCCTGATGGGCGGTTCGCAGAACACACTGGGTGAATTGCAAGAGGCGTCCGATTCTAACGCTACCTCCAATACACTTACC
>JBFHRI010000159.1:0-7169 GCA_041591755.1 Oleiphilaceae bacterium
CCCGGCCTGCGAGGCACTATAGAGCGCGCGAATAATCTTGGGCTCAGACAGCGCATTGATCTTGATCACGATCCGTCCATCCTTGCCTGAGCGGGCGAGCTCTGCTTCTCGGTCGATCAACTGCAGTAATTGTTGTAACAGGGTGAAGGGGGCGTGAAACAGCTTTTTGATCTTTAAAATCTTGCCCATGCCGGTCAGCTGCTGAAAGATCTTATGCACATCCTTCCCCAGCGCATCGTCATGGCTCATAAAGCTATAGTCGGTATAGAGTCGCGCGTTACCTTGGTGATAGTTGCCCGTACCCAGGTGCACGTAATGGCTAAAGCCCTTGGCCTCTCGACGTACGATCAGAATCATTTTGGCGTGCGTCTTAAAGCCGACCACGCCGTAGACGACCACGGCGCCAGCCTCCTGCAAGCGACTGGCCAGCTCAATATTTTCTGCTTCATCGAAACGCGCGCGTAGTTCAATGACCACAGTCACTTCTTTGCCTCGGCGTGCAGCATCGACCAGCGCTGCCACAATCTCAGAATTGGCCCCTGAGCGGTACAGGGTTTGTTTGATGGCGACCACATCCGGGTCTTTGGCAGCTTCACGCAGCAGATCAATGACCGGTGTAAAACTCTGAAAGGGGTGTAGTAACAAAATATCTTTTTGGCGAATAGCCGAGAAGATCGTGCCGGCATTCTTGACCGCTCTAGGGGTGCCAGGCGCGAAGTTGGGGTACATCAGTTGCGGGCGTTCGATCAGGGAACCCAGTTGCATCAGGCGCGCCAGATTGACCGGGCCTCGCACGCGGTACAGCTCGGCGTTGCTGAGGCCGAATTGGCGTAACAGAAAATCCACCAAGTGTTGCGGGCAGTTATCGGCCAGCTCGAGGCGTACCGCCTCCCCAAAGCGGCGAGACAACAATTCTCCTTTCAAGGCCGATGCCAAATCCTGCATATCATCTTGTTCGACTTCCAGGTCGGCATTTCGCGTCAAGCGAAACTGATAGCAACCCTTAACCTCCATACCCGGAAACAACTGGTCTGCGTGGGCGTGAATGACTGATGACAAAAAGACCAGCTCATCCCCATTGGTGATTTCGCAAGGAAGCTTGATCATGCGGGGCAGTGAACGCGGTGCGGGTACGATCGCCATCCCGGTTTCACGACCGAAGGCGTCCTTACCGTCCAGCTCGACAATGAAGTTGAGGCTCTTATTGACGAGGCGTGGAAATGGATGCGAGGGATCGAGTCCGATGGGGTTAATCACCGGCAGGATCTCACGTTCAAAATAATCGGCGAGCCAGGCGATTTGCGCTTCAGTCCATTCGCTGCGCCGTAAGAAGCGAATGTTTTCCCGATCCAATTCGGGCAGCAATACATCATTGAGAATGTCGTATTGTTCTTCGACCAGCGCATGTGCAATCTGATTAATTTCTTCCAGGATCTTTTGCGGTGTCATACCGTCAGGTCCGATCGATTCCCGGCCATACTTGATTTGATGTTTCAAGCCGGCGACTCGGATCTCGAAGAACTCATCCATATTGCTACTGAAAATGCAGCAGAACATGAGCCGATTCAACAAGGGATGTGCGTTATCGACAGCCTGTTTCAGCACGCGTTTATTAAACTGCAGGTGGCTGAGTTCGCGATTGAAATAGAACTCATGGCTTTGCAGATCGGGTGCAGGGATCGCTTCGTTAGTGGTGTTGGATTCTGATTGAGACATGCAGGGTTCCGCGCGTGAATAGAGCCATTGCAGCGCTTCACGAGCGCCGCAACAGTTGTGCAGCTTCTTTAGCAAAATAGCTTAGCACGGCATCGGCACCGGCTCGCTTAATGCAGGTGAGAGATTCCAAAATAATCTGTTCGCGATTGAGCCAGCCTTGCGCAAAGGCGGCGCAGTGCATCGCATATTCGCCACTGACCTGGTAGACAAAGGTCGGCACGCCAAAGCTCTGTTTGACCTCGCGCACGATATCGAGGTAGGGCATGCCGGGTTTGACCATCACCATGTCGGCACCCTCGCTCAAATCCAAGGCCACTTCATGCAGCGCTTCCTGGCGATTCGCGGGGTCCATCTGGTAGCTGTATTTATTACCGCCCTTCAGGTTGCCGGCGGAGCCAACCGCATCACGAAAGGGGCCATAGTAGGCCGAGGCATATTTTGCCGAGTAGGCGAGGATGCGGGTCTGGCGATGGCCCTGTTCTTCCAAGGCACGACGAATCACCCCGATTCGTCCATCCATCATATCGGAGGGGGCGACGACATCAGCACCGGCCTCCGCATGGGACAGAGCCTGACGGGTTAGTGCCGCGACCGTTTCATCATTCATCACATAGCCATCGGCATTGATTAGGCCATCTTGGCCATGCGTGGTGAAGGGATCAAGCGCCACATCGGTGATCACGCCCAACTCGGGCACGGCATGTTTTATGGCACGCACGGCGCGTTGAGCCAGTCCTTGCGGATTCCAAGCCTCGCGAGCGCACTCGCTCTTAGCCTCACTCGGGGTGACCGGAAAAAGTGCGATGGCAGGAATGCCCAGGCGGGCCAATTCTGTTGCCTCGTGTACCAGTAGATCGATACTCATACGTTCAATGCCCGGCATCGAGGCGACCTGCTGGCGCTGTCCGGAGCCTTCCAGTACAAACATGGGGTAAATCAGATCGTCC
Source organism: Oleiphilaceae bacterium (assembly GCA_041591755.1). Taxonomy (GTDB): domain Bacteria; phylum Pseudomonadota; class Gammaproteobacteria; order Pseudomonadales; family Oleiphilaceae; genus JBFHRI01. Next base: position 2,664 of record JBFHRI010000159.1, read on the forward strand.
GTGCTGAGTGAGGTTTCGCGCATGAGTCGGCGCGAGAATTCGTCATAGCGCATACGACGCATGCGCGTGCCCGGAAATTGGCGGCTGCTTGCTGAAAACACGGATCACTTCCTCACGTCCAATAAAGCGACGAGCTTACCAGCTCAGCGCGCGCCTCGCACCGTTCATTTTACAGCGCTTGAGGGCGCATAATGATTCGCTGTCGCTTTGAGATGAGGGGGGGTGATCAACTGTGGCGCCAAATAGGGTTAATCGCCAAAGCTGAGCTTAGAGATTGACCAGCCAAAGCGGATGCAGGGCAACCGCCAGGACGACCATTGCAAAGCAGACACAGGTGGCGCCAAAAGCCTGCGAGCTGCGAATCTTGAGGGTTTGTGCAGGATCGCAGAGTGCGCGTTGCCACTTTTGAAAGGCGGTGGGTTCGCACAGACAAAGCTGGATGCGCCCCCCGGGAGTGCGCGTCGTATCGTGGATATGGTATTCATCTTTGTCGCGGGCATAAAAGACCAACACCGCCAAACACACGGTAATCGTCAATGAGGCCAGAATAATTTGTAGCACCGAGAGGGGCTCTGCAAACAGAGCGGGACCCAATACCATGGCGAGGCCCAAGCTGCTGAGTAAAGCGATCAGCAATGTCACCATAGTGTTCGTGCGACGGCTATGGCGACGTGATTTAGTGATGCGCAGGCGGACGCTATCGCCGACATGAACTTGTGAGGAGGCAATTTGATCGATGGCAGTGAAGCAGACAGTGGCGCCTTCATTTTCGTATTCGATGACAGGATAAAAGCCATTGGCGACCAGGGGTTGGGAGGTCACTTCGCCATATTTTCCGGCGTCAAAACGAAAGACCTGTTGAATGGCCTTTACGCGCCCAGTGACGGCGTAGCTGCCACGCAAAAAGCGAGCGTAGTCGCGGCACAGAAAAACCCCTGTGCAGGCAAGCGTGAGACTGATCAGTATCGAAAATGCATCCATCATTTTGTTTAGGTTCCTTGTTTTCGCATGCGCCCCTGTGGCGAGGGCTTTATCTATCTTGTGCGTTTAGATCACATTGTTTGTGTGAGCTGCATCACGAAATAGGCTGCGAATTATCCCATATTTGGTGAGAACTGCAATAGGGCGTGGCGGGTGAGGAGTTTCGTTATGGATGTGCTGCGGAAAAAGCAGTGCTGGGCAAATCTAGAGGATTTGCCCAGCAAGGTACCTGAATCAGATGGGTGCCGAACCGTAGTTCATGGTGGGCTTTTTGGGAGGGTCTGCGCGTACATTATCGGCAATCACTTGCACCCGGCCACCCTGACGAAGAAAAGCTTCAACATCGCAGTTCAGTTTATTGCGAATGTTGTCGCGCACGATTTGTGATGACTCGCTGCTCACGTCTTTGATCAATGCTTCTTCGGACATAGTTGTTACCTGTGTTGCTTAGCTTTATTCAGTGGATATGAAGTTTGTTATGGGCTGCCAACCGTCAACATGTCGGTAAAATTCCAAGTTAACAGTGCATTAGTGGGTCAATATAATCTATTTTGTTAGTAATGCAAGATAAATGCATGGTTTATATCATTTTTATCTTATGTAACTGCGAGGAGAGGCGTTTGTGAGTTTGCGTTATTCTGCGTGAGCGGGTGTTGCGATTGTGTTGATTTGCAATTCGTCGAGCAAAGCCTGAAAACTGGTCTAGTCTAAAAATCATAAGCGCACCGGAAGTGGCACATGCTGCGCTGACTCTCCCAGAGCGTCGCTTCCAATCCCTAGTTGTTATAAGGACCTTTCAGGGCAACTCGTTGAGTTGCCCTTTTTTTTTCCGCTGATTGCGCGCGTTAGCGCCTAGCGTGCACCCGTAACAAAAAATGGTTTACTTGCATTGTATACAAAGATACTATTTGCGCAGTTATTGAGCAGATAAAATCCTCGTATTTCGATAATAGTGTATACATGAGCCTGGAAACTGATTTTGAAGCTGTGCACACGTTAGCCGACAAGGTCTGTGCCGAGCTCTGCATGGCGATTGAGCGTGGTGAGTTGCGTCCCGGCGATAAGCTCAACGAGCAAGCGCTGGTTGAGCGCTATGGTGGCAGCCGGATCCCAATTCGCGAAGCCATCCAAAAACTTGAAGCGCGACATCTGGTCAAGCGGATTCCGCATGCCGGTGCCCGTGTGGTCAAGCATACCTTGAAAGAACTGCGCGATATTTATGAAGTGCGTCAGGAGCTCGAAGGCATGGCTTGCCGCCTGGCAGCACAACGAATGAGCGATAACGCGATCCAGGCCTTGGCGGATTTGCTGGCCGCACATGCCACGACCATTGCCCATGATAAGGGGCAAAGTTACTACCAAAAAGCGGGCGATCTTGATTTCCACTATCGCATTATTCAAGGCAGTGATAACCATCGCTTGCAACGCATGCTGTGTGGCGAGCTGTATCACGTCGTACGCATGTATCGTTACCAGACCAGCACCAGTAAACAGCGTCCGTTGCAGGCGCTGGCCGAACACCAGCGCATTGTTGAGGCGCTCGCGGCACGCGATGCTGAACTCGCTGAATTATTGATGCGCCGTCATATCCAGGTTTCCCTAAACAATCTTGAACGTCTGATGAAAGAGGAACTCGCCTCATGAGCAGCCCCGGTTACCGTTTTCGAAAAGCTCTCAACGACAATGTGCCACTGGCCATCGTCGGCACTGTCAATGCCTACTGTGCTCTGATGGCCGAACGCATTGGGCACCAAGCGCTCTATCTCTCGGGCGGCGGCGTTGCCAATGCATCCTATGGTTTGCCCGATCTGGGCATGACCTCGATGAATGATGTTTTGGAAGATGTCAGACGTATTACCGCCGCAACATCGCTGCCGTTGTTGGTCGACATCGATACCGGTTGGGGCGGCGCGTTTAATATCGCGCGCACGATTCGCGAAATGGAACGTGCGGGTGCAGCGGCAGTGCATATCGAAGACCAGGTTGCGCAAAAACGCTGTGGCCACCGCCCCAACAAAGAGATTGTATCCAAAGCGGAGATGATCGATCGGGTGAAAGCGGCCGTTGACGCGCGCCAGGATCAAACCTTTTTTATCATGGCACGCACCGATGCTTTTGCGCAGGAAGGGCTGGAGGCCGCGATTGAGCGGGCGCAGGCCTGCGTGGAAGCGGGCGCTGACGGTATTTTTGCCGAAGCCATCAAAACCGAAGCACATTATCGGGCCTTTGCCGAGGCTTTGGATGTGCCGATTCTGGCCAATATTACTGAATTTGGACAGACCGAGCTGTGGAATCAGCGCGAACTGGCCGATTGGGGCGTGTCGATGGTGCTGTATCCGCTGAGCGCCTTCCGCGCCATGAATCGCGCTGCTGAACGGGTTTACCAGGCAATTCTGAGCAAGGGTGATCAAAAGTCGGTGGTCGATACCATGCAAACCCGCATGGAGCTCTACGACTATTTGAACTACCACGATTTTGAACGCAAGCTGGATCAGTTGTTTGCGGGACAGAAGGATAAGTAGCGAATTGAGCGACCTTGCAATTTTTTGCACAGCAAAAAGATCCTGCGGTCGAGCCGCGGGATGACGAGTGTTTAAGAGGAGAAATTTACATGGCACAAGGTAAAGAACTCAGCGGTGCTGGCTTGCGCGGTCAGGTGGCGGGCAAGACAGCGTTGTCGACGGTCGGCAAGACGGGCTCGGGCCTGACCTATCGTGGCTACGATGTGAAAGATTTGGCCGCGCACTGTATTTTCGAAGAAGTCGCCTATCTGATTCTAAAAGGTCACTTGCCGAACCAGAGCGAGCTTTCCGCCTATCAGCAAAAACTGAAGACGCTGCGCGGATTGCCGGCAGCTCTAAAAACGGTGCTGGAGCAAATACCTAAGGATTCGCACCCGATGGATGTCATGCGCACCGGATGTTCCATGTTAGGGAATCTGGAAACCGAAAACAGTTTCGCGCAACAACAGGATGTCGCCGATCGCTTACTTGCTGCGTTCCCCTCAATCATCAATTACTGGTACCGCTATTCGCATGACGGTGTGCGCATTGAGGTCGAAACCGACGATGACACGATTGGCGCGCATTTCCTGCATTTGCTGCATGGCAAGAAACCCAGCGCCCTGCACGAGCAGGTAATGAATGTCTCACTGATTCTCTACGCGGAACACGAATTCAACGCTTCCACCTTTACTGCGCGGGTCTGTGCGTCCACCCTCAGCGATCTGCATTCCTGTGTCACGGGAGCAATCGGCTCCCTGCGCGGTCCATTGCATGGCGGTGCCAATGAAGCGGCGATGGACTTGATTGAGAGCATGCGTGATCCGGAGCACGCTGAGCAGCGCTTGCTTGAAATGCTGGCCAAAAAAGAAAAGATCATGGGCTTTGGTCATGCGATCTACAGTGAGTCCGATCCGCGCAATGCGATTATCAAAGAATGGTCCGAAAAGTTGTCGCGGGAAAACGGCAATGCCTCTCTGTATGACATCAGCGTGCGCTGCGAAGCAGTGATGTGGCGCGAGAA
>JBFHRI010000160.1:0-7165 GCA_041591755.1 Oleiphilaceae bacterium
ACATACAGCTTCATTTCGCGGTTGAAGGTGTTGTAGCTGAACGCAATATGCGCCCACTGACCATTGCTAATGGCCGGGCCGGACAAGGTGCGGCGAACGCCTGCCGTATCAACAATCGCAGCACTCACTGTGCTGCCGTTGCTCAAAGTCACTTCCAAGCCATTTTGCAGGGTGAACAAACGCACCGTGCCGCTCGCGGAATTCTTGCGCACAAAGAAATCCACGGTGATGCCTTTGTTAAAGCTGTTCCAGCCATTAGCACGGCTGACGTTGAGATGGTTGCCGGATTCAAAGTGAATGCCCTGACCAAAACGTCCGACCAGAATATCCTGATTATTAAACTCCAAAGGGAAGCGCGCGCCGACCAACGTGGCATTATTGAAATTGCCTGAGGTGTCTGGCGTACGCGTCTTCTGGAAGATCCCGGCGCGATCGAGCTGTTCATTCATGCCCAGATACATCACGTAGTTGCCGTCCAGATAGTCATCAAAGCCCACTTCGGAATAATCCTGGGTGTTGGAACCGAAGATCGGGTAGCTCGGACCATTGACCGAGTAAGGCAATGGCAAATTGGGCTGGTCTTTATAAGGCGCCCACATGGTGGTAAAGGCACCCGGAGAAGAGATGAACAAACGCGAAGTCTGATGACGATTGCGGTTGATCGGACCGTCGATATGGCGGAAGGTCCAACCGGTCCAGCGGCCGACCACCGTGGTACCCGAACGTCTCGCACCCGTGTTGTTGGCTTCCTTGCGCGTGGCCTGGAAGAACAACTCCGAGCCATCGTGACTGATCCACGGATAGGCGCCCTTCACGAGCTCATTGCGGCCATAGTCGTCACCCGTGGCATCCAATAGGGGACGCTCGGCAATCGGGTAGCGCACGCGGAATGGAATCCCTGCTATTAAAGTGTTGCGGTCGTCGAAGTACATATTGGCAATGGAGCGTGGCGCCTGCCAATTGCTGGTCGCACCAGGCGTGCTGTTCCAGCTGTACACCAGATTGTCGATGCGACCATTGTTGTCGGGGTGGCCCTGACAAATGATTAAACGGCCATCCAAGGTGGCAGACGGCTCGATACAGCGAAAATCGGCGCCGCCAGGCAGGCTGTAGCGCGCGAAAGAACTGGTGAAGCGCGCACTGATCAACTGTGCATCCGCGGTGTGGGCATTGGCCACGATAAAGGTGGCGCGACGCTGACCCATCTGATCATTATCACCATTGCGCTTCGAGGTATGGATCACCAAGGCGCGATAAGTACGATGCGTGCCATTCGCCTGGAAGGTCCCACTGGCATTCGAGGGGAAGGGGTTCTCGCCCGTGACGGCCGGGTCCGGCACAATGGCCAGCCAGTTGTGTTGCATATCCGGTGCGGCGCTTTCCAGCTCGAGCTCGATCGAATTGCCAAAGGCGCCATTGCGGAAGTTCGGTGAGCCATCGCTGTTCACCGTAATCCGTTCGGGGCGGAAAGCGCTGGCAAACCATCCCCCAGTGCGGGTTCGCACAAACACACGGCCATCCCAGGTTTCGGCATGGCCGTTACCCTGGAAACCGGTGTCGACATGACGCGGGAAGACGCGCTGTCGTGCCGAATTCAAACTGTAGAGCGCAGCACTAGGCGCGGAGAAACGACCCAAACTGCTAGCACGACCATCGTTGTCGGTGTTGTTGGTACTTGGCGCAGAAGGATTATTGATCGCCATGACATTCACCGTGCGCATCACCGTTGCCGCAGCATTACCCGCCGCATCGCTCACGTCATAGCGCAAGGTATAGGTGCCCACCACAGCGGTATTGACGTTACCGCTGCGCACGATGCGGGCACTGATATTGCCATCGCGATCATCACTGGCCGTCGCGCCCGGATCGGTAAAGGTCGCGCCCTGGCTTAAGCTCATGCTGGCACTGCCGTTGAGGCTAATAACGGGGCGCGTAGTGTCGGGCGTCACCGCAGGTCCGGTAGACCAAACCACTGTATTGCTCGCCGTGAGCAGCACCAGGTTACCGTCGTCCTGCAGCAGCAAACGCACGCCACCACGGCCATTGGTACCACTGGCCCACACGGCGCTGCCGGCTGCATTGCGCAAGACCAGGTTGCCGTCACCTTGCAAAACGAATCGAATGGCGCCGGTACCATTGGTCCCGGATGCCCACAAAGGATTGCCTGCACTGTTACGCAGTACGAGATTGCCGTCGGTCTGCAGGGTCACGCGATATTGCCCGTTATTCGAGGTCAGGCGCTCATCGGTGAGCAGCTGCTCGCCGGAACTCAAAGCGCTGCGTACAGGCGGCGCTGTAACATTGACGGTACGGCTAACCGTCTGTGCGGCATTGCCGGCGGCGTCACTGACATCGTAACGCAAGGTATAAGTGCCCACGACTGCGGTATTCACGCTGCCGCTGCGCACGATCCGCGCGCTGATATCGCCATCACGATCATCGCTAGCCGTCGCTCCCGGATCACTGAACGCAGAACCTTGAACCAAGCTGATGTTAGCGCTACCGTTCAAACTGATCACTGGGCGCGTGGTATCTGGACTGACTTGTACCGTGTCAGTCGCCCACACGGCTCGATTCGACGCAGTATAGAGCACGGCATTGCCATCACTTTGTAACTCAAAGCGCACGCCGCCACTGCCCCCACTTTTACTCGACCAGACCGAGGACCCCGATTTATTGCGCAACACCAGGTTACCATCGGTCTGTAACTTGAGTCGGATGCCCCCTTTACCGTGCGTACCGGAGGACCAAAGTGACTGCCCGTTGCTCACGACACGCAGCACCAAATTGCCATCGCTTTGCAGATAAAACCGATAACGCCCGTCCCCAGAGGCCAGGTACTGATTGCTGGTCATTTCATCATTGGTCAGCAGCCGTGCACTGCCATTGGAAAAGGCCGCCTGCGCCCAAGGGCTGCAGACTAAAGTCAGTATGAAGGCTAGAGAGAGTTGGTACCGCATCAGATCACTCCACTGGGATTATTGTTATGGAGCGACCTGTTTTCTATGTTTTCCTAACACACCAAAGAGGTGGTCATCGCATCTGCCGCTCGAACCGTGCAGTAGACCGCAAGGCAGCGCGAGCGTCTTGAATTAAGTGATGATGTCAAAAGAACTGTGCGGCGTTGCTCAAGGTTCGCATCACCTGCCGCACACTACGGCTCGACTGAAACGATCACAACACGCGTTTTAGATACGCGCACAGGGTGACAGAAAGGCCTTAGACTGAGCGAATTTCTCAATACTTAAGATGCTTATATAGCCGGCTATCGCTCTTGTAATGCACTACACTGCGCTTATTCTCTTCGCGGATTTCTAAGCATAGTATCGACCTTAACGCCGCAACGAACACAAGCTTGGACTACCATGAGACCTTTCCGAAAATTCGCAGCAAATTTACTCAGCATGCTCTTCTTACTGAGCACCAGCACTTGGGTGCTGGGCGAAATCGCTAATCATCACTCCGCCCCGCTTCAACCCCGGATCGCCAGCGGCACCCATCACTTTAAGATTGACTTTGCAGGCAACAAACGTCGCTATGTATTGCATGTACCACCGCGGCTTTCGAATAAAGATTACCCACTCGTCATTGCACTGCATGGTGGAGGCGGTCATGCCGAACATATGGCAGATGACGCGCACTATGGCTTGATTAGCCAAGCCAATGCCTCAGGTTTCGCGCTGGTTTTCCCTAACGGATACAGCAAACTGCCGCGAGGACGCTTGGCCACGTGGAATGCTGGCGACTGTTGTGCAAGTGCGCGTGACAGTCGAAGTAATGACGTCGGATTTATTCGCGCCGTAGTGAAGGACGTAAAAAGTCACATCGCCATCGACACCCGCCGGATTTTCGCGACAGGCATGTCCAACGGCGGCATGATGGCCTATCGACTGGCCTGTGAGGCGGCCGATCTGGTCAGCGCGATTGCCGCTGTCGCAGGCACTGAGGCGCTCAACACCTGCCAACCCTCACGCCCGGTCCCGATACTGCATATTCACGCCAAAGATGACACACATGTGCTGTTTCACGGAGGCGCAGGGCCGGATGCATTTCGAGACAAATCGAAAGTCATGGATTTCATCTCGGTGCCCGAAACCATTGCACGATGGGTGGCACGCAATCGTTGTACATCGCGGGCAACGCGCATTTTGGAACGACCTAACGCGTATTGCGAACGCTACGATGCCTGTGCTGAAGCTTCACGGGTACAGCTTTGCGTGACCGAGACCGGTGGTCATTCCTGGCCTGGTGGAGGCCAAACCCGCTTGGGCAAAGCCGCCCCTTCCAAGGCGCTCGATGCAAACGGGATCATTTGGGAGTTTTTTCAGTCGAGCAGCCAGGCTATGGCGACCGTTGATCCTTAGGCTCACCTGCCCCCATCAACTGCCGATCCGGCACTTCCTCAAAGCTCGGATTGGCCGGGTGTAACTCCTGAATCACCTGGCTAACGTTGGGTGCCGTAGGAACGAAAGGTTCTTGATGTGCAACATCCACCGTGAGTCCGCGGCCCATACGATATTTGGCATACGCGGCCAAAGACAGCAAGGTCACTGTCGTGCCGAGGTAGAGCCCAACAGGACCCAACGCCGAGATCAAGCCCGCAAACAAGGCCGGTCCAATACAACTGCCAATCCCAAAACTCAAGAGCAGTGTCGCTGCCGCAGCGACCAGCTTTTCACTCGGCATGCGGTCATTGGTCAGCGCCACGCCAATTGGATAAATATTGGCGGCCAGTGCGATCAGTACGGCATTCACCACCACAAGATACACCACCGGCGCGCCGCGCAACTGCATCAGCAAACTGACCACGCCAGCCACCGCAGCCAGCACCATCAACATCTTGGCGCGATTAAGACGATCACAGAGCCAGCCCACTGGCCAGGAGCTTGCCAGGGCAAGCAGCACGGCCATTCCCATGAACCAGGCGATGGCATCAATGCTCAATCCGTTGGCATTGGCGAACCATGGCCCGAGACCATAAAAAGATGACAAAATCATGCCTGAGCACATCGCTGCCAACACGCCGAGCGGTGCCACCTGCCAGACATCTTTTAAAGACGCCTTGGCACCATGCTCAATCAAGGGAGCCTGAAGTCGCGTCAAGCCTAGAGGGATGAGCGAGGCTATCAACAAGATTGCCGAAATACTAAACAAGAAGAAATGGCCCGGATCGCCCAAGGCCACCAAAAACTGTCCCACCGTAGTGGCGAGATAAAAGCACATTTGATAGAGGCTAAACAGCGTCGCTCGATTAGCATTGGTCGCAATCGCACTGAACCAGCTTTCAACGATGATCAGCAGGCCCGCCATCATCACCCCGCCGAGCAAACGCAGCAGCGCCCAGAACCACAAGGCGTCGGTCATCGGATAACACAACGCTGCAATCGCCAACAGCGCACTGAACACCGCAAAAGCGCGAATATGCCCGGCGCGCACGACGATCTTCTCTGCATACAAGGTGCCCACGACAAAACCAATGGAGTACGCCACCATCATGCCACCGATGGCCAGTGGATCGTCGCCATTCAAACTCATGCGTGTACCCAGCAAGGTCAACAGAAACGCGTTGCCAATGACTAGCAACGCGACACTGAAGAACAACGCAAAGAGCGAGCTAATGAGGCGCATCGTTTACAAATCCTCTGCTTTATTCGGGGCCAAAAACTCGAAAATGAACGACCCAGGAGCAACTAAAGAATCGAAATGGTAACGAAATCGCTCGCTGCAAACAAAAATGACACCGCGAATACCTATCTGAGTATCTATGTAAGTACCTATGTGGACACCCGCCCGGGTAAATATGACATCCGCGTTAAGTCTCCCACAAAGCGTCCCATTTTCGAGTGGGTGTCCGCATCGAAAATCGGCTCACGGTTTAGACATAACCAATAAAAAGTGAGTGTCCGTATAAGAAATTGCATCGACATCTGTCATTTATTCTCAGACACGATTAACCTGCGTCCATGCGCTTGCATTAATAAGTAGAGAAGCAAGCGCTTAATGCAGAGTTCGTGCTCGACACACTCTCACTCTAACGATCCTAACTAAGCATGGTATTCGAATGATCAAGTATCCAACACGCCTGGCGCTCGTAGCCGCCATTGGCCTGTCTGTTCTGGGTTGCAGTCAATCCAAAGAAGAAACCGCCAACACGGCACCCGCAGCGGATGCACGCCAAGGTGAACTGAGCTCCCTGGAACAGCGTTTCAGCTACGGCCTGGGCATGAGTATGGGCGAACAGATGAAGCGGGACGAAATTACGCTGGATGTGGCGCTGTTCGCACAAGGCATTGAAGACGTATTGAAGGGCAATGAGACCCGCCTGAAGAAAGAAGAGCTGATGGCGGTCATGCAGGCCTTCCAGGAAGAGCATCAAATGAAAATGATGACCAAGATGGAAGCGGCCGGCGCCGAGAACAAAGCCGCCGGTGAGACCTTCTTGGCTGAGAACGCTAAGAAAGAAGGGGTCACTACACTGCCCAGTGGCTTGCAATACAAAATTCTCAGCGAAGGCAGCGGCCCCAAACCCGATGCCAGCAACACCGTAACGGTCCACTATCGCGGTACCCTGATCGATGGCACCGAGTTCGACAGCTCCTATCAACGCAATGAGCCAACCTCTTTCCCGCTGAACGGCGTTATCGCGGGTTGGACTGAAGGTCTGCAGCTAATGCCGGAAGGCTCGAAGTGGGAATTTTATATCCCCTCGGATCTGGCCTACGGACCTCAAGGCCGCCCAGGCGCGATTGGCCCGAACTCGACTTTGATTTTTGAAGTCGAGCTGCTCAAGGCCAATGCTGACGCCGAAAGCAATTAAGGCAAGTTTCAGGCGCACGCGTGTCAGTGCGCCTGATCCCAATTATCGCCAATCCCCGCTTCGACGAGTAATGGCACGTCCAATTTTGCGGCATTCATCATGCGCTGTGCCAGATCCTGAGCAATAGTTTCGGCCTGCTCCGATTTCACCTCCAGAATCAATTCGTCATGTACCTGCATGATCATCCGCGCATCTACCTTACTCTGCGCTAACCAGGCATCTACATCGAGCATGGCTCGCTTGATAATATCGGCCGCCGTACCCTACATTGGCGCGTTGATCGCGGTTCGTTCGGCGGCCTGTTGCAGCATTTTATTACGCGCATTAATGTCGGGCAGATAGAGGCGT
>JBFHRI010000161.1:0-7145 GCA_041591755.1 Oleiphilaceae bacterium
AATACAGGTCCGATGCTGGGCCAATCAAAGCCATGCTGACTGGCGCGTTTTTGTAGCTTAGCGGCACGGCTCAGTACGGGCATGTTGTTGGGAATATCATCCAGTAGACCCGCCAGCACCACTGCATCACTAGCTTGTTTTTCTGCCCGCTCTGTCGCCTTGATCGACTCCCACTGAGCTTTGACTTTGGCCTCAGCCGGCTGTTGTCCAGGAGGAAAATGTGCATGCAAATCGCCGTCTGGAAAAACATGCGGGTGCCGCCGCAACAGTTTGCGCACGATGCCATCGACCACCGCAGCAAAATCAAAACGGTCTTCTTCACTAGCGATCTGACTGTAGAAAACGACTTGGAAAAGCAAATCTCCCAACTCGGCCTGCAATTCCTGCATATCGCCCCGCTCGATGGCATCGGCAACCTCGTAGGCTTCCTCAATCGTGTGCGGCAATATGCTCTGATAGCTTTGCTTTTGATCCCATGGACATCCATGCTCCGGATGACGCAAACGCGACATCAAATACAGCAGGTCAGCGAGTTGATACATAAGCGTAATCTCCTTTATACACTGCAGCCTAACCGCCACGTTTGCGGCGCGCGTCGATGATATTCGGCAACTGTTTGATTTTCGCCAGTGTGCGACCCAGCGCCTCCAGTGAGGACACCTCCATCACAATCGAAATCATGGCCAAACCCTGACTTTGATCGGAGTGCGTGTTCACGTCGGTGATATTCACACGTTCGTTGGCCAACACCGTGGTAATGTCACGCAGCAACCCCTCTCGGTCATACGCTTGTATTTCAATCGGCACGTGGTAGGTCGCATCGGGCGAAAGCCCCCAGCTCACCTCAATCATCCGATTGGGTTCCTGGCTGCGCAGTTGCAGCGCATTCATACAATCTTGTCGATGAATAGAAACCCCTCTGCCCAGGGTGATATATCCCACAATGTCATCACCCGGTACCGGGTTGCAGCACTGCGCCACGGTTGTCAGGAGCTTACCCACACCACGAATTTGGATATCGCCGACAGGGGGCGGCGTTTTATCCGTCACCGACTCAAACAGTTTCAAATCCAATTGACGCTCCTTTGGCTGCAACATACGTTGCGCCAAATGAGCCACCTGAGTGGTTTTGAGATCGCCCGCCCCAATGGCGGCAAACATATCGTCCGCGCTGTGGTAATTCGTTTGTTCTGCCAACTCTCGCCAGGACATATTGCCTATCGCCAGGCGCTTGAATTCGTCTTCCAGCAAGGCCCGACCATCGGCAATGTTGCGATCACGGTCCTGCATCTTGAACCAGTGGACAACTTTAGCGCGGGCTCGGGATGTGGTAATGAAGCCAAGGCTTGGGTTCAACCAGTCACGGCTGGGCGCAGGGTTATTCGAGGTTAATATGTGCACCTGCTCTCCGGTGCGCAGAGGATAAGTCAAGGGAACAATACGACCGTTCACCTTGGCACCGCGACAACAATGGCCGACTTCGGTATGCACTCGATAGGCAAAATCAACCGGTGTCGCGCCATTGGGCAAGTCCACGACATGGCCGTCAGGCGTAAAGACGTAGACTCGGTCGGAACCAATATCGGCACTCAACTGGCGCGCAATTTCCGAAACATCGCCCAACTCTTCCTGCCACTCCAACACCTGGCGCAGCCAACTGATTTTTTCTTCATAGCTCGAGGAAGCGGAGCGCACATCGGTGCCTTTGTAACGCCAGTGGGCGCAAACACCAAACTCCGCCTCTTCGTTCATTTCGTGCGTGCGAATCTGGATTTCCATGACCTTGCCATCTGGCCCAATCACGGCCGTATGCAAGGAACGATAGCCATTCTCTTTAGGGTTGGTGATGTAGTCGTCGAACTCGAACTGAATATGTCGCCACAAGCCGTGCACCACGCCCAATGCGGCATAGCAATCCTTGATTGTGGGCACCAGTATGCGGAAAGCTCGAATGTCGTATATTTCTGAAAAATCCAGATTCTTCCGGCGCATCTTACGCCAGATACTGTAAATATGTTTGCTGCGCCCGATGACCTCGCCTTCGATATGTGCATCCTCCAGCTCACGTTTCAGCTTTTCGGTCATCTTGCGAATAAACTCGTCGCGATCGATGCGCTTTTCGTCGAGTAGCTTGGCGATTTTTTTGTAGGCCGTGGTGTGCAAATACCGGAACGATAAATCTTCCAGTTCCCACTTGATGTACCCGATCCCTAAACGGTGCGCCAACGGTGCGTAGATGTCGAAGACCTCTTGCGCCACGCGCTGACGTTTTTCTGGCTTGGCATCTTTGACGGCACGAATCGCACAGGTGCGTTCGGCCAGTTTGATCAGGACCACGCGAACATCGTCGATCATGGTCACCAGCATTTTACGGACGTTGTCGATTTGACCCTGGCTTTGCCCGAGCACCGTGCCTTTGAGCGGACGATGAGTCGCCGAGATGGCGGCCATTTGCGCCACACCATCAATCAATTTTGCCACTTCATCGCCAAACTGTTTGCGCACGAAATCCAGCGAGCACTTACCCTCACGGACTCCGCGGTAAAGGATGGCGGCGATGATGGCATTCTGATCGAGCTCCAGCTCAATCAGGATATGGGCCATCTCCAGGCCGATACGAAAACTACTATGATCCTGCGCCCAAATGCGCTCTTCCGCCACCGCCGTGGCTTCGATTTCGAGCGCTGTGCGGCAAGCACGACGCACCAATTCCACATCCTTGAATTGGACTAGGCGCGACATTTCGGCGAGCCATCGCTCGATTCCCTCGTCGCCTCCTAAGTCTTCTATGTAATCTTCCCGGACTTTGACCATAGCTTCAGGCTCCAGACCGACTGGACTAAGCGTTTACAACCAGACACCCACTGCACAGCGGGGCCCCTCGGAAATCTACCAAATGCAGTGCTCACGCATCGACCGCACCACATCATCTATTTGGCGTTAGGCCTGTCTCATGCATTGCGCACGAATAAAGCAATCGACTCCACATGCGCCGTATGCGGAAACATATCCATCACCCCCGCCCGCTCCATCCGATAGCCGTGCTTGACTAGCACCCCAGCATCACGGGCAAGGGTCGCGGGGTTGCATGACACATAAACGATGCGCGACGCACCAAAGCGAGGCAAATACTCGACGACCTCAAGCGCGCCAGAACGCGGCGGGTCGATAAGAATCTTGTCGAAACCACGTTCCGCCCAGGGTTCCTGCGTAAAATCTGCCTGCAAATTAGCGCCGTAGAACTCCACATTGGTTAATCCGTTCTGCTCTGCATTTTCCTTGCCACGCACCACCATCGCATCATCGCCCTCGACCCCAACCACAGAGCCTGCACACGCGGCTAGAGGCAAAGTGAAATTACCTAGTCCACAGAATAGATCAAGTACACGATCCTGCTCACTCAATTGCAGCCAATCGAGCGCCTTGATAATCATTCGCCTGTTAATCTCTGCGTTAACCTGAGTAAAATCCAATGGATGGAATTTCATCGTCAACTCTGCACGCTTCGCTTCCGCCGGCAATGGAATTCGGTAACGCAGTCGAGCCTCGGTGAATTGAGGCCATTGCAAGTGCACCGTATCGGGACCACCCGGTTGCAGAAACAAGAGCCACTGTTTAGCCTCAGAAAAAGCGCTAAGTTTTGCCTTGTCGGCCTCGCTTAGCGGCTCCATATGTCGAAACACTAAAGCCACTTGGTCGTCGCCCGTGGCCACTTCAATCTGTGGAATACTCTGGTATGCATCCAGACTGGCAATTAAAGTTTTCAGGTCTGCAATGGCATGACCCACTCGAGGATCAAGCACCTCACAAGCCTGTAAATCGGCGAGGAAATTACTGCGTTTCTCACGAAAGCCCACCAAGACTGCCTCTTTCTTGATGACATAACGGACACCCAACCGGGCCTTACCACGATATCCTGTAGTGGGCCCCACCAGCGGGGGCTCCCAATGTGCCGGCTCTAAATTACCAAAATGGGCAAAATGCTCCGCTAGGACGCGTTGCTTGAAGCCAATCTGCGCTGCCGGCGCCATATGCTGCAAACTACAACCCCCGCAGACGCCCGCGTGAGCGCAGGGCGGTGCGACACGATCTGCCGCCGCCTCGATGATTTCCTCGGCCACCAATTCGTCGAACTTGCCCCGTACGGTGAGAAAACTGGCCTGGACGACTTCGCCGGGCAAGGCACCCGCCACAAACTGCGTTTTACCCTGACTATTGGCAATGCCCCTGCCCTCATGGCTCAAGCGTACGATCTCACAGCGGACTTGCTCGGTCGGAATTCTATTGCGGCGTTTGCGGGCCATGCTCTCTCTCTATACGTGCTAGTAAGTAGTGTGGTAACAATAAATTTAACTAAAGTCGGGGGGTCAAATCAGCGCGTGAAATAAATGAAAAAGCAGCGCCCACACAACGCTGGACACTGCCTTCACAAGACTAAACGGAGGTGCGCTCAAACACCCCAGTGGACAAATATCGGTCGCCGCGATCACAAATAATGGCGACGATCACCGCATTTTCAAGCTCACGCGAAAGCCGCAAAGCTGCCGCCACAGAGCCGCCTGAGGATACGCCACAAAAAATCCCCTCCTGTCGCGCCAATGCGCGCATCGTATCTTCAGCCTCCTGCTGCCCCATATCGATGACCCGATCCACCCGACTGGCCTCAAAGATGCTCGGCATATAGGCTTCTGGCCAGCGCCGAATCCCTGGAATCGCGGCGCCTTCCATCGGTTGGAGGCCGACAATTTGAATCTCCGGGTTCTGCTCCTTGAGATAACGCGACGTCCCCATAATCGTGCCCGTGGTCCCCATGGCGCTGACGAAATGCGTCACCAATCCCTGAGTCTGGCGCCAGATTTCTGGACCGGTACCTTCATAATGGGCTTGCGGGTTGTCTGGATTACCAAATTGATCCAACACAATGCCTTTGCCTTCGGCCTGCATTTGCAGCGCCAAATCACGCGCCCCTTCCATACTCTGTTCGCGACTGACCAATACCAGCTCGGCGCCATAGGCACTCATCGCCGCTTTGCGCTCTGCGCTCATATTGTCGGGCATGATCAACACCATGCGATAACCCTTGATTGCAGCCGCCATCGCTAGCGCAATGCCCGTATTGCCACTGGTCGCCTCAATCAGGGTATCGCCAGGTTGAATGCGACCCGCCATTTCTGCGCGTCGAATCATACTCATGGCAGGCCGATCTTTGACTGAACCGGCAGGATTATTACCCTCCAGCTTAACCAGGACGGTATTGCTGCTTGCGCCAGGCAGCCGCTGCAAGCGAACCAAAGGGGTATTGCCGATATAATCTTCTAGTGTCGGAAACTGAATCATGCCATTCTCGATCGTGTTGTTTAGGACCTGTGCACGTAGCATTAGCGGGCGACAATGATACACTTGCCGTCCACGAATTGCCTGCCAGACTACGTCTTTTTGCACGGCGTTCGCACTTTCTGGATATCTCGGATGAAAGCTCGCAGCCTGCGTTTCTATGCTTACCTTCTACTGTTGTTGCCACTTGCGCTTTATGGCGCCGCAAGCTTTTGGTTGATATACCAGCAGAATTTTTTGAATCTGATGGATTGGCACCAGGAACGGATTCAATTGATCGCTCAGCCTTTTATCGATGACCTGGCAACGCAAGAATCACTTTATCTCAGCGCCACGCAACAGCAACGCTTGCTGGAGCGACCTCACATCAAAGGATTTACACTGATTGACCAGGACTTTCGGCTGCTTGCTCACGGCGGAGGTCGCGCCACTGTCAATTTGAGTCCACGGAGCTTTCCGACCAAAGATTTCGTGCGTCATGAGATTGGTGAGCACCATTATTTGATCTTTGCCATCACTCCACAACTTGCAGAAAACGCACCGCCCGCAGGCTGGCTTATCCTGCAAACAGGCAACGAATTAATGCAGGCAGAGCAATCCGCAAGCATTCGCAAGGGCGCACTTCACCTGCTGCTTCTGAGCTTTGTTGCACTGGCCATGCTATTGATCATCCAGCGCGTTCTACTGGCCCCCCTGCATCGCTTGCAACAGCACCTAGCACACATCAACTCGGGAGCTTTCGACACGCGCATTACCCCCTCAAAAACGCGGGAAATCAATGTCATCTCTGCTCAAGTCATGGTCCTGGCTAGCAAGCTGCAAACGATGCAAGCTGATATGAAAATGGAAATTCAAAGGACCACGGAGGACTTACGCGAAACGCTGGAAACTATCGAAATTCAGAACGTTGAGTTGGATCTGGCGCGCAAGCAGGCGATTGCTGCAAATCGCATAAAATCGGAGTTCCTGGCCAATATGAGCCATGAAATCCGTACGCCGCTAAATGGTATCGTCGGCTTTACCAATCTCTTGCTAAAAAGCCCGCTCAATCATCGTCAGCGAGAGCACTTGATGACCATACGTAAATCATCAGAAATTCTGTTGATGATCATCAATGACATCCTAGACTTTTCTAAGATAGAGGCCGGCAAGCTCACCTTGGAAAATGTGAGTGTCAACTTGCGCGAACTAGTGGAAGATGTTGTCTGCATGTTGGCCCCCACGGCGCACGCCAAAAACCTGGAGCTGGTACACTTACATTATCAGGACGTACCCGAAGACATCGTTGGCGACCCCCTCCGCATCAAGCAAGTGCTGACAAACTTGGTAAACAATGCCATCAAGTTTACGCATTCTGGCGAAGTGATCGTGCGCGTCATGATTGATGACCTGGATGAAATCAATGAAGAACACGCGACACACGACTCGGGTGATTTTATCCGCATTTCGGTCAGCGACTCTGGCGTAGGGCTCTCTCGTGCCCAGCAAACGACAATCTTTCAAGCTTTCTCGCAAGCCGATACCACCACGGCACGCAACTACGGTGGTACAGGGTTGGGCTTGTCAATTTCTCGTAAATTGATTGAGCTGATGCGTGGCCGTATCGGCTTTTCCAGTGAGCTGGGACGAGGCTCCACATTCTGGTTTAGCCTGCCTGTTTTGTCGGCGGTAATGCCTGAAGAAGGACCGCAGGAAGTCTCGCTTGCGAACTGTCTGGTGGCCTGCATTGAGCCTCACCCATCCTCACGCATGGCGCTCGAGCACCTGCTGCGCGCTTTAAAAGCGCGCTATAGTTTCGTTGACACCATGGA